>JACAFC010000081.1 GCA_013388515.1 Ignavibacteriaceae bacterium | reverse complement strand
TTTCTATCTTCAAAGATCTGCCCATTGAACGATAATGATCCGTTGCCCACGTAAGTTTTGCTCCTCCTTCATTACCCTTCTTCCAATATGATGGCAACTCCTGTTCAAAACTGCCTATTTGATTTATTTCAGTTTGAGCCATTGCTGGTAATTGGGGAATTACAAGTATGATGGAAATACACCAAATCCACCAACTTAAAATACTACGAAATAAATACATAGCACCTCCATGAAAAAGTTATTAATTAAAGTTTATTATTTGGGTTTTAACAATATGTTGAACATCAAGGTTATTATTAAAAACATCGGTTATATCTTTTAGATAGACTTGCCTGCTAATTAGTTTTTTAACATTTATTCGGCTATTAATCAATAAATCAACTGCTTTCTTAAAAGTGAATGGATTAAGATAGGAATTGATAATTTTCAGCTCTTTATGAAAAACTGATTGCAGGTTAATTACAATGTTTTGGTCTGCAGGAGTCAAACCAAAGATTACAACCTTACCTCCTTTACCTGCAATTTTTATGGCATCTTCAACAGTAGTATTCTTTCCCACACATTCAATTACAATATCTACTTGTGAATTGGTTAAGTCTTCAATGGCTTTAAAGGCTAAATGGTCATTGGGGTCAATTGAAAAATCAGCTCCCAAGTCGAGTCCAAGTTGCCGCTTATAATCACATGGTTCGACCAAGATAATTTTGGAAGCTCCAGAATTTTGAACCAGCTGAATCATAATCAAGCCTATTGACCCGCCTCCAATTATTACTACCGTATTACCTGGTTTAATATCTGCATTCTCAATTCCCCTTACACAACAAGAAAGTGGTTCTGCAAAAGCAGCTAAATTTAAATTAAAATCATTGGGCAGGCGATAAACTTGGGAAGAGGGTACAATTGAATATTCTGCAAATCCCCCATTTATATTTACACCAAGCGCTTTAAGGTTTTTACAAAAGTTAACCATTCCTTTTTTACAATAATTACATTGCCAACAATAAATATTCGGATCAATTGCGACTTTATCGCCAACCATAAACTCATTGTTAGAGTCACCTTTTTCAACAATAATTCCGCTGAATTCATGCCCTAGTATTATTGGAATACTTGAAGGAGCAACACCATCATATATATGCCTATCGGTCCCGCAAACACCACAAGAAGCCACTTTAATAAGCAGTTCATTTTTTTGTATAGTTCGAAGTGAAAAGTCACATACGTCTATATTTTTTTTCTCTGTAAATACGGCTGCCAGCATAGATTTATTTTGGACTGTATATTGAGGTAGATTCTCTAATAATTAATTCTACAGGTACGAGTATTTTTTTCGATAATGATTTTTTACTCTTAATAACATTAACTAATAACTTAAGCGCCTCTGTACCTAATTCAAGTTTGGGAACTCTTATCGTTGAAAGTGTGGGACTAAGCATAAGATCTGCTTCAATGTCATCAAATCCGATTAGAGATACATCTTGTGGTACCCTCTTACCATTATCTCTTAAATATTTTAGAACACCTATAGCCATCGCATCATTGGCTGCAAAGACAGCAGTTATATTATTCTTTTTTGAAAACAACATTTTCGCTGAATTAAAACCGTTCTGCCTTCCTTGGAATTTATCGTTTGCAACAATTAGGCTATTCTTAATGGGAATATTTGAACTTTCTAACGCTTGTTTATAACCCTTTAATCTATCAACCCAGCTGGGATGCTCAGTACCACCGCCTATAAAAGCAATGTTTGTGTGTCCAAGACTTATTAAATGATTAGTAGCCATTAGTGCGCCTTGAATATTATCTATTAGCACCATCGGATAGTCATTCTTCGGAGGTATATAGTCGATAAAAACAGCTGGCAGATTACTCGCAGATAATCTTTCAATAAAGCAATGCGGGACTTTACCCGCTACAATAACTCCATCCACATTTCTGTCTATTATAAATCTCGGTAAATTATCTGTTTCTTTAAAATCTCGTTTAATTGTAGTTAGCAATATGTAATAGCCCTCGCTTCTTGCTTCGAATTCCGTTCCTAAAAAGATTCTAGTGTAGAATGGTTCTGTTCTCAAAAAATGATCATCCGTTAGTATGAATCCTATATTACCCGTTTTACCGGTAACTAAGTCTCTTGCAGAATTCGAGGGGCGGAAATTGAGAGATTTAATAGCTTTCAAAACACGATTTCTGGTTTCTACAGATACAGGCTTACTATTATTGATTACGAATGAGACTGTGGCAATAGAAACACCAGATTTTTTCGCGACATCTTTAATTGTTGGTTTCATTTAAAGTAGTTAAACGTTTAACTAAAATTTAATATATTTAACCTGTTATGTCAAGTTTTTTTGCAGGCTTCTTTGGGAATAATTTGATTATTGTTAAGCACCTACTATAATTAGGGTATTTCACAAGTTGATGAAAAATTTTGGAATAATAATTATTACAATGACAATTGTTAAGGTAATTTATCTTCGATCTGAAGTTTCCGTAAATATAAAACTCTGTGGCGAGCTATTACTGAGCAAGATTGAAAATGTTTCTTCTTTCGAAATCAAACATTTTTAGTGATTAAGATATTCTCTATCACTATGCAGTAGTGGCAATATTGATTAATCGATTCTAACCAAAATAAGATAAAAAATTTGTTGTGTGTTAAATAATTTTTACGATGGGATTTACATCTTTAAAAAACTAACCATTTACTTAATAATCTTTGTCTTAATCTACACGCTTAATCTATTGTAATGTTCCTGTTCTTAACAATAAAAATTAAACCCACTACAAGCATTGTTGCCCCCCACCATATATTTGGATGAAGGCTTGAGAGAACAGATTTAGATTCCGAATGAAAAAGAAACATATACAATCCTGTTAATAGTAAAATACCTCCTATTACTAAGAGTATAAGTCCAACAAAATACCATATTGGTTTCATAATTTCTCCATTTTACCAGTAATAAATATTTAGAATGGCAAAAACAACTAAAGATATAATTGCCCAAAATATCGGTCGTTGAATAAGCTTGAACTCCTTATCAACAGTTTCGGGAGTTAATCCTTTAACTAACCCCACCAATTCTTCTTTAGGCTTCTTTTTAGTAAAAAGACTAATTACTATTGTAGCAATAAAACAGATAAGCCATGCCCACCAAGCACGCCAAAAATTTGCAGCCATATCAGAAGAGACTTCTGACATTGTAATTAGACTTAAACTTATCCATTGAAATTTAACTGCTAAATACATGATGATTGATGAACTCATTCCCAAAACTAAACCCCAAAAAGCTCCATTGGGAGTAATCCATATAACAAACATACCTAAAAGCATTGTAGCAAATAGAGGTGCGTTAACCCACGAAAAAATTGCCTGCATATAGTCCATAATGCTAGGAAAGCTTTTTGCCCAGTAAGCTGTTATTAAACTTATTGCAACACCAACCACTGTTGCAATTCTGCCCATCCATAAAAGGTGAGTATTGGATGCATTTTTATTTAAAACAGATTTGTAGATATCATAAGTCCAAACAGTATTAAAAGCACTTATATTCCCAGCTTGGCCTGCCATGAAACCTGCAAGCAGCGCTGTTACTCCAAGTCCTATTAATCCGGTAGGATAATACCGAGCAATTAATAAAGGTAAGGCAGAGTCATAATTAATTTGATTACCATCTCTTAACAAAACAAAACCACTATTCGGATCATTGGCAAGTACAATAGCGATTAACCCTGCGAGAATTACAATAAATGGCAATGCCATTTTAAAGAATGAAGCAAGAATTGGTGCCATTCTTGCAGTTCGTAAATCCTTTGCAGAGAACGCACGTTGAACTACAAGGAAATCAGTTGTCCAATAACCAAAAGATAATACAAAACCCAATCCTAAAACAATTCCACCCCAGTGTATGAGCATCCCATTTTCAGCAGGATTTGCCGACGTTGACCATAAAGTGTTAAAAGATTCTGGGATTCTATTAAAAATTTCCTGTACACTTCCTATCTCAATTATTCCAAGAATAGAAACAAGAAACAACCCGAACCAAATTAAAAAGAATTGAATAATCTCTGTAAAAATAGCTGACATAAGCCCGCTTAGTGTTACATAAATTGCAACGGTAATTGCTGAGGTCCACATGCTTACATCCCAGTTCCATCCTAAAAAAGTATGGAGCACTAATGCCATAGCATAAAGATTTATACCCGATACTAACACCGTCATAATGCCGAAGGCAATTCCATTTAAAACTCTGGTTTTTTCATCAAAGCGAAGTTTTAAATAACCAGGTATTGATTTTATCTTGCTGCTGTAATAAAATGGCATCATGTAAATACCCAGGAAAATCATTGCGGGTACTGCACCTATCCAATAAAAATGTGCGACGTACATTCCGTATTTAAAAGTATTTCCTGTCATTCCAAGTAACTCAAGTGCACCAAGGTTGGCAGATAGGAAAGCCAGACCAGCAACCCAAGAGCTATTCTTTCTTCCAGCAAGAAAAAAATCTTCTTCGTCCTTGGTAAATCTTTTAAGGTAGAAGCCGATTCCAAGTACAAATGCAAAGTAAATTGCTATTATTATCCAATCGATAATGGTTAAGCCAATTGTGCTCATAATTTTTTTCCCGATATATTAATTTTTTAATTATTTGTTAAGCAGACTGTACCAAATGGTCTAATTGTTAAAACTTTAATAAGTTCATTTCTGAAAATTTTTGATATAAAACTTCTATATTCATCAATTAAATAATCTGGCAGGAATAATTGTATTGTACCAGCAAAACCTCCGCCATGAATTCTACAAGCACCCGTTCTATATTTTTTAATAAACATTTCACTTAATGCAAGGGCAATAGCAACACTTTGTTCCTCAATATTTTTAGGTGAATAAATATTTTGGAGGTATTTGTATGATGAGTTTCCAGATTCATTTACTAAGTCTAGAAACAAACCAAAATTATTATTGTTAAGAGCTTCTATTTGTTTTTCAACTCTTGCATTCTCTTCAAGAAAATGAATTGCTCTAAGCACAGCTCTATCGCTTACACTTTTTCTTAGTGAGCTGATTTCTGCAAGAAGTGTTTCAAGAGAAATTTGAGCACAAAATTCTTTACCGAAGTGCTTTGCAACTTCTTTCATTTCAAAAGGAATAGCTGCATAATCATCTGTTAAATCAGCATGGCTGGCTTCAGTGTCAACAACTAATATTTTGTAACCTTGAGATCGAAAATCAAAATCAATTTTTTGAATTCCAGGTTGCTGCGAATCAAAAAAATCAATAGAGACAATTCCACCAACAGCACATGCAATTTGATCCATTAAACCGCATGGTTTTCCAAAATATTTATTTTCTGCAAACTGACCAATCATTGCAATCTCTTCGCTTGCAATAATCCCATCATTAAAAAGATAATTTAGGATTGTTCCAACAAGAACTTCAAACGAAGCTGAGGAACTTAATCCGTATCCAATTACTACTTGACTTGTTACGCATGCATTAAAACCACCGATGGAATATCCTTTATTTTTAAATCCTGCAGCAATTCCCCTTATTAATGCAGCAGTTGTACCTCTCTCATCTGCAATAGGCTCTGTTTTATTTAAATCTATAATAAATGTATTTGGATATCCTTCAGAAAATAAAACTATTTTATTTTTATTATTCGGCGATGCTGCCGCAACTGAATCCAAGTCTATACTCGCAGCAATGACTTTGCCATGGTTATGATCAGTGTGATTACCACTAATTTCGGTTCGTCCTGGCGAACTAAAATACTTAAGCGGCTTTGACCCAAACATTGACTCAAAATTGTGAGATAGTTTACTCAATCTGCTTTGCTGGCAGTTGAGTATCTTTTCGTTATTACTGTAAAGTTCTTTTAGTGAGCTAATCATGTGCAGCCTTAGTTAAAGAAATGCTCTTAATTTTAATTCCAAATTCTTTTAATTCAATTTTTGGTTCTGGCAAAGGTATTGCAATTTGAATAGATTCTAATTTTGGTTTTCTGGCAGAATCAGCTATGAAATTTGAAACGTACCAGTACGGTAAAAAAGTTGGGTATGGTCTTGGCAGTAAAGCATAATTGAATTTATGTGTTTCTATAAGTGGAATTTTTATTTTCTCATAAAATGGTGAAATAGCAATTTTCTGCTCAAAACCTTTTGTATCATCATAAAGCACTCTTACGTACGCAGAATCCAACTCACCATTGGAGCTTTCAATTTCTAACTCAAGCTGATTATAATCAGGCTGAATATTTTGGGTATATTTTCCTACATAGAATTGCAGTGCAAATTCGGGAAATTTGTTTCTAACACTTCTTAGCTTAAGATTTAATTCCTCTTTATTATCAAAGTCAAAAGAATAATCAATCTGGTAATCCACAAACCGCCAAATATTCGGCACAGTCAGGTTCTTAAAGTCACGAGCTGGTTGATAAATAATTTTTTTATCTGATGAAGGATAAATTGACAGCTCATACTTTTCTTTTGGGTTGAAGCTCCAAAAATCCGGAGACATTTTTAGCTTGCCTGGGAATGTAAGCACGCGCTCATCATTTTCTAAGGCAATGTAGTATTCTATAATTCCAGCGGCAGATAACTCGTTAGGAAGCTGCGCTTCAAATGTAAAATCATTCAGCTTCTGAAGTTGGATTTTTTGAAAACCTCGCCACCATAATCTTTTAACATAAACAAATACCTTCAGGTTATTCTCGTTCGAATATACTTCTACTTCGATTTTTTTATGGTCATCTTCATAAAAACTTAATGGTGTTAAATTTCTGATTTCTGTTTCTGTAAACCCATTAATAAACTCACCATACTTTTTAATCTTTTCAAAATCAGTTGGAGTAACCTTGGTAAAATCAATGGGTGATGCTGTACCGTTAGTTACAAAATAAACACCAGGTTCAATTTCAATTTCATTATTAACAGCTTGTTTTGAATTTCGATTTAATGAGTAAAGATTATAATCTGAATTTAATCCAGGCAGCATTATCTTCATTTTATGAGTTTTCCAAATTAACTTCGAAACCGGATCATCTAATCCATTTTTTCCAAAAGGATCTTTCAACCAAACCGCATCTGGAAAGACTTCAAGTTTCCATAAGTCTTGTTCAATTTTGTCAATAAAATATGCACCTCTTCCTTCATACTTAATAATGCTTGAGCTGCCATAACCCGCAATGTTTTCAAGATTGTTGACGTCAGCTGGTGCAGCATTTGTATTGCCGGAATAATAAAATTTTTTACTCTCGTTTAATAAACTCAAATCATGTGAATAATCTGAAAACGCATCTCCCATTATAACTGAGGTACTATCAAGAGTTTTATTTAAGAGCGACTCTTCAACAAAAATTGTGGAAGATATGAGAAAACTTATTGCTTTTTGCGGCGTGTAAAGCAAGTTTAAATAATGAGTTGGATATTCCGCATTGTACTGTGCGATTACAGTTGGATCATAACAGAACATTGTTGCCCATTGCATTCCTGCTTCTTTAAAACTATGAGCCATTAGCGGATACATATAAGATTTTCCAACATCAGCAGCATCAAATTCGTAAATCATTTTAGATTTGCTTTTAATCTTATCAGTAAAATTCGGAATTTGATAGTTCATAACATTCGGAGTAAAGTTACCTTCCAGCTCGCTGTACTTAACCAATCCGGTTGGATACCACTGAAATGAGATACCATCGACTTTAGATGAAGCTACTCCTTTCCAATGCTCTTGCTCATTGTTCTCGCTTATGTTAAAGAATATAGGCTTTGTTACACCTTCCTTCTTAAGTACTTCAACTAAACTATTTACATATGTGGTTATGCTGTCTTCATTCCTAGGGAGATTGGGTTCATTAAAGATTTCAAAACCAATTATTAATTTTTCATCTTTATTTGACTTTCCGGTGTATGAATTTTTGTGGTTTACAAACTGCTTAAGATAATTTTTCTGAGCTTCAATTACATCAGGTTTAGTAGTTGATTCAATTTTTGAATAGAAAGATGAGAACCCTGGTGTTTGCATATCAGGTTCTGGCCAACCAGTTCCCCACCAAGCAATTGGAGTTAGAATGATATAAATGTCATTTTCTATCAGTTTCGAAATGAGGTAATCCAATAACTCAATATGTTCGTTGACTAATAAATTTCCCTCCCTATCTGATACTTCCCTGTCCCAAACATGAATACGATAAGCATTAATTCCTAATCTTTTAAATTGTTGAACATCAAGATCGATCGCATCTTTATGGGAGATAGCTTTATTCTTTAATGCTCGATACGAAAATGCAAACGGTGTTGAATAATTAACACCATAGAAATAAGCTTCTTTATTACTTGCTGCCCATTTAATTCGTCCACTATCATCAACATAGATTAAGCTTGGCGAATTTTGGGGAAAATTAATTCCGGCTATGCAAATTATTAATAAAAGTAAAAGGTATCTCATCTAAGCAGAATTGTTTTAATTGTTTCAGCTCTTGAATCTGATATCAGCTTTATTAAATAAATTCCAGATGAGAGATCAGAGTTATTATAATCCTTTCCATTCCAAATCACAGTATGTTCGCCTTTTAGCTGAAATTCATTTACAAGAATGTTCATCTCTTCGCCAAGGAAATTAAAAACAATCAGCTTAACGAATGTATCTTTAATCAAAGAATAATTAATAGTTGTAATAGGATTAAATGGATTCGGATAATTTTGATGCAAATTAAAATTCATCAATGAATTTTTCTCATTTTCAACTGAGGTAACAATAAACTGATTATCAAATGAAACCCAATTTAATGTTGAATCCTTAGCAGGAATACTGAATACTCTATCCGCAATACTATTTTCCCAGCCATTCTGAGTATCATTTTCAATGAAAAACTTGTATTTCTGTTCTTTACCGGTTGCATTACTAGGATAATAAACAACACCAGACCAGAATGAGCCATTGTAAACACTTAGGTCTTCTCTTGATAATATATCTGAATAATCCCATGAAAGAACATGAAAACTATCAACATCATTGCCGCGTACTCCAATCGGTCCATTAACATTAGGATTAAATCTGCCGTTTGAAGTAATTCCACCAGTATTTACTCTGAAATACACCGCAATAGAATCAAGTTTTTCCTGAAATGGTTTCCAATACTGGTTTACCGTCGTTCCGTAAGAACTGTAATATTCAACTTGTAAAACAGTATCGCTCGTTCCAGCAATAAATTTTCTATAATTGCCGGAAGATAGATCATAAGGTTGAATCGGCCCTTCCCAGCCAAGCCTTAAAAAAGTGGGTTTAGTTAATGAATGTCCAGTCCAATACTTATAATGAATTTCGCTGCCAGGAATCACTCGAACAGTTTTTTCCCAATAATCACCATGAACATTATTCATAATTAGATCGGAGTTTTGATCCCACAGTATTTGTTCTCCGCTTGGAAGCAAACTTGAACCGCTTACAACTTCCCCTCGAATTTGAACAAAGCTATTAGTATGGAGTGTATCCCAATTAGTTGAGGTATTCAATCTAAAAGTAACATTTATTCCTAAAGTGTCCTCATCCTTAAAAGCAGAAATGGAAGATAAAGTTTCACCTTGAAAATTAAATAGAGTAAGATTCTCCCAGGGAGAACCAATTGGTTGAACTGAAATATATTCTGGAGCCCAATAAAAAACTCCTCTTCCTCTATTGTTTGGAACTTGCTTAACAATGTTGATTAGATCATACAAATAATTAAACTGCCCTTGAACAGTTGAAGGATATCCGGTATGAAGCTGAGAACTGCTTCCAACAATATTACCGTTATTATCAAAAGGCTGTAATGTCCATGGATATGCAACCTCAGCAACTATTACATCCTTTCCATACCTTCCGGCAAGATCATTTAAATTTTGAGAAAGCTTGGTTAGTGTTCCGTGCCACCACGGATAAAACGATAATCCTATAATATCAAAAGGAACTTGATACAAGTTAAGATTATCATAGAACCATCTGCTGCCGCTGTTATCTCCTCCGCGGTCAATGTGAATCATAATAGGAATATTATTGTTAGGTACAGCATTTATAATTGCAGTTCTTGCAGTCTTTAATAAAGTTGTGAATTGTGTCCATTGCTGGGTCGTGTTGTATGAACCTCCAACTCTGCCTTCAGGCCAAAGCATTCCGCTGATTATTTCATTACCAATTTGAATCATATCCGGCAGAGCATTAACTGAATCGAAAGCTCGAATAACACTGAATGTATAACTATAAATGCTGTCAACTAATTGCGAGTAGGTTAGCCCTTGCCAGGCAGCAGGTTTAGTCTGCTGACCAGGATCAGCCCAAGAATCCGAATAATGAAAGTTGAGCAAAAATTTAAATCCCTTTTGCTTTAATCGGCTTGCCATATCAAGTGTACTTGCAAGACCGCAATAACCATTTGCTGGTGTATGCCATAGACGAAGCCTTATATAACCTATTTCATTCTGCTTGAAAATGTCCAGAGGATCTGTTTGATTTCCTTTCCAATAAAATTTGCCGCCCAAATCCTCAATTTGGGGAATAAAAGAAACATCAACACCTTTAATAAAATCATTGGTTTGTGCAGCAGCATAGAAATTTATTGATAGTAATACTAAAAATATTTTTTTCATATAATCCTAAACCTAGGTATTTAGATGGATGGCATCTTTATGTAAGATGCCATCCAGTAGTTAAGCTTGCTATTTCATTAGCATCATCTTCAATGTTTTAGAATAACCTCCAGCATTGAATTTTAGGAAGTATATTCCCGAAGCAACACTGTTTCCATAACTATCATTACCGTTCCAATCGGCAATATGAACACCAGCATCTTGTTCCGCATCAGAAAGAAAATGTACTAATCTTCCCGTGATATCGTAAATCTCCATTTTTACTTTTGTTCTTTGCGGCAGATTATATTGTATTCGAGTTACAGGATTAAATGGATTAGGATAATTCTGTGAAACAGAGTATTGATTTGGCAGTAAAGCTATATCATTATTATCAGTTAAAAAGCTTGGTGGATCTTCTATTGTTAAACTGTCCAGCATCCAGGGCAATTCAGCTAGTTGATAAGATACTGGCCAAATTACTGTTTGCCCATTTACAGAAGCTGGATGAACATACTGATAATATCTTCTTCCTCTAATTGCGCTGCCGCTTCCGTTCCAAATTTCACCACTCGGAGATGTATATACAATTCGGTAACAGAACTGATAAAAAGTTGGTGGGTTTAAGCTCCAAGTACCTGTATAAACTAAATCGCCATCTAGATCGGTTAATAATAGGCGGTTATCTGTTCCATACATAGTTAGACCTTGAGTTATTGGAGTCATACAACCATCAAACTGAACATAAACTGTATCTATTCCAGGTCTGAAAAGTGGATTTGTTGGATTTTCATTTACATCTGTTGCGGGCGTCATGTTTATTTTAAAAGCTACATCAATCGGAGTTGTTATAACACCTCTTGAATCAATACTATTAAAAAATTGCTGCTCTTCACCGAAATCTCCGGCAATGAATTGCTGGGCATCGCTTGTATAAGTATAATTCCTATCGGCTCCGCCTGTAAAACCAGGTTCCTCCCAACCATTTTGCAAATCCAAGCCAGGAATATAATTCACACTTGCTGTATCAACGCGCGAAGTATCCCATCGAATATAGTATTTATATGGAATGACTTCACCTGGAAACTTGGTAAAATTTTCTACAAGGTTCCATTCTTCGAGCGTAGTATTGTAAGTCATCTTCAACATTGTAGGTTCGGTGTCAAAATCAAAACCAGATGGCGGCCAGCCTTTAGCTCCAGTTACTGCAACCCTGTCACCAAGTGATTCATCAAACAAACCAGCCTTTTCCAGAGCATCCAATTTTAATCTAAATAAAACATCAGCTGTAACTGCAGGACCTGAAGGAGGCCGGTTGTTAAAATAATACCAATGAATTGTAGTATCGTTAGTTCCGGAAAATACAAATGATCTATTACTGCTGCTTTCCCAATTATCTGGTTGAATAACAAATTTAAATTGCTGTTGTGTTACACCAGCAACAATGCTGTCTTTGGGAATGTATGCTACACCAGATTGAAATGATCCTGAGTTAACACTATTACTCTCTCTCGAGAGAGTTTTAATTGTCGTCCAACTTGTAGCCCCACCCATCGGCAACCCACCACGAACATCTACCAATTGAGTTGCTGGATCGAATGCTACTCCCCCCATATTAACTCTGAAATAAACAGCTACAGAATCCTGCTTAGATTGGAATGGCCGCCAATATTGTGGTACTGTATTTTCCCAACCATTATAGTATTGCAAATTAAGTACGGTATCTTTTCCAGTTATTTGAAGCAATCTATTATTGTCTGATGGTGCTCCAGCATTTATAGGTCCTTCCCAACCAGACCAATGAAAAGTACCTACCTCCGGAGATAAACTATAACCCGTCCAGATTTTATAGCGAATTAAATTACCTGGAAAAGCTTTGAACGTTACTTCCCAGTAATCTCCGCCAATATTTGTTGCAATGGCAGTTGATTTTGCATCCCATGTTAAAGCTGCTGTACCATCACCTCTAATTTGAACGATGTCGGTGGGCCGAAGAGTATCAAGACATGTAGATGTATTCAGCCGCATTGTTACATTTACTTGCGCAACTGTCTGAATATTAAATAAACTAATCAATAACAGTGCGTAAATTGCCAGAGTAAAAGCGGTATACTTAGAACCCATTTTTAGCTCCTTTCTTTTATTGATGAAATAATTAATTAAAATCTTACATTAAGAGTAAATCTGTTTGAATTACCTAGATGAACAAAGTTTTGGTAAGCATACTCAATTGAAATTAACACATCTGTAATTACATTTATTTCGTTCAGGCTTAAACCAAAAGCAAAATTTTGTTCACTATTTTCTAGGAATAGATCTTTATATCCAGCACGTAATCTTATTTTTTCATTAAACAACCCGATCTCCCCGCCAAGGTTAACACTCTGAGAATTATCATTCGGATCAACACCATCCAAAGAAATTGTAAAACGATAATCTTTAGTGTTTACAACTTCACCAGAGATTCCAATTCGCATAATCAATGGGAGATCAAATTCGTCTGTATTTAACTTGCCCACAATACTTTGATTATCGCCTTGTTGATTTGGTGCAACATCTACTCTTATATTCAAATCTTCCCCGCTGATATTCATCTTTGTACCAAAGTTTGAAATACTAGCTCCAAGCCTTAAACCTGCAAAAGGGAGCTCGTACAGAGTACCAACATCAAAAGCAATTCCTGCAGCCGAGGAATTAAAAATAGTTTCCTGTATGTATTTAAAAGTTCCCCCAATAGAAAATTTGTCGGTTAAAAAACGGCTGTATGAAACTCCAATTGCAAAGCTGGAAGCAGTGAAAGTTTCACCAGTTCCCATTGGCTCCTCTACGGTGGTTACCTCCATTTCATCTGTGTGCATAATGGTTACACCAAGCCCAAATATTCCTAAATTTTCAATTGGAATTGTTAGGCCGGCAAAATCAAAATTAATTCCCGGCAGCCATATTGAATGGTCAACTACTAATGAATTAGATTTTATGGTAGACATTGCTGCAGGATTCCAATACAACGCAGATGGATCGTTAATCATCGATACAAATGAACTGCCCATTCCCGCTGCTCTTGCTCCAATCGGAATTCTTAAAAAAGTTGCAGCAGAAGTTCCAACCTTCTTTATATCCTCAGCCAAAGAAGTCTGAAAGGAAAAAAGATTCGTTAAAAAAATGAGAAAGATTATTTTTTTGATATCTAACTTTTTCATTTTGTCACTACCTTACTTAATAATTGCAAAGGTTCCGGTTTTTTCTCCAATACCTGGAGCTTCAACATGGTAAACATAAACTCCATAAGCTATCTCAAATTTTTCATCACTTAGTACATCCCAAATAGCAGTTCCGTTTTCATAGGAAGATTCATGATCAATCTTTTTTACAAGTGAACCGCTTACATTAAATATTCTAATAGTACATTTTGATGGCAGGTTGATAAAGTGTATTTCTCTAGGTCCGCGCCCGCTTGTGTAAGTATTTCTCGGTTCCCAGCTTGCAGCTGCAATGTAAGGGTTAGGCACAACACGAATATCCTTTAATTCGTCTTTTCCCCTTTCAGCAGAAATTTTTGAACTTTTCATAACAAAGTTGTACGTATCATAAGAAAGAAAAGGTTTATTGAGAAAAATGGTTGCAGTATCTCCCGCTTGTGGATTATTCTTCCCAACTAAATTTCCGGTTCGGTTAAGTTTAAACTGCCAGGTAAATACTTTTTTACCCGATTTATCCCGCTCAATAAAAAAGATGGCATCAGTTTTTCCGGTTGAATCAATACTTAATTTACCATCATTCCCTTCGCGCTCACTGAAAACAAATTCTACATCTTTGTTCTGTGTTGTATTAATAATTTTAAAGTTTACCTGTTTAGCAGGAAATCTAGTGCCGGCAAGTGAAGTATCTTTAGAAGTTGCGATTCCTACTTCACCAAAAATTATTTTGTAGTCGCTGGGATTTTCAACACCTTTAATTATTAAGTAAGTAAAAGTTTCAAAATCAAATGCATATATGTTTGTATTATTCCATCCAGTTTTAGATCGGTTGAGTGTTACATCTTGAACATTATTGAGTGAAAGCCGGAAACCTTCAGTAAGCGGTATCTCGTCTCCTGGTACAATTCGTTTATCGTCTTCCAGTAGAAATTCACTAGTTGTGACATTCTTTAAGGAAAAAGAAAGGGTTTTAACTACATCTTTATTGTTAACCTTAAAAGTTGTGTCTTTAAAAGTGAGTTCATATTCATTATCATTTTTAATTTTAGTTGGATCAACAATATCAAACCCGATGGTACCGCTTGCGCCGCCAGCGGTATGAATAAATGAAACAACCTCAGGAGGTAAGTAACCTGCCGCACTCTCAGAAGGACGAACCACAGCAACATTTCTGCCATAAGAAATTGTACCGTCAGTAGCGACGCTTACCTGAATTGGGGTTTCGGAGGGCGCAAATCCGGCAGTTTCGTATCCAAAATCATAAGCTGTTACTGCATAAAAATATCTCTGTCCATTAACTACATTGGTATCTACAAACTGATGTTTTAATCCGTTATCATTGCCCAAATAATATTTAACACCATTAATATCAACAGGATGCAAACCGGTAATTCCATCACTCAAATCAAATTGTGCAATTGGTTTTAATAATGTTTGAACGCCGTATGCATCGGTAATAACTTTTGCATCAAGAAACGCTGCATCAGTTACACGATAAATCCTATATCCCTCAAAGTCGGCACCATTTCCGCCAATTCTATCTATATATCTATCAAATGAACCTTCAGCTGCATCATCCCAATAAAGTGTTACTTTGCCATCACCCGGTACTGCAGTTAATGAAACTTGCAATGGGGCTTGAGCAAATTGATAATCTGCATTGTAAGCTTTAGTTGCTTCTAATTGTTTTTTAATTACACTTTGAACATCAGCATCTTGCGAATTACCGCCAGCAGAAATGGAAACAGAAATTGCCATTCTTTGTCTTTGACCCGGAAGCAGTGGAAAGAAGCCAGAGGCGACATAAGTTTGAAATTCACCAACTTGTCTAACTAGGTTAATTTTGCCTGGATACATCAGTACATCCCACATACCTTTATCGGGAGCAGTATTAAAGTTTATAATGCCATCTTGAATTTGAAATGCGGAGGTTATACCAATTAAATCGGTTTCGCTCACATCAGTTTTATCAATACTTGCTTCACCAGGAAACTCAGTACCAGCACCGCTAGTTGGTTTACCATCACCTTCGCCAAAATCACCTGAACCGCGCAAACCATCTAAACCATTATCATCAAGAAAAGAATCCCAATCGTTATCATTGTCAAAACCGTCGTCTCGAGATTCATCAATCATTGGAGCAACATTTTGATAGTTCCAATCAGCATTTTCTCCAGAAGTTAAAAACCCTCTTTTGATTATTGCCCCAGGTTCAAAGGATAAATAATTAATATATCGGACAGGATTCGACTGCATAGTAATTTCATTGATATGGTAAAGGTGCAGCGTTGCTTTTTCATCTATGAGGCCATCAAGATCCTCATCAAATCCGTTTGCAAGTGTATCTTCAGAAACAGTTATGCCTTCGGCAGGAAGCAAATAATTTTTGCCCAAGCTTTGAACTGTACCGCCTCCGGCAGGGTAGACTGTAATCACTCGATTATAAGTTTCTGGCTCGATTAATACAATTTTATCGCCAGGTCTTAAAAATCTTGATGTAAAATCATCGATAGTAAAATGCGGAATAAGTGAGTCCGCAGTTCCAAAAATCTGCGCAATCAATTCGGGATGCTCATCTGCATCACCATCATCATCAATTCCATTAACTTGGTTACCAGGGGTCTCAATATATTTTAATGATGCAACTCCAACAGGGTTTGTTCCGAAAGCCTCAGCGCCAATTCTATTATTATCAGTTAAAAAGGTAGTAGAAGTTTGCAAATCCACATAGGGATAATCATCGGGATCATCACCGCCAACCCAATCGGCAACAAACATTAGGAATGAATTTTTCTCTATTGTCTTAGTTCCATCATTTTTTATATCATGAATAAAAAAGAGAACATCATTTATAAGAATATGAGTCCAGGCAAGAGTTCGCACATCCATTATTAAGCCCAAACCGCCACGGCTTAAATCGGTTGTATCTGGAGTATATGGCTGGCGTTTATAAAGATCATCCGATGTTACATAATAAAACTCTTGATCTGCGTTAAAAATATTTTTTCCAAAAAAACCATTCCATGAACCAACCCAACCAGGGTCTATCTGATCTGTACGCTTGTCTCTCCAGCCGCCTTGAACACTTTTAGGCCAAGAATTGGGATTATCACTGCGAGCAATTTCATTTTGCTGGGGATCAGAAAATCCCGGAACCGGTTCTATATTCCATGAATTACCGGTTGTTGGATCAGTTCTGCCGGTTGGTACTTCAACTAGGTGAATCGTTTCTCCAGTATTGCTTTTTACTTCACCACCAAGAAGAATATCAACAATCGCTATGTAAATTCTATTCGTATTCTTTGGATATTAATAATTCACATAATCTGGTCGATTACCAGGATTTCCGCTGTACCCCGAATTAAATATTGTAACACGAATGTTATTTCCATCAACGTTTGAATTCTTTCTAAAGTTAATGTCACCTCTAAAATCTGAAGGCACATGCTGAAGTATTTGTGCATTAGTAAGGAAGGAGAATAACATTCCCCCAAAAAACATCCAAAAGTATTTGGTTCTCATCATAGTATTGAATTCAATTTTTTATTGAAATTTTAGTTCCCAAGAAAATACTCCTAGGCGGACTGTAAAAGGTTGGATAGACAAACCAAGATTCATCATAATCCGATACTGTTTCCTGCTGCAATGTGTAATCGGGCTTTCCCGTATCTCCAAAAACGGTAACGGGGTTTTTAAGATCAAGCAAATTGAAAACTTTTAAGAATAACTGTACATCAAAAACAGTGAAATCAAAATTTTTAAACAATTCCATATCAATATTCACTATTGATGGACGACGCCTGCTGTTATCTGCTAAACCAGTTAAAACATTTGTGCCTGTTGTTGCACCTTCAATTCTTGTTGGAGTAAAGGGCTGCCCAGTTCGTAATGAAGAAATCAGACTAACTCCCCAGTCCTTAGTACCAGCAAAAACATTTAAATTTAGTGTATGGGTTTGATCCCAATCTAGTGGAGTTAGTGTTCTTTTAGGTTCAGAGCCGTCAAGCTGTGCAAAGAATTGTTCATCGGAGGTTGAATTAATACCTTCTGCAATTTGATATGTGTAATCAACACCGAAAGAAAAATAATTTGAAAATCGTTTGTTAACAGCGAGAGTAATTCCTTTTACATTTGCAAAATCGCGGTTAATCCGTTGTGAATAAGATATTCCGGCAAGAAAAGTTGGTATTGGCGGGCTTGATGAAACCCAGTTTCGTATATCGCGATAGAATGCTGTTAAATCAAATGCTAACTCTTCAGAAATTTGCTGCTGTAAACCTATTTCGTAAATTGAAGTAGTTTGCGGCTCAAGATCATTATTGCCAAAGGGCAATTGAGTACCAAATTCATTTGTTGCGCCTTGTAAACCTTGAGCAGATGTAAGTTTGAATTGATCACCAAGATAAAGCTGACTGTATTCAGGTATTTGCTGAAAAATTCCAAATGAAAAACGAATAATACCTTTATCGGTGATTGGATAAGCAACCCCAAACCTAGGACTCAATCCGGTTTTCACAGTTGTTTGCCTGTACCAAAACGTTTCTTTTTCTGCAAGCGTTAATTTATTCGCTTCAAACTGTTCATCTAAACCGATTAATCCATCACCATTTATATCGTGATATATATGTTCAAGTTTGAATGGATTGAAAATGTTAGGGTCTTCTTTATCTACGGGAATTTTTCCGCGAGGGTTAAATAAATCAAATCTTAACCCTACATTAATAATCAGACTTTCAAATTCAATTTTATCCTGAACATAAGCACTTAACTTAAAAGGGTTTCGTTCAAACAAATCATGCTGAGGCGATTCAATTCCTTGAATGTATGGCTCGAATGGAACAACTTGCTGTCCATTTTCTCCCACTTTTGCTACAAGATTGATGTTCTCATAAAAAAGTTTATCGCTTTGGAATTCAATTCCAATTTTTGCAAGATTGATTTTATCAATTTGACTTGTCAAATCCCATTTAAGAATTAGACTTTTAGTATTGCGTTCAAATCTGTTTAAATCTGTTCCTCCATTATAAAAACGATACCCGGGAACATTTAGTAAATCAGGGTGTGCATATCTTTGATCGTAAGGATCATCATAAAGTTTTGAGCTGAAATCATTATACTTATAAGCAGCAGTAAATTCTTGAAAAGTGTTTAAAAATATGAAATGGGTAAGTGTCCCAAACAAACTGAAACCTTTTGATTTATTTCCGCTTACTCCATTTGGGTTAAACCTGTAAAGGTGATTATAAACTTTGTTCGATCCTAAACTTCCAAAGGCATCAAGTTTGAAATTAAAATCTTCAGATGCTTTCCAGTTTATTGTTCCTTGACCGCTCCATCTATCATAAGAATTCATTGAAACATATGAGCCGTCACCAGGATTTGGAAGAGTGTCGGTTCCAACTACTTTAAACAAACCTTGAGGACTGTATCTATTAATTCCGTAGATGTAACCACCGTCATTAATTCTTCTTGCAGTAAAGAAATAAGTTACATCTTCGAGTAACGGCCCGCTTACTGAACCCTGCAAATTGTAGTTCGATATTGGATTAATTTTATCAACATTCCAAAATATTTCGGTGTTACCACTAACATAATCCCCTGTCCATATCTCTAAATTACTTTGAAAGTTAGAAGTGCCGATTTTGGTAACAAGATTAACTACTCCACTCAATGCGTTTCCATATTCAGCATTAAAAGTGCCGCTGATTACTTGAAGTTCTTGAATAGAACTTGTTTCTACAGTTAATGCTTGCGATCGGTTATAATCATCTGTTATACTTATGCCATTAATTAGGTAAGATACTTCGCTTGATCGTCCGCCGCGGATATGTATATCACCCTGAGCATCTCTATTTACACCGGCTTGCAGACTTATAAGCTGACCAAGATCTTGCAGCGGCATTTCCTCGATTTCATCAGCAGTAACTCTTGACTCTGTTGATGTTAGATCTTTTTTAACCAGAGGAGCTTGTGCTACAACTACAACTTCTTGTTCAAGCGATAGTGCGGTAGATTTTAAATTAAAATTAGTTGTAGTTGTAAGATCTGCAAGAACCTTAACATTTGTTGTTCTGGTTTTTACATAGCCCAAATAACTCGCTGTAACAGTGTATGTACC
>JACAFC010000068.1 GCA_013388515.1 Ignavibacteriaceae bacterium | reverse complement strand
TTCTTGAAGATCCTGAATTAAAAGAGAGTATTCATTTCCTTCCAAGAAATTTACAGGAAGCACTGGATGCACTTGAAAAAGATAATGAGTATCTGAAGATTGGAAATATTTTTACAGATGAACTTCTCGATCAGTGGGTGAAAATTAAGAATGAAGAAATAATGTCAATAGGTACAATGCCACATCCCTTCGAATATAAAATGTACTTCACTTTATAAAATTATTTTGATCACACAAAAGAGGATATAATGAAAAATTTTGGAATAATTTTATTAGCTGCTTTTATTTTCACCTCATGCTCAACTCAAAAAGATCAATTCTCAATTAACGGAGTTGTTAAGGGAGTTGAAAGTGGAAAAGTATATCTGCAGCAGCTTGCTGCGAATAAGTGGGTTAGCGTTGATTCAACTCAATTGGAAAAAGGTAAATTCAAATTTTCTGTTGCATGTAAATTGCCTGAAATGTATCAGATAAAATTGGATGAACAGAAGGCGGTACTGCCCGTTTTTGTTGATGCATCAGATATTGATGTTCAAATATTTCCCGACAGTGTTGATAAATCAATTGTAACCGGTTCATCTTCACATGATACATACAAAGAATATCTTAGTTTGAGAGAACCAATTGATAAAAAAATGGATGGGCTTTACTCGGAATGGAAGAAGGCAAGAGACAAAGGCGACAGCTTAACCATGACCCGCCTAGATTCAATTTCTACTGTATTAGATGATGATTTGAAAAAAGTCATGGTGAAATTTGCTGGTGATAATCCATCATCTACCGTTTCACCGTATTTGATTATGCGAAACAGTTGGCAGTTCGAGCTTCCTGAACTTGAAGAAATTGTAAATAAATTTGATGCATCAATTGACAGCTCTCAGTACACTCAATCACTAAAAAAACGAATTGAAATTCTTAGAAATGTTCAGATTGGTAAGACAGCTCCAGATTTCACAATGAACGACTCACTCGGTAATCCAATACAACTATCTTCATTCAAAGGCAAAGTTTTACTTGTCGATTTCTGGGCTGCATGGTGCGGTCCTTGCCGTAGAGAAAATCCTAATGTTGTTAAAGCTTATAAGCTTTACAGTAAAAAAGGTTTCGATATTCTTGGCTGTTCATTCGACACAAATCGAGATAAATGGTTAAAGGCAATTAAAGATGATAAGCTTACATGGCATCATGTTTCAGATTTACAGGGATGGGATAACGCCGCTGGAAAGCTTTATGGCATCAACTCAATTCCCGCAAATGTTTTGCTGGATAAAGATCAAAAGATAATTGCGAGGGATTTGAGAGGTGAAGATTTAATAGACAAACTAGCTGAAATATTTGCTTCAAAATAGGATTGAAATAAATAATCTGAATCTTAAAATTAAAATTACATGCCGCACCTTGGAGAAATAACGTCGCTTTTAACCGCATGCTGTTGGTCATTCAGCTCATACATTTTTACTTCTGCAGCGCACAGAGTCGGTTCAATTCAGCTTAATGTTGATAGGATGATGTTCGCTGTTATAATTCTTTTCATTACTCTCAACCTAAGCGGAATAAATTTTGAATTATCAGCAATTCAAATCATAAATCTCTCAGTCAGCGGTATTATTGGTTTAGTAATTGGTGATACATTTCTTTTCAAAGCGTTCACACTAATTGGCACACGCTTAAGTATGCTGTTGATGTCGTTAACTCCTGCAATGAGCGCAATTTTAGCATACTTTTTTTTGGACGAAAGAATCTCTTTTCTTGGAATTATTGGAATGATAATTACCCTTGCAGGAATTATTCTTGTTGTGTTTGATAAGAAAGAGAATGGAAATTCCTTTCACCCGCATGAAGCTAAAGGAATTCTTTTCGGAGTACTTGGGGCGCTCGGTCAGGCAATAGGAATGATCTTTGCCAAACTTGCTTTTGAGGAATCACAAATCAATGGATTTCTGGCAACTTTCATAAGATTATTCGCCTCTACTATTTTAATTATTCCAATGTTTAGTTTGCTTAAGCGATATAAGAATCCGTTTAGAGTTTATAAATCTGATACAAAAGGTTTGGCATTAACTTTAGGCGGAACATTCTTCGGACCTTTTTTAGGAATTACGCTTAGTTTAATTTCAATAGCCAATACAAGTGTAGGAATTGCATCAACTCTAATGTCAACTGTACCTGTTATCATGCTGCCAATTGGAAAATTTATTTTTAAGGATAAGATCACAACAAAAGGAGTTATTGGAGCAGTAATAGCAGTTGCCGGCGTCGCTATTTTATTTTTAAGGTGAGATTACAGTTAGTAATCATCAATGGACTAAAGTCCACAAGAAAATACTGGGTTGAGATAACCCCGGTCTTAAGGCTGGGGTTAGAATATCGCCTCGCCAAGAAGGGCTTTAGCCCTAATATAAATAAAGACAATTTTAACCAGAGATTATTAATTAACAGTTATCACTTTCCTCAAGATATTCTTATTTTTCTAAAAACAATTTCTTGGAGTTAACTTGAAAATTCATTTCTTTGGTGCGGCACAAACCGTAACAGGTTCGCAGCATTTGTTATCAATTAATGGAAAAAAAATTCTATTGGATTGCGGACTCTATCAGGGTAAGCGTAAAGAAGCATTTGAGATAAACAGAAATTTCCCTTACGATCCATCTAAAGTAGATGTTTTAGTTTTGTCGCATGCACACATCGATCACAGCGGCAACATTCCAAATTTAGTTAGGAACGGATTTGCTGGACCAATTTATGCAACTTCAGCAACGGTTGATCTTTGCCAGATTATGCTTCGAGATTCGGCATATATTCAAGAGCGCGATGTCGAGTTTGTAAACAAGAAAAGAATCAAACAAAATCAAAATCCTTTTGAACCATTGTACACAGTTCAAAATGTTGAAGATGCTATGCAGCAATTTGTTGGAGTTCAATACAACAAAATAATAGAAATTGCTCCCGGCGTTCATTTACAATACATCGATGCTGGCCATATTCTTGGTTCAGCCGGAATATTGCTTGAGATAGAGGAAAATAAAAAGAAATACCGTTTTTGTTTCAGCGGCGATATCGGCAGACCTGATATGCCTGTAATTAAAAATCCTGTGCTTCCGGATAATCTTGATTTACTGATTATGGAAAGCACCTACGGCAACAAGCTGCATCAAGTATCGGATGAAGTTGAGGAAGAAGTTGCAAAGCTCATAAACAAAGTTGCTCAGAGAAAAGGGAAAATAATAATTCCTGCATTCGCTGTGGGTAAAACTCAATTACTTGTTTATATTTTACATAAGCTCTTCGATCAAAATAGAATACCCGTTCTGCCAATTTATGTCGATAGTCCTCTTGCTGTAGATGCAACAGCAGTTTACAGAACGCATCCTGAATGTTACGATAGAGAAACGTATCGAATATTCATAAACAACTTTGAAGATCCATTCGGCTTTCACCGTTTAACCTACATTCGAAGTGCTGAGGATTCAAAAAAACTTAATGATTTAAAAGATCCTTGCATTATTATTTCAGCATCAGGTATGGCAGAAGCAGGCCGAATCCTCCATCATCTGGCTAATAATATTGAAAACCACAGGAACTTAATTTTGTTTGTAGGATATGCCGCACAAGAAACTCTCGCAAGAAAAATTATGGATGGTATTAAGGAAGTGAGCATTTTAGGAGATGTTTATAAAGTAAATGCAGAAATAGTTTCAATGGATTACTTTAGTGCACATGCAGATCAAAATGGTTTATTGGAATACTTAAAACTCAACCAACCTGAAAAGCTGAAAAACATTTTCTTGGTTCATGGTGAAAGTGAACAATCGCTGCCGCTTCGTGAAAGGATTGTTGCAAAGGGATTTAGAAGAGTTGAATACCCCAAAAAAGGTGATACTTTTGAGATGAATTAAAAATTGCTTATTCAGCAGAAGAAAATATTTCTATTTCTAAAAGTAACTATGCGATAAATCATTGAATAAAAAAGCGGCATTTTAATGCCGCTTTTTTGGTTGAGGGTGTGAAGGTTGGATAATTACTGTTGTGTCTGACAAACGAAAGTCAAATTTCTGTTGAATGCTTTTAAATGGTTTTCCGATCCGATTTTTAAATTAGTATAAACTCGAAGAATATCAATATTGTTTACTACATTTTCAATCTGATATTCCAAATCATCTATATCCAATTCCTCAATTTTAACTCCAACTTTAAAAGCTTCAACAAGCGAAAGTGAACCTTGTGCAACTAATTCATTATACAAATTTTGAAATGTTTCATTTGGGAAAACACCAACTTCATCTGTAGTTAATGGATCTGGAATACCGTACCTAATCATTAGTCTGTTGATTGCATCCATATGATTTTGTTCACTTAATTTAATATTAAGGAACACTTTTGCCTGCCATTTATTTCCCAAAACTGTGTAAACATCTCGGGCAAGTTTTTCTTCAATTCGCATATGAATCAAACCATCAATTTCTTCCTGAGATAAAGTACCTAATTCGTTTCCTGGCTTTCCTGGTTTCAACAAATCTCCATCATTTTCTGATGAAAGAACGTTAGATTCGGAATTACATCCCAACATGAAGATGGTAACAAAAACTAAACTCAACATTTTTGCAACTAAGTATTTCATTTTTTCCTCCATTATATTTTTAATAAAAAAAGCGATGCTCTATCGAGCACCGCATCAATAAAAGTTTTTTATCTTCTACCACCGCGATTACCTTTTGGACCAGTTCCGTCACAAGAACCCGTTCCATTGCCAGATCCATTACCAGTTCCGTCTTTAGGGCCTATACCGGAATTACCCTTTCCATTTCCGGGACCATATTTATTTCCGCCAAATGTTGTTTGTAAATTCCTTCCATACATTTTCTTTTGGCCAGTTCCATTTTGTGAACGAACATAGTCCGGATCTTGTCCATTTGGAATTCCATCACCGTCGATATCAGGTGCATTGTCATTGAAACCATCACCATTAAGATCGACAAAGCCTGCACCATGCTTAATGCCATTGAGTTGTGTTTTATATTGATTCTTCACCTTGTTTGGTTCTTCTTGTGCAAGAAGGGAAGATGCATAGAACGCTACGAAAAGCACTACTGCTGATAAAGTGCCTATCAAAGTTTGGATTTTCATTTTAGTACTCCTTTTATTTTGTAAGTGAATTATTTATTTCACTCACTGTAATCCAAAGGTTGTGCCGAAAATACTTTTTTATATTTGTTCAAAAATAAGGTTCAGCTAGAGCTTCTTCGACAATGTCGACGAGAACAGCGACTGTATGGACGAAGAGCTGCTTTAATAAATTATTTGTCAAGTTTTTCTTTTCATAAAAAAAAATAAAAAGTATTTTTAAGTATGAAATTCAAAATTAAACTATCTCCAGCAGCAGTGGTTTCAACTAGTATTTTAATTGCTGTTGTGATGCTTACTTCCTCATTCATCGAATTAAATCAAAGCAAAAAAGAAATTTATCAGCTGTTATATGAGCATTCATCTTCATTGCTTGAATCTGTTATCCAGAGTAGTGCAAATACTCTAAACACTAGTTTTGAAGTTGAAGATCTGATCACTAAAAGGCTTTTCGATAATGCACGACTTGTAAAGAGTTTGGATGGTTTAGGGTTGCTAACGAGAAATGAGTTAATAAAAATAAGTGAAAACAACAATTTATATCGTATAAACATTTTTGATATCAAAGGTAATAGAATTTTATCTAATAGGATTCCTGAACCAGGGCATATTCATGGTGAAGAAAATATTAATCGCTTTGATGAATTATCCCCAATTCTTAAAGGTGAAGCTGAAGAATTAATTATCGGATTAAAGAGTGCTGAATTTTCTGATGAAGAAAGATTTGCTGTTGCTGTTGCGAGATCTAAAAATAAAGGTGCAATTGTTATCAATATTAATGCTCAGGATTTTCTAGAGTTCAGAAAAAAAATTGGCATAGGAGTTACTCTGCAGCAATTGTCGAAGCAGCACGGAATAAAATATATTCTTTTACAGGATTCTACCGGCATACTTGCTGCTACTGAGAGTATTGATACCGTTGAAGCAATTTCCGAATCAGCTTTTCTAAAAAATGCATTGGGAAACAACTTTATCTCCGCACGGGTAACGAATCATGGTGAAATTGAAGTATATGAAGTTGTAAAAAGATTTTCTTTTAACAATGAATTAGTAGGTTTGTTTAGATTGGGAGTTTCTTTGGAGGACATAAAAAATGTGGAAAGCAGAATGCTTCGCCGGTTAATTATTATTTCTCTAATTTTGGCTGCAATCTCGGTTATTGTGCTCAGCATTATTTTTACTTCTCAAAATCTCAAAGCTGTTTCAAATGAATATGAAAAGTTTAAATCTTTAACAGCTTCAGTTTTGGAAAACATGAGCGAAGCTGTAATTGTATTTGACCAGGATTCTAATATTAGTCTCTTTAATAAATCCGCTGAAAAACTCTTTAAAGCTAAATCAGTTGAAGTAATTGGAAATAAGATTGATGATTTGAACAATGGTTTACTTTCATTCTTAAAATCGCAAATAAAAATTTTGAAATCTTCGAATCTAAATTTCGAAAAGAAGCTGCAAATTAATAATGAGGACAAAGTACTTTCTTTCAGCATTTCACCGTTGGAAGATCAGCAGTTAAGCAAATTGAAATTTACTGCAGTTATTAAAGATTTAACTGAAACAAAACGCTTGGAAGAGGATGCAAAAAGAAATGAAAAACTTTCAGCTATGGGTGAATTAGCTTCGGGTGTTGCACATGAAATCAGAAATCCTATCAACTCTATTGGAATGATTGCTCAAAGATTGAATAAAGAATTTACACCCACCACTGATCAAACTGAATATTATAATATTACAAGTCTTTTAAGAACAGAGGTCAATAGAATAAATAAGATTATAACTCAATTTTTAAGTTACGCCAAACCGATTGAACTCAATTTTCGATCTGTAAATTTAAAATTTCTTTTCGACGAAGTTTATAAATTATTTGAAGATCAAGCGAAACAAAAAGGAATCCAATTCATTAAATTGTATAAGGATGAAATAACTGCTAAGTTAGATGCAGATTTAATCAAGCAGGCATTGATGAACCTCGTACAAAATGCTATTGATGCGGTCAAAGAATCTGGGCAAATAAAACTTGATTATGCACGGCAGCACTCTAATATAATTATTGAAATTTCAGATAATGGTATCGGAATTACCGAAGAACAGCAGAAAAAAATATTTGATTTGTACTTTACCACCAAAAAAGATGGCAATGGTTTGGGGTTAAGCATATCTCAAAAAATAATTTCTCAGCACAATGGGAGTATTAACGTAACTAGTCAAGTAAATAAAGGCACAACTTTCAAAATAATTTTACCAATGCAATGAAAGATTACACAATTTTAGTTATAGATGACGAAGAAGCTCAACGAAATCTGCTTAAGGGTTATCTTGATAAAAAAGGATTTAAGGTTCTTGCAGCTTCTTCTGGCGAAGAGGGTATAAACTTAGTAAGTAAGAATTTAATTGATATTGTCTTATCTGACTTTAAAATGCCTGATAAAACCGGCCTTGAAGTTTTGGAAGAGGTTAAAAAGATTAATCCCGAGATTAGCTTTGTGATTCTTACGGCTTATGGTACAATTGAAAACGCTGTGAAGGCAATGCGTCTTGGTGCATTCGACTATATTTCAAAGCCTGTTGATCTTGATGAACTTGATCTGATGCTCGATAAAATAAATGAAAACAAAAGTCTTAAGTCGGAAATCAATTATTTAAAGACGCAGCTTCAAAATAAGTTTAGGTTTGAATCTTTCATTTCACAATCTCCCAAAATGGAAGAGGTTCTAAGTATTGCTTCGCGTGCTGCAGACAGTAAAGCTACTATCCTAATTACCGGTGAAAGTGGAACCGGTAAAGAAGTTCTGGCAAAAGCAATTCATTACACAAGTTCTAGGAGGGATAAACCTTTTGTTGCAGTTAATATTCCAGCATTACCGGAAACATTGCTGGAAAGTGAATTATTTGGTCATGAAAAAGGAGCATTTACTGGTGCAGATAAATCAAAAAAAGGAAGATTTGAGCTTGCGGATAAAGGAACAATTTTTCTTGACGAAATTGGAGATACACCTTCTAATCTCCAAGTTAAGCTGCTTCGTGTTTTGCAAGAACATCAAATAGAAAAAATTGGTTCAACAGAAACAATTGACGTTGATGTAAGAATTATTGCTGCTACTCACCAAAACCTTGAAGATAAAATTAAAAACGGATTATTTAGAGAAGATCTATATTACAGATTGAACATCGTTGCAGTTCATATTCCGCCGCTTCGAGAAAGAAGAGAAGATATTATTCCACTGACAGAGTATTTTATTGATAAGTACTGTAACGAAAATAATAAACCAAAGCTTTCTCTTTCAAAAGAATCAGCTGATTTATTGATAAAGTATAATTTTCCAGGAAATGTAAGAGAACTTGAGAACATTATTGAGCGTGCTGTTGTTCTTTCACGAAGTGAAGTAATTACTATTAATGATTTCCCAAATTCGGTTAAAGGATATAAACCTGAAAATGAAATTGCAATAAGTACTACAGGGGGAATGGTTGAGCAGGTAGAAACGTTAGAAAAAAAATTAATCTTTGATGCATTACTTCAGGCAAATGGAAATCAATCACTTGCTGGGCGAATACTTGGAATAACGGAGAGAAATCTTCGTTATAAAATGCAGAAATATGGGATTAAAAAATCCTGACTAGAATCCGTAATTTAGCGAAGCGGAAATTATCTGATTGGTGTATTTGTAGTAGTAATCATTTGATGTGTTCTTAAAATAATTCCAAGCTGCATAAAAAGATAAACCATTTATTATACTGTTCATGTCTATCGAAATTCCCGCACCAACGCCCAATAATTTATCAAGCCGTAATGAACTTAACTCATTACCATAAATATCCGCAGCAGGCAATGATGAATATTGTCTCAAAGAATACTTGCTTTCCAAACTCAGCTCTATGTTTTCAGTTAAATAATGTCTAATGCCAAATCCAGCTTCAAAACCATCATAGGCATAAATGTCGTTAAAAATTTCTTCTTCATAATAGATGAGTGAATCACTCACCAAGTACCTGCTTCCATCGGTTAAGTTTTTTCTGATTAAAGCAAAACCATTTATCCCGGTGTTCTCGCCAAGTGATTGACCGAGGTTAATATGGAATTTAAGCTGCGAAGCTGAATTCAAGTAACCCTCAAAATCATACTGTTCTAAATACTGTTTATAGTTTAGCTCAGCATTCAGCGAAAGTGATGTTTTTGTTTGAAAGCTTGAGGACCATGTTAGAAAAAATTTGTGTTCGTTGTGCGAAAACAAAGTGAAGTTTGGATAGCTGTTCCAGTTAAAAATATAGCCTGGCAAGATGAAATCTGTTTCACTAACTGAGTGTCGATAGTTTGCATAAGCAGATATTTGTTCAAAGTTGAACACTTCAAACTCATCTCTATTGTTTCTTCTGGAATAGTTCAAACCAACATTTAAAGGATTAGTGTCTTCAGAGAACAAATAAGTCTCAACAAATCCGATACGATGAGTGTTAAAAGATTTTGAACTAATTTCACGGAAACTGTTCATACTACCCTCGTAATAAAGTTGAACGTTATTAAGTTCAGATTCAAAATTGTAGGCAGCGCCAAATGAAAAATTGTTTATGAAATCAGAAACTTTTTGATTGTTGTTAAAAATGTTATCGTCGTAAATTCCTTGATAATCAGAATATAAATTGAATTGGGCATTTACGGGGGTTAAAAGCATGAATCCTAAAAGGAATAAAGTAATAAGGTTGGATTTCATAGGATTAAACGGCAGGTTCCAAATTAATTACCGTTTCCAAAACCATTCTGATTTCCATTACCACTTCCACTGCCATGTTTACCTTTACTTGGGCCTTTTTGTCCTGAGCCTAATCTTTGTCGCAGTTTGTTAAAACTCATTCCGCTTTGGCGAGAATCGCAAATACCGTCGCCATCTTTATCGATAAAAACGTCTTTCTTCTTACGACTTGAGTTTTCTTTTTCACTAGGATTGGATTTTGCTCCAATCTGACTTTTTTCAGATTGCTTTTCTATTTTTAAACTCTCTTCTTGCTTTTGTACTTTAGGCTTATTGCTGCTTGAGTCTGTAATAGTCTGGCTTAGTGTTAGACCTGAAATCAGAAATACTATTGTTAAAATTATCTTCATATAAATACCTCATTAACTCTATTCAATTGAAGTGCCACGGAAATTAATCATTTTATTTGAAAATATTTATTTTGTTTTCCATGATATTCGACAATTAAAACGTATTCCGACTATTTCGTCGAAATAATGCAAACTCTTTTATCATTTAATAATATTGGAATAAAGAGAAAATGTTCTTTCATCAAAGCAAACAAAAATTACTTTCTCTATGGAATTATCAACTTCTAGAAATTCCTTCACCGTTCTCACTGCAATATTTGCTGCCCGATCTGAAGGAAAACCATAAACACCTGTTGAGATTGCTGGAAATGCGATTGACTTTATTCCGTTTTTCTTTGCAAGCAAAAGAGAGTTTTTATAGCAGCTTGCTAATAAATTTTTTTCATTTTGATTTCCTCCGTACCAAACTGGTCCAACTGTGTGAATAACAAATTTAGCAGGAAGATTGTATCCTTTTGTTAACTTTGCTTCTCCAGTGGAACAACCATTTAGCTTTCTGCATTCATCTAAAAGTTTTGAACCTGCTGCCCGATGAATTGCACCGTCAACACCTCCTCCGCCGAGTAATGATTTGTTTGCAGCATTAACAATTGCATCAACTTTAAGTTTTGTTATGTCGCCCTGCAAAACCTGAATTCTGTTAACATTCATTTTAAACAATCCTGCTAATTTTGATTAAAAATCCATAGTATTAGTTGCTGCAACTAAGCATTAATTTTATCAAATTTTCTCTCACTTAAAAATATAAGATTTCAATTTTCAGTATTGAGAATTTGGAGTTTATTATTTGGGATAAATTAATGTTATTATTAAATCAACTCTTATTGTATTAAAAAAAAATCAAGCATTTCATAATATTGTCGAATATCAACTAAATGGCATAGTTTTAGACTAAGCTAAACATCATTTAACTAGTTGATTTTACATTCTTTGAAAGGGAAAATGTATGCCTGATAAAAGTAGGCGAGATTTCCTAAAAAAAACAGCTGCCATCGGTGCTGGAATAACTGCACTTTCTTCTCCAAATGCTAAAGCAGGACCAGAAAATATCCTATCTCCCGATCGTATGGGAGTACTGGTTGATACAACCGTTTGTGTAGGCTGCCGAAATTGTGAGTGGGCATGTAAAGATGCTCATGGCTTGCCGGCGGGAAATTTAGAAACGTATGAAGACAGAAAAATTCTTGAAACAAAAAGAAGACCTGATCATACTGCACTAACGGTTGTAAATGAATATAGTCACGGCAAAAATTCTAATCTACCAGTTGATGTAAAAGTCCAGTGCATGCATTGTGATCATCCGGCGTGTGTTTCGGCTTGTATTGTTGGAGCTTTTTCCAAACATGAAAATGGAACTGTAACTTGGGATTCTGATATGTGCATAGGCTGCCGATACTGTATGGCTGCATGTCCATTTCAAATTCCAGCTTTTGAGTATGATAAAGCTCTCCATCCTATGATAATGAAATGCGATTTTTGCTTTGACAGAACAAAAGAAGGAAAACTTCCAGCGTGTGTGAGCATTTGTCCTGTTGAAGCACTCACTTATGGAACAAGAACCGAACTTGTAAAGATTGCAAGAGATAGAATTAAACGTAATCCAGATCGTTATGTTAATCACGTTTTTGGTGAGTATGAAGTTGGAGGTACTTCGTGGTTATATTTAGCAAGTAAAGATTTTGTGGAACTCGATTTCCCAATGTTAGGAAAAAACCCAGCACCAGGGGTATCGGAATCTATTCAACATGGTATATTTGCTTACTTTGTTCCACCAGTTTCTTTATATGCATTACTAGGTGGGATAATGTGGATTACTAAGCGGCGTAAGGAATTGGAAGAGGAGGGAAAAATATGAGTCACGAATCAGTTAATCCCGTTCCAATTAAACATAAATATTTTACACCTGGAGTTATTGCACTTGCCATTGTGGCTGTTAATGGTTTAGTTTTTCTGATGGGAAGATTTTTCTTTGGGCTTGGAGCGGTTACAAATCTTAACAATCAATATCCCTGGGGATTATGGATAGGCGTTGATGTTGCTGCAGGTGTTGCACTTGCTGCAGGCGGATTTACTACCGCAGCATTAGGTCATGTTATGCATCGCGAAGAATATCATGCTATTGTTCGTCCAGCATTATTAACTGCTATGCTCGGTTATACTTTTGTTGCAATTGGAGTTTTTGTCGACATAGGACGCTGGTATTTCATCTGGCATCCATTATTGATGTGGAATGGTAACTCTGCTTTGTTTGAGGTTGGTATTTGTGTTATGATCTATATGACAGTTCTTTACATCGAATTCCTGCCGATATTTACTGAAAGATTTATTGGGAAAGTCAATTTGCCGGGATTCTTATCTATACTGAATAAACCTGCCGATAAAGTATTAAGAATTCTTGATAAAGGACTTTCTAAAACAATGTTCATTTTTATAATTGCTGGTGTTGTTCTTAGCACTCTTCATCAATCATCGCTTGGAACATTAATGGTTATTGCTGGTCCTAAGATGCACCCGCTTTGGCAAACTCCAATCTTACCGCTTCTATTTTTACTGTCAGCAGTAGCTGTTGGCTTTCCAATGGTAATATTTGAATCGTTAATTGCTTCGCGATCATTAAAGCTTAAACCGGAAATGCATATTTTATCCAGATTAGGTTCCATGATCGCGCCTTTGTTGGGAATTTATTTAGCATTTAAGTTAGGTGATATGTTCATAAGAAAAACATTTGTTTATCTTGGAGAGTTTAATACTGCAAGCATCATGTTTACAATTGAGTTATTGTTTGGAGTTATAATTCCACTTCGTATGTTTTTATCACCAAAGGTTTTAAAATCTCGTCCGTTGCTTTTTACAGCATCGGCGCTAGTTGTTTTTGGTGTGCTGCTAAATCGAATTAATAATTTTATAGTTGCTTACAATCCTCCATATTCAACATCAAGTTATTTTCCATCTTTTGGAGAAATCTCAGTTACTCTTGGTTTTGTTGCGTTGTTAGTTTTAGCGTACAGATTCATTGTACTCAATTTCCCAGTTATCAGCCTTCCAACTAAACCAACTGCTCCTAAAACTAAGTTTATGATAAGGGGAGAAGAGAAATGAAAAAATTTTTAGTTCTACTAATCGTTTCATTCTTAATATTTAACTTGCAAGCTCAGCAGAACCCTAGTAAAGATCATTCAAAATTAAAGTTAGATTGCAAAACGTGTCATGTTTGCGATGTTCCTACAAAAGATGATCCATGTCTTGTCTTGTGTCCAAGAGAGAGAATAACTACTGTATATCAAAAAGCTGAAGAAACTTCTGAACTGATTGTGATTGATCAGTTGAAGGATAGATATGGACCAGTATATTTTTCACATCGGCTTCATGCACAAATGTCTAACATGTCTGGCGGATGTGAGAACTGTCATCACTTTAATACAAGCGGCCCAATACTTAAGTGCAATAGTTGTCACGAACCAAATAGAAAGCGGGAAGATGTGCGGCTTCCCGATTTAAAGGGTGCTTATCATAGGCAATGTATGGATTGCCATCGTGAATGGAGCCATGAAACAGGCTGTAATTCGTGCCATGAATTAAAGAAAAACATAAAAGATACTAAGCAAGAGAATTCAGCAAAAAAATATGTTGGTAAAACCCATCCAGTTGTGTTAGAACCAACTCATATAACTTATCAAACAAATTCCGATAAGGGTAAACTAGTAACTTTCTATCATGATGATCACACTAAAAAATTTGGGCTGAACTGTATTAGCTGTCATAAACAGGAAAGCTGCACTAAATGTCATGATGTAACTAAGAAATCAGATTCAAGTAAGAAAATTGTTAGCACTAAAAAAACTTTTGAAGCCCAGCACAAAAACTGCATAAACTGCCACAGCAAGAATGAAAGTTGCAATAATTGTCACTCAAACAAAATACTTGAACCATTTGATCATGCAAAGAAGACCGGCTGGGCATTAAATAAATTCCATATAAATTTGTCATGTTCAAAGTGTCATGGTGTAAAGATACCTTATAAGAAAGTGGATAGCAGCTGCTCAAGTTGTCATGGTTCGTGGAACAATGAAAACTTCAAGCATTCAAAAACAGGCTTACAGCTTGATGAAACGCATTCAGACCTTAGCTGTGAAGATTGTCATATTGATAAAAACTATTCAGCTAAGCCAAGCTGCGATGGATGCCATGAAGGTTATGTTTATCCAAAACAAAAACCCGGTAAATCAGTAAGGAAGTAGATTAATAGTTAAGACAAGAAAGTATGTTTTTTAAGCATTTAGGTTTTAGACTTATTTTTGTAGTTGCATTAACTTCCTTAATAATTATAGGCGTGTTTGCTTACTTTAATGTAAAATCTCAAGGTAACAGTTTAATTTCGGAAGTTGAGAGGCATGCAAACCAGCTTGGTGAAACAGTTATATCAAGCACAAGATTTGACATGCTTTACAACCAGAGAGACAGGATTCAGCAAACTATAAACTCGATAGGACGGCAGCCGCAAATAAGAGACGTACGCATAATAAACAAAGTGGGTGAGATAATTTACTCATCCGATTCAACCAATATTAATCAAATGGTTGATAAGAAAACCGAAAGCTGTTATGCATGCCACGCTGAAGATCAGCCGCTTGAACATATCTCCATAACCGAAAGAACTAGAATATTTAGAGTGCATCCCGATTCCAATCGAGTGCTTGGAATTATTACACCGATTTATACTGAAAAATCCTGCTGGGAAGCTGATTGCCATGCTCACCCTGAAAATCAAAAAGTACTTGGCGTTTTAGATGTTTCGATTTCATTAGCCGATGTTGATGCTGAAATTATTAAACGGGAATGGCAGATAGTCTTTTTTGCTGCAATTGCAATTGCTGCTCTAGGTTTGTTGATTGCTTTTTTTGTAAGGCGGTGGGTGTCAAATCCTGTAAATGATTTGCTGAATGCTACTCAGCAAGTTAGTCAAGGTAATCTTAATTACACAATTAAAGATCTTGGCGACACCGAAATAGGAAAACTTGGTGAATCATTTAACAACATGACTAAGAAGCTTTCCGAAGCAAGGATGCAGCTTTTTCAATCAGATAAAATGGCATCGCTTGGAAGATTGGCTGCTGGTGTTGCTCATGAAATAAATAATCCGCTTACAGGTGTTTTAACTTACAGCAGTTTCCTATTAAAAAGAACAAAAGATAATCCAGAATTTCAAGAAGATCTTAATATAATTGTTCGCGAAACTATTCGCAGCAGAGAAATCGTAAAAAGCTTATTGGATTTTGCTCGGCAGTCTGTTCCTAAAAAAAGCAATGCTGATTTGAATGAGATAATTGATAAATCGATAAGTGTAATTGAAAATCAATTGTCTGTAAAC
>JACAFC010000276.1 GCA_013388515.1 Ignavibacteriaceae bacterium | reverse complement strand
GGTGAATATTTACAATTACAACGAAAAGAAAACGAGAGTCCACCGCCACCGGTTGAACATAATTATTTAATTTTAGGTGATGGCGTACCGGCACTTCTATTAATGAACTGGCATTGTGGATTATTCGATAGATCCTCTCATCCGGATGACAACTATTTTATGTTAACGAATCTGATAACGACAGATAGCAAGCATTTACGAATTACACTCAAACCCCCTGTTAACACTTCTTTCGTAAACTACAGATTTAGAAATATTGAAGGATTATTCGATACTACATTTAAGGCCCCCAATAATTTTACAATGCAGATCGAACATAGTGCGGGAGAGGGTTACCTTTATCAATTTGCACCTGTAGTTCAATACGGCGGGAGACTTCTTTACTCAGAGGCAACCCAGCCAGGAATGATACTCGAAGATGATATGACAATTGAAAATGGTGCGGTGCTAACTATCAATGGTGTATATTCTTCAAAAGGAAACATCATTGTAAAGAGCGGAACAATTATTAATGGAAGCGATGGTAAAATACAATTTGCAGAAGGAAAGAAATTAATAATTGAAGGCAGCGGCTCGATAACCGGTACAGTTAATAGCAAACTTGAACTTGAATTTTCTGAACCAATAAATGATGATCCTACTGGAATATTGATAAAAGCTAACAGTTCATTAACAATAAGCAACTGCAAAATAGAAAGCGCAACCATAGGAGTTAATTCATTACTCAACGCCAACTACCTGTATGCACAGAATGTAGAATTCATAAACTGCGAAACACATTCGATAAGCATCGCAGGAAGAAGTCCGGGAATGAATCCTACCCCCCCCCCCGCAAATCACCAACTGTAATATAAGCAGTTCAGAAAAAGGAATCTGGGTAAGCAACCTTCCGGGTCTGTTAATTCAGGGCAACATAATAACAAACACTGCTTGCGGAATATATCTTTCAAATGTAACCGATGCACAAATAACCGGCAACATAATACAATCAAACAGAGAAGAACTACAGGGAATTATTTTGCTCAGCAGCAGTGGTGTGGTAAGAGCAAACTACATCAGCGGTCACACAGTCGGAATTCATCTTGCAAACTCATCACCAATACTTGGTTCAAACAGAATTACATCAAACAAATATCACGGATTGTATATTGGTGACGGTTCAATACCATATATGAGGCAGGGTCAGTGGCTTGGCAGACCACCAAATATGTATGCAACGTCAGGTTATAACAAGATATATGAAAATGGCGGATATGAAGGAGAAGACAACGATGGTTCGGAAATATATTTTGTTAACTCAAACGCTGAGATGAGTAAAGGTTGTAATTCAATTTATGATAACAGAGACCCATCACCGCCGCTTATAAACACCTACTTGCTGATGAATTGTCCTGCAGAAGGCAATCAAATTTATTTGGATGCAAGAATGAATTATTGGGGTGATAGAGTTGACCCTGATAGATTCGGAAACCTGAGTGTAGAATACATACCATATTCTGAAACTCCCTGTCCTGAACCGGATGATCCTGCTGCAGGTGAGTTTGTTAGAATGACATCATTCGGAAAT
>JACAFC010000067.1 GCA_013388515.1 Ignavibacteriaceae bacterium | reverse complement strand
GGGTTGAGGCTGCTTCAGTTAAAACAGACCTCCAAATCGATAGTCTTAATCTTAATGCAGACCAAGCCGTTTATATTGGCTTAATTGTAAATGAACTCGTATCAAATTCTCTTAAACATGCTTTTAAGCTTAAGGAATATAATGACGGAAAATTTGAAAAATGGATTCGCATAGATGTTCAAAAAGAATTAAATGGCGGACACTGTATTAAAATCAGCGATAATGGCTGCGGTTTTCCAGATCATATAAACTTCAAAAATACAGACTCGCTTGGTCTTCAGTTGGTTATTTCTCTAGTCAAACAACTAGATGGAGAGATAAGCTTAGATAAAAGCTCGGGAACAGTCTTCACAATAAAATTTTAAAGTACTTTTAAAACATTACCTATTATTCAGTTAAAGTTGGAAAATCACTGTGATGTATGGTGCTGATTTCCGAAGCAGCAATATTTTCTAAAACCTGAGTTTCTGTTTTAGCTCCGGGTATTGCTGCGTGGCATGCTGGATGCGATATGCAAAAGCAAAGACTTAATTGAGACATAGAAAATTGAGAGTGCTTGCTAAAAAATGTATTCATTTTATCAAGTTGATTCAAGTAAACAAGAAGTTTTTCTGATGATAAATTGTTTTGACGATGATCATCCTCCCCGAAAGTACTTAATCTGTTAAATTTGCCTGAAAGTAATCCAAAAAGTAATGGTATTCGCACAATAACACCCATATTATGCTCAATTGCTTTTGGGAAGAGTTTTTTTTCTGCTTCTCTTTCTAAAAGATTATACCTTACTTGCAAAGTATCAAGAATATCTTTTTGTTCGTCAAGTATAAAAGCCTGTTCCGATTCTTTAAATGATTGTACACTAAGTCCTGCGAAAAGAATCTTACCTTGCTTCTTTAGTTTTTCTAAAGCCAGCCATGGTTCATCTCGTTTTAATAGATCTGTGGTTGGGCTATGTAGTTGAAGAATATCTATGTAATCACGCTTAAGTCTTTTTAAGCTTTGTTCCGCGGCAAAAATAATATGTTTTTGCGAGTAATCCGGGTTTGCGGGTGTAGTTTTATGCTTACTACTTATAAATGGGTAAAAATTATTCCCAGCTTTTGTGGCAATTATAATTTTGTTTTTTTCGCCGCGCTCCTCCAATACTTGAGCAATTAACTCCTCGGAATGTCCAAATCCATAAACATCGGCAGTGTCAATTAAATTTACACCATTATCTAATGCAGCATTAATTGCTTTTTTGGAAACCTCATCGTCAGTAGTTCCCCAATCTCTGCCGCTAATTCCCCAAGCTCCAAATGATATTGTGGAAATTCGAAGATTGCTTTTCCCCAGGTTAATGTAATTCATTTATACCCGTTCTAAAAAATTCAAATTACTCTGATTCAAAGGCAAACAGAAAATTATTTTTTCATTTTTTCATCTTCATCCTGGAAAAGATAATCATTAAAATCAGTGAAATAGTATTTATCTTCATCCGGGAAAAATTTTCTAACTTTTTTTGTGTCCTTATACGAATCTACCGCTGCTTTAATTGCATTACGAAGCCGTGAAATTTCACTTTCAATTTTTTCAGCTGTTCCGGTATATTTTCCATCTTTAAAGCTGCGAATATCTGATTGAACTTTTTCTGTTTGCTTTAATATGTCATTGGAAAATTTTTTTGCTTTATCAATAATTTTATTTCGCAGATCAGCAGCTTTGTCTACATAGTTATTAACCTCGTCAGAAATGTCACTTCTTAATTCTTTTCCGCTTTTAGGGGCAAATAAAAGTGCAATTACTCCGCCGACAACTGTACCAAGCAAAAATGCAGCAGCGATTTTTTGTGTTTTTTTATCTTCCATAAATAATCCTTTAGAGTTGATACTTATAATTAAATATTATTGAAATTCTTTTCAAGTGAATTGCCTCGTTATTTTACATATTCCAATTCAGAAACACTATTATAAGCCACTTTGGTTATTTATTGGGTGTTTTAGGTGTGCACAATAATTGCAGCAAAATAATCGTTATCTATAACTAAGATTCAGAAATAATTCATTTTAATGAGGGCTAAAATGATTTTGTACCAGCTTAAATGCAAAGATTTGGGCTTTGATTCATGTGATTTTATTGCAACGGGGAATTCTGAAACTGAGCTTAAAAGAAAATTCATTTTTCATTCCATGTGCTTTCACGAAAAGGAACTTAATGAGATGGAATTGGTGCAAAAAATTGAGTTTGACAATAATTTAAATCAGCTTCTAGATAAACAAACAAATTACTTTTTCTAGTTTAACTTAATGGATTGCACTGAAGTAAAATACTATTTAAATGATTTCTCTAAAGGAATCCTTCTCGACGAAATGCGAGCTGAAATTCACGAGCACATCAATAACTGCAGTAATTGTGCAAAAGCACTTGATGAAATAATTACACTGAGATCAAAAGCCGGACTAAAACATCGTTTTGTAAACAAACAAAATAGGGTGCGTGCGAAAATCCATAAAAATATGGAAGAGAATAATTCTTCACGAGAAATAACTCCTAAAGCATTTCCAACTATTTCATCGCTAACCTTAGATGCAGATCATTTGAAGAACAACTTAATAATGAAAGCAAATGATTTTACAAACAATAAACTATTAGTTATAACTGGAATAATTTCCACAATTGCGTTAGGAATTATTTTAGCATTTATAATATTTGATCATTCTCCAGCGGAGTTCTGGCCAATTGAAAAAGTTTCAGGCCGGCCTGTAATCGAAACTAAAGTTTTAACTGGTGATGGTGCAATTGAAAGCGGTGAAAGATTGTTTACTGATTTTAGTTCAAGGGCACGGCTAAAATTAGAGAATATTGGTGAAATTGACATCGAGCCGCAATCGGAAATTAGGATTATTGAGTCAGGCAAAGCTGAGCATAAGCTGATCCTTTCTAGGGGCAGAATACTTGCAAGAAGCTGGTCTATTCCAAAATTATTTTCTATTAAAACCCCCTCAGCAAATATTAAAGATTTAGGATGTGCCTATTCCATAACAGTGGATGAAAAATCATCAACATTTCTTAATGTAACTTCCGGTTGGGTGCTGATGGAAAACAAAAACTGTAAATCTCTACTGCCTAAAGGAACTAGCTGTTATTCGGGCGTATCAGGCATGGGCACTCCATTTTCAGAATCAGCTTCTCTCACATTTAAAGATGCCCTGTATAATTTAGATTTTAATAATGGCAGCAGTTCTGATCTTGATATAGTTTTATCTGAAGCTAGGAAAGATGATTTAATAACTTTATTTCATTTATTAAAACGTTCAGAAAAACAGTCTAGAGAAAAAATATTTAATCGGATTGCAGAGCTTTTCACAATACCTCAAAGAATTACACCCGAAGGAATCATCCAGGGCAACAATGAAATGATGGCAAGATTATGGGTTGAACTTGGACTGGGAAGTATTTCAATCTATCAAAATTTATAATTCTTTTTTAATTCGAAATTATTCTAATTTCATTGTGTCTTTTTCAAATAACTTGTTAAAAGACCGGGTGCTTCGATTTTTTCCACTTTAACTTTCTTATAGACATTCATTTGGAAGGTCATAATTTATATGTATGCTCTTGAAGTAAACAACCTCTCAAAAAGTTTTAACAGCTTAAAAGCAGTTGATAACGTATCTTTTACCGTACCTGAAGGTTCAGTGTTTGGGTTGATTGGCCGAAATGGTGCAGGTAAAACTACAACAATCCGTATGATGATGAACATCTATATGCCGGATGCTGGCGAAGTAATACTTCGCGGGACAAAAATTGGTCAGGAGTTTAAAGATAAAGTTGGTTACCTTCCTGAGGAAAGAGGACTTTATAAAAAGATGAAAGTGATGGACACTCTCCTTTTCCTTGCTGAATTAAAAAGTAAAAAAGGAAGAGGTATTGAAAAAAAAGCCTTAGATTATTTAAAGAGATTTGAACTTCTAGACAGAAAAAATTCTAAACTCGAGGACTTGTCCAAGGGCAATCAACAAAAAATTCAGTTTATCGCTTCCGTACTCCACGATCCCGAATTCTTGATTTTCGATGAACCTTTTTCTGGTCTCGACCCCATTAACACGGATCTTCTTAAAGATATAATTTTAGAAAAAAAGGAAGAAGGCAAAGTCATCATTTTTTCAACACACCTTATGGATTTTGCTGAAAAGTTGAGTGATCATATTGCTATGATTGATCATGGGAAAATAATTCTAAAAGGATCGCTAAATGAAATTAAATCACAGTATGCTCAAAGAAATATCACAATTGAAGTTGAGGGAGACTCATCTTTTCTTGAAAAAGTCGATTTCGTAGAAAAGGTAGAAAACTTTGGTAATTCAATTGGAGTACGAGTGAAAGAGTCCTCGCAATCTCAAGATTTATTGAAACTTTTAGTTCAAAATAATATTAAGGTAAACAAGTTTGCTGCTAATGAAATTTCGCTGCATGAAATATTTGTGACCCTGGCTGGAAAGGATGCAAACAATGTTAAATAAAAGAACTATTACAATTATAAAGCGTGAATTGAAAGTAAGGTTATTCAGCAGAACTTTTATAATTATGACACTGCTTATTCCCTTATTCATGTTTGGAATTTTAGGACTGCAAACTTATTTGCTTAATTACTCCGGTTCCGAGAATGCATTATTAATTATTGCATCCGAATCTCAAAGAGTGCTGGATAATGTTCAAGCCGAACTCAAACTTATTCCCAAGAATCATGAGGGTGAATTAAAATTTATGTTTGAGAAGCTTGAGAAATCAAAACTTGAAGAAAGGTTATCCAACATTCGTCTACAAATATTGGAAGAAAAAATAACGGGATTAGTTTTTATACCTGATCAAGCATTGAAAAACAAAAAAATTGAATATTTCTCTAAAAATCCCAATAACAACCTACTGCTTAATAAACTTAAACCGTCTATCAATAAAGTTCTTACCGATATGTATTTTGTTGGACGTCGTCTATCTACTGAAGAACTCGAATTCGCAAAAAATAATGTTGATTTCAATGGATATCGAATTTCGGCTGATAAAAAAATTGAGGAGGAAGGAATAGGCAATACTGTACTTTCTTTCCTTTTTACTTTTCTGCTTTACATGAGTCTTTTGTTCATAGGACAAATGACGATGACTTCAGTAATTGAAGAAAAGAGCAATAAAATTGTTGAGGTTTTACTCTCTTCAGTCAGCAGTAAGGAATTAATGGCGGGAAAAATCATCGGAACTTCAATTACCGGGCTTGCGCAAATGGCTATATGGATTTCGCCGCTGATAATACTTTTATCTACAACATGGTTCGTACTTCCACCTGAGTTTACATTAAAACTTAGCGTTTGGCACCTGGTTTTCTTTTTGTACAATTATTTTATTGCGCTTATTACATTTCTTGGATTGTTTGCAACAGTTGGATCCATTTTCGATAATCCTCAAGATGCTCAATCCGGCATTTGGCCAATTATGATGCTGATCATTATCCCATTTTTTATTTCAATTGGGATGCAAACAAATCCTGAGAATCAAATAGCAAGAATAGCATCGTTCGTACCTTTTGCTTCATTAATTGTAATGCCGGCTAGAATAACTTTGGTTGATATTCCGCTTATTCAGCTAATAATATCTATGCTAATTAATATCGCAGCAATGATTTTAATATTCATTCTTGCGGGAAAGATTTATAGAGTAGGAATACTTATCACCGGTAAAAAACCAAAATGGTCTGAAGTTGTAAAGTGGTTTAAGTACAATTACTGATGGCATTTGGCAGCCTTCGAGGTTAATTCATCATATGTGTTATGTTAACCTCGAAGGTTACTGATTTATTCCTGTGCAGGCATTCCGTAAGCAGCCCATTCCTCACTTGAAGGACCATAAATTCCCGGAACTTTTAATTCTAATAATCTCATCACAACAGTGAGCTGTGCACGATGATGAGTTTGATGTGTGATCAGGATTCCCAAAGTTTTTCCTTTAGCCCACATTTCACCGTACATGTCATCTTCTTTCATCAACACCGCATCATCCCAATTTGCTTTTACCTGAGTAATTAAAGCTTGAGACACACTTTTATAAGCATCAACCAGTTCACTAACTTTTGCGGGTATAGGTGAATCTTCCTTAACACTTTCAATTTTTAGTCCCGTTCTATTCATCATCTCCGAAATTGATGTGGTAATATGCCAGGCAAGTTTTCCCGCAGTCCGAACTTTCTCATGGACTTTCTTTGAAAGGGATTCGTCAGTAAGATTAGAAAACACTTTTATAGTTGATTCGGATTCGTAAGTCCAATCCGAAATGAAATCTGATAGTTTGTAGTACATGGTTTTATCCTTTCCTTGGATTAGTCATGCTTCGACAAGCCTGTCTGCCGACAGGCAGGCTCAGCATGACATAAGAAATTAAAACAGAATCTGTCACACTGAGCCATAGTGAGCTCAGTCGAACTACGAAGTGTGACATGAACATTGTC
>JACAFC010000113.1 GCA_013388515.1 Ignavibacteriaceae bacterium | reverse complement strand
TTAAAACAAATTATGCTCTTACTCTTTATCTTAATCTTACTCTTTGCCCATTGCGACACAACCGAACCGCCAGGTGATACTTTGCAGCCAGGTAGAAGAGATTATAATTGGACAGTTGACACGCTTAAGATTCCATTTACAATTTTGACTAGTATTTGGGGTAGTTCACCTAATGATGTATGGTTAATTGGTCCAGGGGGAGATTTGAACAAAACTATTTATCATTTTAATGGAACCTCGTGGAGTAATGATGGAATATCACGCCCTATATCACCAAAAGCGGTATTTGGTTATTCAGGGAGCGATGTATGGATTGGAGGAAGAGATGGTAAAATATGGCATTATGATAATAACTGGAAAGAGGATACCATTTTCTCAATTCCTGGCTATTCGATAATAGGTATTGAATACCTTTGGGGTGATTCTCCTTCCTCTCTTATCGCAACAGGTTATGCAGATAGTCTGGGCAAAAAAAATATAGGAATTTTATTGAAATATAATGGCAGCCAATGGAACCATATAGATATACCTGATGTACCATATAGTTTAGTAAAAATACAACGTGAAAAAATTAGCAAACAAAATTATTTCGTCTTAGGGTTTAAGTATGAAGCATTTTTTGATGATACATTAATTGTTTTTGAATTTGATGGTTCAAATCTTAAACCAGTAATACGTGGTAGTGCGGTGAGTTTTGAGAAAATCGGAAATGAAATGATTTTTGTATCAGATAAATCACTCTATAAGTATTCGGGTGCAAATTTGATAAAGTTTAAAGACATTACTGAATTTAATTTTCTTGGGTTGGTTTTAGGTCGAAATATTAAGGATATTTTCTTAGGCATGAAAGACGGGATAGGCCATTTTAATGGGAATGATATAAAATATTTAATTCAATTCGATAATCCACAAATTAATTTAACCGGGGCGACAATATTTGAGAAAGATGTAATCTTCCTTGCCTATGATTTCAACAACCAGGTTAATTTAGTTTTTAGAGGAAAAGTGAAAAATTAAAATGAATGCTTGGAAGAATGCGTGCATACCGTTATTAATCCTTACTAATTCCTATTTGATTTATTGTCAAAGTGAAAATAATATGATTTTCACGGCTGACATATCAATTTATTATAGGGAAAATCTGATTCTTTCACTTCCAATGTTAAATGATATTAAAAGAATCTATTCTGAAAATTATCAAATAGATCGCTTTGAAAGGTTCGATGATGAAGTATATAAAAGCAAAATTGAAACTAATTTTGAAATTGGGGTTGGTATAGAATTATATAGAAAGATGTTTTCAGTAAACTTAGGTCTTCCGATTATCCTCAATAGAAATATTTCATTAGTTCCAGAACTCTCATTCATTAGCGCACCCATAATAAGCGGATCAGTTAGATATAAGATTCGACTTTCGAAATTATTAGATATTAACATTCAAGGGGGTTTTGGTTACATACCAGGTTTTCCATTTTCTTTTGTAGATGCCTCATGCGGTATCCTTGCCTTTAATGGCCAGTATAAATGGGGGAAAAAAATTTCTTTAGTGCTCCAACTTAAATCGGTATTTATACAAAACACAATAAAAACAAATACCTTAAGCATTGAAGGTTACGATATTATTCGAAATCCTCCAACATGCTTGATTATTGGTGTTTCATTTTAATTAAAGGGAAAAAAATGAAAAAACTTATTACAATTATTTTTTTATCACTAAACATAATTGGTATTGCACATGAACAACACGTTCATCAATATTTAACCAGAGAAGCATATTTACTCCTACAATCAATTTATGGTGATATTCCTGTTATGATTGATCATGTGGGAACGACCCAGCAAGGCTCTGGTCCTTGGACTAGCCCATATATTGTGACTGGAGCGTATCGAGAAGATGAGGAAGATGAAGATGAGGAAGATGTAGTCTATCATGAATCAGGTTTTTTCGATGTTTATACTTCTGGAACCCATTTTTGGATTGCTGATAATGGTGAAAATTCAGATGTAACTTTGAAATGGACTTTTGATGGGATCTATGGTCAAAAAACTTTTCCAAGTGCATATACTAAAATTCAACGTTATGCGTATGGCGGATAGGACATTGATATTAATTTGGGAGTTGCTAATATTCCATACCCCGATGGTGGGGGTTGTGCACAACAAAACGCAACTTTACATTTAAGCTATAACTCATTACCAGATCTCTTTATAAATGAAAATATCTATATTACACAAGCTACATATCTTGATGGTGATGTATATTATGATCCCCCAATCAGATTGATTAATGAATACCTAATGTTTACAACAGTTGAAGAACTAGTTAATAAATTTACTTGGGAAATTTTAGGTAGGATGTGTCATTTATTACAAGATATGAGCGTTCCAACACATGCTCATGGAGATGCACATAATTTATGTGATGATGGTATTAATTATGATACGTATGAAACTTGGGTTGGTGCAGGTGTAGCACCATATAACTCACCATATTTATCAATTAGTCATAACGGTATGAGCGGATTTCTTAATCCTATTGGTAAAGATAAACCACTATATTATCTTATGTACCGTGTTCAACAAGTTGCAGATCATTTTGGTAGCAATGGACCTTACAATGGAGACGGAAATGATTACTTGCCGGTAACTACGCCATCATATTATAATATCCCACTATATACCTTACCTTCCAGCCCTACCAGTGTAAATGATTTTGCTTGTTGTACTGATCTAGCAGGCGAACTTTGTTATAATCGCGATGGTACATCGTTACAAAATAGAATTAATATAAGAGATGCAACGCTTCCCCTTGCCATTAGTGGTACAGCGGGGATTCTATACTGGTTCGCTGTAGAAACTGGCTTAATAACTAATATTGTTGTTCAAAACAACTTCACAGGAGGTACGGTTAAAGTTAATACCGTTGTCAGAAATAGTCCGTACGATTATTCTAACATTGTTGGCTTACTTTTATCCTTAGAAGCAGTTACACCACAAAATGGAAGTGATGGTTATCAACATATCTGGAACAACTTCGCTCCTAATGCAAGAAGCCTTTGGCAAATATTAAAAGGAAGTAGTACTTATGATATACTTCCACCTAACATTCAGCATAACTTTGTTACAACTCAAGCTGATAATAAAGCTACATATTTAGCTGGATTAAGAAAAAACTACAAAATAGACGTAGATCATCAAACCGAATTTAATGGTTTGCAAGCGGATCAATTAGTCAAGTATATAGTTGAGCAAAACAGTGATCAAATCTCCGCACCGGTCCTCAGTCCACTTAATCCAGCGTACTGTTTTGCCGGTTGGACAGATGGGAACTCCCAAAATTCTCGAACGATTACTCCAACTGACAATGCAACATATACTGCACTTTATAAAATACCCTCAAAGTCTAATAATCAATATGCTTTCTCTAGCAACAGCCAGAAAAAGCTTGTAAAAACAAGTGATGGAATACTTCACAAAGTATATTCCAGTATGGGCCGTGTATGGTATGAAAAAAGTACGGATAACGGAGTTACCTGGACAATTGAGAACTATGGACAACCATTATCTTCAAATGAATCTAAACTTCCGGCAATTGATATTAGCTCGAGTAGTAATGAAATCATTATAGTCTGGCAGGAGAAATACAACGAAACCTATAAAATAAGGCTTGCCCACTATAGTAGACCCGGACCAAATCTTGTATTTCATGATGTTTATAATGATGCAGTATACTATCCTACAACCTCATATTCACATGATGCCATGCCGGTAATATCCTGGGGAGATAACAAAATACTTGTTGTATGGAAAGAAGGAGGATTATTATTTATATAGATATGGCTATGGCGATTGTTACAATCCCACTAGCTGGTACACAACAGAATATGGTACTCCAATTTCAGGAACAGATGCCAACAGTACTAATCCAACTGTTGCTGTAAGAAAAGACGGGGAAGCAGCAGTGTTTCATTTAGCATGGCAGCAAAGTACAACTGCAATAAAGTACCGCTCGCTAACTCCAAATGGAAGTAATATTACTCTATCGAATGAAGAAACAGCTTCGAC
>JACAFC010000017.1 GCA_013388515.1 Ignavibacteriaceae bacterium | reverse complement strand
TATCTGATTTTAAATGAAGCTGAAATCACTCTCCCACAGTTTTTAAGCGATCTCAGCCAGGGGCAACCGAGACAAAAATACACCACAGAAGAATGGGCGAATATTTCAACCACTCCGCTGCCTCTTTGGGATATTGTTACAATGGAGAATTACTCTTCAATGAATATTCAATATTCGCGCGGTTGTCCATATGATTGTGATTTTTGTGATATCACTGTTCTTTACGGAAGGAAACCGCGCACAAAAACTAAAGAACAGGTAATTGCTGAATTAGATGCATTATATTTTGCCGGCTGGCGCGGACCTGTATTTTTTGTTGATGATAATTTCATCGGTAATAAATCAAAACTGAAGAGGGAAATACTTCCTGCAATTATTGAATGGAATGAGCAAAGGAAAAATCCTTTTTATTTTAACACCGAAGTATCAATCAATCTTGCCGATGATTATACATTGATGCAGCTTATGGTTAAGGCAGGATTTGAGGCTGTGTTTATTGGGATTGAATCACCTAATGAAAAAAGTTTAATTGAGTGTAATAAAACTCAAAACCGAAACCGCGATTTGATTTCAAGTATAAAGAAAATTCAAGATTCAGGTCTGGAGGTTCAAGGAGGATTTATCGTTGGTTTTGATAACGATCCTCCGACGATCTTTGACAAGCTGACAAAATTTATACAGGAAAGCGGAATTGTAACTGCAATGGTAGGGCTGCTTAATGCGCCCCAAGGAACAAAACTTCAGAAAAGACTTTTGACCGAAGGAAGAATGCTAAATAATTTTAGCGGCAGCAACACCGATTTTTCAATCAACTTTATTCCTCACATGGATTCTGAAGTGCTTTTAATCGGATATAAAAGAATCTTAAATACAATCTATTCACCCAAACATTATTATGCGCGTGTAATGCGTTTCCTTAAAGACTTTGATCCCAAAAAGAAAAAAGTTTTTCATCTTAATCCGAATTATGTTCTTGCGCTGTTTAAGTCAATGTTCAGGTTAGGATTTATCGGCGAGGAACGAATTTATTACTGGAAATTATTTTTCTGGTCGCTGTTCCGTAAGCCGCAGTTGTTTTCTCTTGCAATATTATTTACGATTTACGGATTTCATTTCAAGAAAATTTCCAGCAGTTATAGTTAGCGGTATTCGGAACAAATGCTTTTCGAAATAAGTGGTCGAATAATCGTAATGCTAAAAGCTTAGCCAACCAATCATGAAGCTGTTTCAGCAGAATTTATCCCCATTTTCCATCAGAATTGAACAAAATCGAAGTATTTTGATTTTACTCAATCCGTTGAGTAAATTTGCTCAGTCAATTGAGTAAAAATATGTTTATAAGAAAACAGCTGTCAGAACTTCAGAGTAGAATTCAAGATAAAAACCATCTCATTCAAGTAATAACAGGACCAAGACAAGTAGGCAAAACTACATTAGCGTCTCAGCTTGTCGACAAAATACAAATTCCTTACAGCTTTATTTCGGCGGATGCAGTGCCTTCTTCATTAACCACATGGGTTGAACAGCAATGGGAAGCAGCACGAATAAAATTGAAAAATTCTGATGCCGAATCCTTTCTTTTGATAATTGATGAGATACAAAAAATACATAATTGGAGCGAGGTGGTTAAAAAACTGTATGACCAGGATCGGAGAAATAAAATTAATCTCAAAGTTATTTTGCTTGGCTCTTCAACTTTAATGATTGCCAAAGGATTAACCGAATCTTTAACCGGCAGATTTGAACTGATACAATTACCACACTGGACTTACTCTGAAATGAATGAAGCATTTGGATTAACGCCGGAACAATTCGTTTATTTCGGCAGCTATCCAGGTTCGGCAATTTTTATTTCGGATGAGAAAAGATGGAGGGATTATATTCTTAATTCCATAATTGAACCGACAATTTCGAAAGATATTTTGCAGCTTACCGCTATACAGAAACCTGCTTTGTTAAAAAGTCTTTTCGAGCATGCTTGTTTGTATAACAGCGAAATATTATCATACAATAAAATGTTAGGCCAGCTTTTAGATGCGGGAAATACAACTACTCTTTCTCATTATCAGCGGCTTTTAGATTCAGCCTGGATGATAACCGGGCTGCAAAAATTTTCTGGTTCCACGGTAAAAATTAAATCTTCAACTCCAAAGCTGTTGACATACAATACTGCATTTGTTTCCGTTTATTCAAATGTTGATTTTGCAACGATCATAACCAAACCCGAATTATGGGGCAGGAGAGTTGAACAATCGGTGGGTGCTTATCTTCTGAACCAGTCAAGAATCCATAATTTTGATTTATTTTATTGGCGGGAAGGTAATGCAGAAGTCGATTTTGTTTTAAGGAAGAATAAAAAGCTGGTAACTGTTGAAGTTAAAGCTGGTAAAGTTAAATTCCATGAAGGACTTGAGCTATTTAAGAAAAAATACAAACCAGCAAAAAGCATTTTGATAAGTGAAGATAATTTATCTTGGCAGGAATTCATTAAAACAGACACATTAACTTTGTTTGTCTGATTGAAATTTACTTCGGGGATTATTCCCCAATCCACTGCTCATAGCATCTTTCACCCCAAAATTTATACTTCTTTCCTTCATATTCAGTCCCGGAGAGAATGCTTTGAATGAACCCGTTTCTTTCCACAAGTACTGTGTGGAAAATTTCTGCGTTCGGATTTTCTTTTAGATTGAATTGAACCCGTCCATTTAGTGCTTTGTAAATTGTAAATGATGAATCGCTTTCGTCAGCAAATTGAAAATCTTTTTCTAGTCTGGCTTTCATCAATTTACTTCTGTAGTAAGTTCCGCCGGTTGGACTCACGACATTCTTTCCATTTATTTTTACATCTCTGTCATCATAAGCAATCACACTTAAGAAATGATCTTCAGAATCCTTAAGCCAATCAATTATTTTATCGCCATGTTTAAGTGAATCTTCATAACCGTAGTTGCTGTCGAGAAAAGTAATCCGTTCAACTATTTCCGGAATCTTCTTTACACTGTTGAGGAAACCAAATATGAAACTCCCGCCGCCGCTGTGTCCGCTTAAAACAAGTTTAATTTCCAATGGATTAAAAAGGTTTGCTGCCGAGTTCACGATTGACTTGATTATCAAATCGGCATCAGCAGTTTTTCTTCTCCATGCGGGCCAGCTTTTACTGTCAGTCAGGAGGTAAGCGATAATGATGTTGGCCTCTTTGTAGTACTCTCTTAAAAATCTTGTCTGCGCTCCTATATGCTGAATATCGAAATGCCAGTCGTCTCCAGGTTTAGATTCTTTGCCAATTGTCCATTCAATTGAGTTGCCATTTGGAAGTGCGTAAAATATTAAAAGACTTTTCTTTGTCGAATCATAATTTTCCTTTGATGGTGCATTGATCTGAACTGATATTTCCGGTTCAAATCGAAGATTCAAAATTCTTTCACCGAAATGCTGGCTTGTAATAAATTGTCCGAAAACATTTGAGTTAATTGAGTATTGCGCCGAAACACTTATGCACAACAACCAAAAGAAAATTAATAGTAGCTTCATCAGTTTAAATAAACATTATTCCTTTGTGAAACTTAGTTTCTTAGCGGCTTTGCGGCAAGTGAATTTTTACCGCAAAGACGCGATGACGCAAAGAAAATCACAATAAAACTGGTACGGTTTTCTAAGTATGGTTCTTATAAAATTATCAATTAAATTTGAGCAGGTTTTCTAAATAACTTTAAATGAAACATGAAATGCCCTGTTTGCGATGAACTGATGATAGTTCTCGAACTCGATCAAATCGAAATAGATTACTGCACAAGCTGTGATGGGGTTTGGCTTGATGGTGGCGAGCTTGAACTTCTTCTTGAAGAAGCATCAGAAAAGGAGAAAGTTCTTTCATCTTTTCGTGCAGATGAATCTTTTGAAGAAAAGAAAATCCGCTGCCCAATTTGTTTTAAAAAAATGGAAAAAGTAAGCGTGGGAAAAGAAATGAAAATTCTGCTCGATAGATGTAAAAATAATCACGGGCTTTGGTTCAATAAAGGTGAGTTATACGAAGTTGTAAAACTTGGGAGCCTGGATGAAGAAAACAAAATTTTAGCATTACTCAGAGAAATATTTAAATATAAACTTTCCGGAGGTTCATAATGACTTTTATAGTTGTTCTAGCAATTATTGCAATAGTGGTTTTTTACATAATATCAATGTATAACTCACTTATCCAACTGCGCAACCAAGTTAAAAATGCATGGTCGCAAATTGATGTGCAGCTTAAGCGACGCCATGATTTAATTCCTAACTTGCTTGAAACGGTTAAGGGTTATATGACACACGAGCGAGAAACATTGCAAAACATTACAAATGCACGTGCGCAAGCAATGTCTGCAGTTAGTGTTCAAGATAAAGCAAAAGCAGAAGGGCAACTGAACGATGCAATGACAAAATTTAATATCGCTGTTGAGAACTATCCGGATTTAAAAGCTAATCAAAATTTCCTTGCACTTCAGGAAGAGCTTTCATCAACAGAAAATAAAATTTCATTCTCCAGGCAGAATTACAACGATCAAGTACTACACTACAATAACAAAATTGAAATGTTCCCATCGAACATTCTCGCCGGAATGTTTAATTTCGTCAAAGAAGCTTTCTTTGAAGTTGAAGATAAAAGCGAAAGAGCTGTTCCCAAAGTTAGTTTTTGAGGAAAAGAAAAAATTTACTGAAACCCCATGCTTCAGCATGGGGTATCTAAAACCACAAGTAAGATTGGCTTTAGCCCTGATATAAAGAAGAATTGTTTTAAATATTAAAATGTGTGTTTCTTCTGTTTGAAGTAAAAAGAATATCTATAAAACAAACTTTTCACCGCATTTGTAAGAATGCAATAAGAAAATAAATTTATTTCAATAATGAATTCGAAAATTTATTTGATGAATCAATATTTAGTTTTCATGACTAAAGCCTCGATTTCACCGTTTAGTGTCCCCACGATAAATCATGGGGTTATTTCATGTCAAAGAGCAATATTCTGATAATGTTTGGTCTATTATGAAATGTTTTTTCAATATTAAATTTTTAATCGGTTTATGTGGGAATTAATTAGAGCCAACCAGCGTAAATCATTCTGGCTTTTTGTTTGTATGGGAATTCTCCTTTTGCTTTTAGGATATGCAATCGGGAGCAGTTTCATTCCCGATGGCGGCGGTTCATTTGGTGTCATTGTTGCTTTAGCAATTTGGATTATTCTTTCCATAATCAGCATTGCATTCGGTAGCAATATACTTTTAGCGATTAGCGGTGCGAAAGAAGTTACACCCGATGTTCACCCCCAGCTTTTTAATGTTGTTGAAGAAATGAAAATAGCAGCGGGTCTTCCTAACATTCCTAAAATCTATATCATAAATGAAGAAGCTCCGAATGCTTTTGCAACTGGAATAAAACCCGAAAATAGTGCAATTGCAGTAACCGCTGGATTGTTATCCAAATTAAATCGTGATGAACTTCAAGGAGTTGTAGCTCACGAAACGGGGCACATATACAACCGTGATATTAGATTTATGACCATGGCTGGAATAATGCTGGGAAGCATAGTTCTTATTTCTGAAATTTATTTTAGAGGCATGTGGATCTCAGGCGGCGGGAGGCGATATAGCTCTAAGTCATCCAAAAACAGCGGACAGGCACAATTGATTATTATGATTGCTGCGATAGCTCTTGCAATTTTAGCTCCGATAATTGCGCGGCTGCTCTATCTGGCAATTTCGCGTAAGCGAGAATACCTTGCTGATGCAACCGCAGTTAGGTTCACAAGATATCCTGAAGGACTTGCATCCGCTTTGGAAAAAATTGCTGATTCGAATCTTGATTTGCCTTCTGCCAACAAAGTAACCGCCCCGATGTATATCGTAAATCCTTTGAAAGTAAAAGGAATGAAACTGGCAGATCTTACAAGCACCCATCCGCCAATTTCTGAGAGGATTAGAATTTTGCGAAGTATTTCTCAAGGAGCAGGATTTATCGATTACCAAAATGCGTTCGACAAGGTAAAGCGGAGATCATCTCCAATAATTCCACCATCGGCTTTATCAAGGCAGGAGAAGGTTGAGATTAGAAAACCCGGCGAGGTTACTGTTCCAACAGAAACAACCAAACAGCAAAAGCGAACTCTGGGAGATTTAATGATGACAGTCAACAGTTATTCTTTCCTCACTTGTGTGTGTGGAATGAAAATAAAAGTACCCGCAGGTTTTGGGACGAACAAACCTCAGGTTGTTTGTCCAAGATGCGGACACAAAAATGTTGTACCCGCGTCTTCGTGATTCACTGTGCCTCTGGGATGAAAAAAAGTGTTAACCGAAAAGCCGCTGAAACGCAAAGAAATATTTAGATTTACTACTAACACTTACAATTCAATGAAAACACCAACGGAGATATGAAATTATATTTACAAGTTATTCTTTATTCAGCTCTCATATTCTTTTTATCCAGTTGTGCTACAAAAGAGGTTGTTAAGGAAGAAGAAGAGAAAGTTCCGCAAACTAAAGAAGTTGAAGAAATTCCCGGCGAGGAGATAATCGAAATTAAGCCCGAACTAAAAACCGAGACGCTGCCAATTGCTTTTCCTAGTAATGCAAGCATAGAACACGTTACTGTTGATAAAAGAAAAAAAATTGTTAACATAAATCTTAGCAAGGAATTTTCGTATGTACCGTTTAGATATGAAACTGTAGAAACATTATATAAACAGTTCAGAGAAGAACTTGGTTTGGATTATTCTGATTACGAAATGAAAATTAGAGCTTTAGATACTCCGATTGAAGAGTTAATACCAAATTATTACCGTAATAGTTTTGCCGATTACGATTATAGAAGAATGCCGATTAGCAACCCCAATCGCCCGCTGCCAATTGTTAGAAATGTTGATTCAAAAAATAATCCTACAAAAGGGTTGAATGATAAAAACATAATTCTTTGGCACAGCCACGGCTGGTATTATAACCATAAACTTGATCGATGGGAATGGCAGCGCCCGAGGCTGTTTCAATCGGTTGAGGATTTAATTCCGATGTCTTTTACCATTCCATATCTAATTCCGATGCTCGAAAATGCAGGCGCAAAAATATTTGTTCCGCGTGAGCGCGATATTCAGACAAATGAAGTTGTAGTTGATAATGATTCACCAACAAATCCAATTACTAAATCTAGATTTTTTATACGCGACGGAGAAAGATTGGTTTGGCAGAAAACAGATGAAGCAGGCTTTGGAATAGGTAGTCCTCCGTATAAAGAAAATGAAAATCCGTTTGAGTTTGGTAAAAGCATTTTTACCTATTCAAATTTAGTTGGCGATGCACAATGCGATTGGATTCCAGAAATTCCAGAAACAGGAGAATATGCTGTTTACGTTTCTTACCGCCATTCAGCTGAAAATGTAAATAATGCAAGCTACACTGTTTTTCATGCTGGGGGTAAAACCGAACTTAAAGTTAATCAGCAGATTGGGGGAGGCACATGGATATACATTGGCAAATATTTATTCAACAAAGGATACAACCCGCAAAACGGTAAAGTAGTTCTTTCAAATAAAAGTGACGAAATGGGAATGGTTGTTTCGGCTGATGCTGTAAGATTTGGCGGCGGCATGGGAATAATCGAAAGGAATGGAACAACAAGCGGAAGACCTAAGTTTGCTGAGGGTGCACGCTATTGGCTCCAATATGCCGGTATGCCAGATACTTTGATTTTTAGTTTTAATGGCAATGAAAATGATTACAATGACGATTACCAAAGCCGAGCAGAATATGGTAATTATTTATACGGCAAACCCTATGGGCCTAATAAAAACAGAAGCGACAAAGGTTTGAGTATTCCGATTGATCTTTCTTTAGCATTTCATACCGATGCTGGAATTTCAAGAAACGATACAGTAATTGGAACTCTTGCAATTTACAGTTTAACATCAACTGATTCACAATTCGTTTTTCCTGATGGTGTATCGCGATTTGCCAACAGAGATTTAGCCGATATAATTCAGACTCAAATTATAGATGATTTAAGAAATAAGTACGATGTAAGTTGGACAAGGCGGCACTTAATGGAAGCGCGGTACAGCGAGTCAGTACGTCCTAACATTCCATCTCTTTTGCTGGAATTATTATCTCACCAGAATTTTCTTGATATGAAATTTGTGCTCGATCCTCGTTTTAGATTTGATGTATCGCGTGCAATTTACAAGGGCATGTTGAGATTTTTATCTTCTCAATACAATTTCGATTATGTTGTTCAACCGCTTCCTGTCACTCATTTTTCAACCGAGTTTGATAAAAATGGTTATGTAATTCTTAACTGGCAACCTCAAGCAGACGCACTGGAACCAACAGCAAATCCAACGAAATATATTGTTTATACAAAAATTAATGGAGGAGGGTTCGATAACGGAGTTTTAGTTGAGGGTAATTCCTTTGTTAAACAAATTGACAAAGGGAATATTTACAGCTTTAAGGTAACTGCAGTTAACGAAGGCGGCGAAAGCTTTCCTTCAGAAATTTTATCAGTATGTAAAACAGATAATTCAAAAAACCCTATTTTAATAATTAATGGCTTTGATAGAATTGCTCCGCCCGCCACAATTGAAGATACTTCTTTCGTTGGCTTTGCAAATTTTATTGATGCCGGCGTACCCGATAAATTCGATATAAATTTTACAGGTTTGCAATTCGATTTTAATCCTAACTCGGCTTACATTTCAAATGATGCGCCCGGGCACGGAGCAAGTCATGCTGATTTTGAAACTAAAATAGTTGCAGGTAATACTTTTGATTTTCCTTACATTCATGGGCAGGCAATTAAGAGTGCGGGTTACTCTTTTGTCTCGTGCAGTGATGATGCTGTGATGGAAGGGTTTGTGGATTTAAAAAAGTATAAAATGGTTGATTTAATTCTTGGGGAAGAAAAGAAAACCAAATGGCAAAAACCCTTTGCAGATTCGGTCAACGGAATTCAATTTGAAGCTTTTCCAAAAAAGCTTCAAGAATGTTTATCAGATTATTTAAATAAGGGAAAAGGGCTTTTTATTTCCGGTGCTTATGTAGGATCAGATCTTTTTTCAAGTGGTGATGAAAGTATAAACTTTGCAAAAAATATATTACACTTTAATTTAGTTACAGGTCATGCAGCTAAAAGCGGGGATGTTTCACCTGCAAGAACTTCTTTTCTTAAAAATATGTTCAGCTTTCAGTATTCTAATCAAATGAATGATTCTATTTATGCAGTTGAAGCTCCGGATGCAATTATGCCTTCTAATGGTGGTGAAGTAATTTTAAGGTATAAAGAAAATCAGTTTAGTGCTGCTGTTGGTTATAAAAACAGCTACGGTGTAATTGTTTTTGGCTTTCCATTCGAAAGTATTATTAAACCCGAAGTAAGATACGAAATTATGCGGCAGATAATTAAATATTTCGGAATGTAATTTGCGTAGCGATGTAACCTTCAAGGTTGCTGGCAGTATACGATACGCAAACCTTGAAGGTTAGCGCAGCTTACAAACTCTCAATAACTTTTCGCAGCTTGTTTTGCACCTCATTAGCTACTTTACCAAGATTCGGATTACTCACTGCCTGCATTGAAGCAAAAGGATCAACAGCAGCAACTTCAACTTGTCCGGGCGCTTGTTCAATAACAATAACATTACAGGGAAGCATCGTTCCTATTTTATCTTCTGCTTTCAGTGCTTCGTAGGCGAAAGGCGGATTGCATGCACCGAGGATTTTATACTTCTTGAAATCAACACCAAGTTTTTTCTTTAATGTCTCCTTAACATCAATTTCGGTAAGAATACCAAATCCCTCTTTTTTTAATTCATCAGTTACTTTTATGATAACATCATCAAAGTTTGCATTAACGGTTTTATTAAAATAGTAACTCATAAAACTTCCTTTTTGTTTTTAAAATAAGATGAAAAAAATACCCAAAAGTTGCTAGCACCATTAATAATAAATTATTTATTGACTTTACAATTTCTTTTCGCTAAGATTTAACAATAAATTAATAGGGTTAAGTGTGGGAGTCTTTCTAAGTAATTTGGCACGATATTTTACTCTCTCTCTCTCTCTCTCTCTGGTGGCTGGGGAAAGATGTTGAAGGGGAGTATACCATTTCTTATTCTTTCGTATGAAACTCTGCGAGTTTTTGTACGAAAGCTCTTCTTCGTTTACTTTGTTAAATTACGCGTAAATAATTTCCCCACGGGTTTTACATAATAATAAAAATTGCAAATTAAAGAATTAACTGGATAAAATTAATTTCGAAATAGGGTTTGACGCTTTTAACCAAATTTAAAAAAGGAACTTGATAATGAAAAAGATTTTGATGATTGTAATTATTTGCGTTGATATGTTGATGGCTCAAACAAGTAAAGAAGAACTATTACGGGTGATAAGCAGAAATGATTTGAAGATTAACAAAGAAAAAGATGTAGATATTTGTAGGATTGAATATCCTGATGGAAAAAAAACATACAAAAACCTTACAAACAGAACATTAGAAAACCCAACAGTAAATACTACAACTATTAATGTTTGGGAAATAGATACCACTCTTTACCAAAGCATGTACACTTACTGGCAGGATGTTCCAGTTTCCACTTTGTCTGCACAACAGTTAGTGATTGCGGACTTTAATAAAAACGGACGTAAAGAAATTTATGGGTATACAAAAGATTATGATGATACTTTTGAAGCTTCACCAGTTACCATATATGAATTAGATTCTACAGGTCATTTTATTTATGGGTTTACTTACGATGATTCGGTCAGGCATGCTCAAACTTCATATGATGTGAAAAGAAATGGAAATTTAAATTTGTTCATAAGTTCATTGGAGGGAAATGGTTTAATTTATGAGTCCAACGAAATAGGAAAATATCCCACGAATATAGATTTCGTTTTTTATAGGTATCCCGATAGAAGACAAATGAATAATATTACATTTGGTGATTTTGATAAAAACGGTAAAACTGACCTTTTATATTTTGAGCTTTTTGAGTTGAAGTCCTATATCTTCGAATTCAATTCTTTGTTAAACAATTTTGTTTTTGTTGATACTCTCCCACCATATTTCGCTTCTTGTGCAGGTTATTCCATTGGAGATTTTGATTCAGATCCGAAGACGGATTTAGTTTATGGCGGTATCCACGGAGAAGTGTACGTAGTTGAGGCAGATAGCGAGCACACTTACATTAGTGCATGGATGGATACCGTCGATACTTATAACGCTTGGATGCATATGCCAACAAATGATATCGATGAGAACGGCAAACCGGAATTATGGATAGGTGGTGCTGCTTTTTATGATCCTAATCCACCGATTACAAGATTTACTTGTTTTGAGGCGGTAGGAGATAATCAATACAAAGAGGTTCACAGAATTGATATTGTAGGAATTTTTTCGTTTTATGCAGGCAACTGTTTTGCTTTAGATGTTGACAAAGATGGAACCGATGAATTAGTTATTTGTCTTGACCAGCATGTTTTCATCTTCAAGTTTACTGGCAAGTCTGGAAAACTGGCATATAAATTACTCTATGCTAAAAGGAATAACAATCCCATGGGAGTTTATTATGGAGTAACCATGAATGATCTTGATAATGATGGTTACGAAGAAATGCTTATTCACCAGGATAACATCAGAGAAGATGGAAAAGGAAAACACTTTACTGCAATATTTAAACCAAATTTTCTAAGTAGTGTTGAAGATCAAACTGAAATAGTGAGCGAAGATTATGAGCTGCAACCGAGCTACCCAAATCCATTTAACTCATCAACAATTATTTCGTTTAACATACCTAAGAATTCTTCTGTTACAATTAAAGTTTTTGATCTATTGGGAAATGAAGTTGTAGCACTACTTGACTGTGATGTGAATACAGGAAAGCATCAAGTAGAATGGAATGGAAAGGATCAATTCAGCAATCCGGTTAATTCAGGTGTTTATTTTATCCAGTTAATCACAAATAGTTTTCAAAAAACAGTTAAAGCTCTTTTAATCAAATAAAGAAAGAAAAAACAATGAAAAAATTAATTCTAATATTGTCAATGGTTCTTGTATGTTTGGTAATAAAACTTCAATCACAGGATTGGAATGGAATAGTTAACTTATATAATCCTCCCGTACCCCAAGGTGGCGTCGAAGATTGGGAAAGATGTGCACTATTCAGTAATAAAGATGGGATTCACTTGTTGACTGCAAAGTATGCACCTTCCTCCGGTTATGTTTATTATTACAAACTTAGCACAACCGGTCAGGTTTTAACCGGACCAATAACACTAACCAGTTCTCAAGGTAACTATCCTACTATAACAGGCGATAATAATAACCTATATGCAGTATATCATCAAGGTTCTAATATAAAAGTACATCGCAGCACTGATGGTGGAGCAAATTGGAGCAGCAACATCGGTTTCACACAAACTGCCAATTCGTGCAATGGTGTTGATGCTGAATACACTACCCAAAGGGGTTTGCATGTTGTCTGGTCAGAAAAAGTTGGGTCGGTATATGAGTCATATTTTTACCGGTACTACAACGGTAGTTGGCAGAACAATTTCAACATTACTAACACCTCTTCAATCCAAAATGGAGGAATGCCTACAGTTACAGTTTCAAATAGCAAAGCACACGTATCTGTAAATACTGGTACGGGTAATACCTTTGAAAACAATGTTGGGCAGGTATACTCTCGTGATTTTAATTATTCATCATGGTCATCTCCAATTGCAATTACAACAAATCCTTTGTCACGTGTTGATAAAATATTTTCTAAAGGTGATATCATGCATGCATTTTACTATATAAATTCAGATCCCATTGCTTTAAAGTATCGGCGAAAAGCGGTTAATGATGCTTCCTGGTCAACTGACGTAACTATCGATGATGCAGTATACCCGACAAATCAAACACATAAAATTAGTGTGGCACAGTCTACTAATGATTCAATTCACGTTTCTTATATTAAACCACCATATGGTTTTGTTACAAAATCTATTCATAAAAATGGAGGAAGTTTTTCCGGATTATCGTCTGTTAGCGAGGGTGGTGTCAGTCATCGGGATGGTGCTGTAGCATGTAGTTCCAATGATAAGTTCTTTATTTACTCCCAGATTGACAACTATTACAAATACCGCCAATACGATGCATTACCGTTAGCCCCGCAAAATATTTCTGTTACTGCCATACATCAATCTGGTTATAACTATCCATTACTTTCTTGGTAATTAAATAACGAACCGGATGTTTTTGGAAATACAGGTACCGCATATCGGATAGAAAGGAGAATTGATAACACAGGCACAGGCAATTGGACAGCTTGGTCACAAATAGCAACAACAAATGGAAGCACATCTTCATTTATAGATTTTAGTATTAATAGTGCGGGTAGTGGACCAAATTCTGCACAGTACCGAATAAAAGCCCAAGATGTAAGCGGTTTGCAGTCAGCATATTCCAGTTCAGTAACCATAGACTTTGGTTTTTTTGAAAAAACTATTTCTAATTCGATCGAAGCCTACGAACTTCAGCAAAACTATCCTAACCCCTT
>JACAFC010000066.1 GCA_013388515.1 Ignavibacteriaceae bacterium | reverse complement strand
GTCCAAATCCTTCTTTAATCGGATCAATTTTATTTCTTACACCATCAATTCCGGCAAGCAGCATCGCAATTAAACAGAGGTATGGATTTGCAGTAGCATCCGGCGGGCGGTATTCAAATCTTGTTTCTTGAGGATTACTAACATATTTAGGAATGCGTATAGCAGAAGCTCGATTGCCTTGCCCATAAGTTAAAGCAACTGGCGCTTCAAATCCGGGAACAAGCCGTTTATAAGAATTTGTGCTTGGATTTGTAAATGCTGATAATGATGGACCATGTTTCAGCATACCGCCAATAAAATATCTGCCGAGTTCTCCAAGGTTCCCATACTCTCCTTTTTTATAAAAAAGATTCTTTCCATTTTTTGTTAAGAACATGTGAAGATGCATTCCGTTGCCGGCCTGCATATACATCGGCTTGGGCATAAATGTTATGAATAAATTCTTTTCGCGGGCAAGGTTGAATAATGCATACTTTGCAGTAACTATGTTATCGGCAGTAGTCAGCAAATCTGAAAAGTAAGTTTCTATTTCCTGCTGACCCCGTTCGCCAACCTCGTGATGATGATATTTAACTTTTATCCCAAACTTCTTTAGAACTTTGCAAGCTTCGTCGCGAAAGTCATCATAAACATCAAAAGGATTTGCTGCGTGATATGCTTTTTTGTAAAACTCTTCAGCATGTTCAACTTTATAAAATGAGGATGCAGTACGTGTATCATACTCAACTTTAGAAAAAATATAGAACTCGAATTCAGGACCCCACCAAGATGTATCTGCACCTGTAAATTTTTTAAGAAGCTCAGCCGATCGTTTTGCCAAATATCTAACATCTTGTGCAAATGGAGGACGATGTGCATCTGTTAATACTATATGAGAGTAAAAACTTAACGTTGGTGTTTCGCGGAATGGATCTACAACTGCGGTTTCTAAATCGGGTATTAAAATCATATCGCTGTTTTCAACTCTCTTAAATCCATAACTCGAGCCATCAAATCCAACACCTTCTTTCACTAACTTTTCTAACAAATTATTTTGAATTGGAAGTGAGATATGATGAAGCCTACCAGTTAAGTCCAACGCTTTTAGATCAATGACTTCAATCTTATGTTTTTTGATTAGCTGGCTGCATAGTTTAAGATTGTTGTTTGGCATATTGCATTCCAAATGATTTTTATGTGTCATCACTTCATCTACCGCCTTAAGATTTGGAAGAAGTGATTTCAAAAACTAATTACTAATTTATTTTACACAAGTAATGGCTATAGCTGTACTGTATTGTTATTGCATTAACCCCAGACTTAAGTCTGGGGTTAGAAAAATGAAAACAAATACTAAGGACTTTAGTGCAAAAATTATAACCTATTCATTCATTGCGTATCGTAAGTTACTAATTGAAGGTTGCTTCGTACCTACTATCATCAGTAATCACAATGACTGATTACTGGTATTATTTTTAATGCTGTTAAGATCATACGTTATAATTAATTGCCGCTATTCCTGGAAATATAGCAGTATCGCCAAGTTCCTCTTCAATGCGGAGAAGCTGATTGTATTTTGCAACTCTATCAGTTCTGGATGCTGAACCTGTTTTAATCTGTCCGGCATTTGTAGCAACAGCAACATCAGCAAGGGTAGTATCTTCAGTTTCACCTGAGCGATGACTAATAACATTAGTGTAACCGGCTTTCTTTGCCATTTCAATTGCATCAAGAGTTTCGGTTAGCGTACCAATTTGGTTAAGTTTTATTAGGATTGAATTGGCAACACCTTTCTCGATTCCTTCGGCTAAAATTTCTGTGTTGGTAACAAAAACGTCATCGCCTACAAGTTGGATTTTACTGCCCAACGTATCCGTTAATAATTTCCAGCCATCCCAATCATTTTCTGCCAAACCGTCTTCAAGAGAAATAATCGGATATTTGTTTACCCAGTCCGTCCAAAACTTAATGAGCTCTTCAGATGATATTTCTTTTGAGGGATTTGATTTGAAGAAATGGTATTTCTTTTTCTCAGGCAAATAAAATTCACTTGCAGCAGGATCTAATGCAATAAAAATATCTGAACCTGGTTTATAACCAGCTTTTGTAATAGCTTCAAGAACAACTTCAACAGCTTCATCATTTGATTTTAGATTAGGAGCAAAACCGCCTTCATCACCAACCGCCGTATTGTAACCTTTCTTTTTCAAAACTTCCCTTAGATTATGAAAAGTTTCAGCTCCCATTCTTAAAGCTTCGGCAAAACTTTGTGCACCTGCCGGCATTATCATGAATTCTTGGAAGTCAACATTATTATCCGCATGCTTTCCGCCATTAATTATATTCATCATAGGAACTGGTAACGTTTTGGCATTAACTCCACCAATGTAACGATAAAGCGGCAGACCCAAATATTGAGCAGCGGCTTTAGCTGTAGCTAATGAAACGCCAAGAATAGCGTTAGCACCAAGTGCTGCTTTATTTTTTGTTCCATCAAGCTCAATCATTACACTGTCAACAGCCGGTTGATCTAAACAATCCATTTCAATTATTTCTTCAGCTATTTTATCATTCACATTTTCGACTGCTTTTAAAACACCTTTACCCATGAATCTAGATTTATCACCGTCTCTAAGTTCAACTGCTTCACGCTCACCAGTTGATGCACCGCTTGGAACAGCAGCTCTTCCAACTATTCCGCTTTCAATTTCAACTTCTACCTCTATTGTTGGGTTGCCTCGAGAGTCCAATATCTCCCGGCCTCTTACATCTACAATTGTTGTCATTTCTATTCTCCTATTATTATTTTTTTGATTGATAAGAATTTGCAAAATTGATAAGGTAAACTTAAGCAAAATTAGGCGGAAAGAGGAAGAAGATTATGATAAAGATAAAGAGTATGAGTAATAGCAAAAGTAAGATGATAACTTGGCTTAATATTAGATTAAGTTTTTGAACTTCGGTCTAATCTCCGAAAAAAACGGAAACTAATTCCTTGAATGTTTCCATCTCACAACCGGGAGCTAAATGTCCGCAGTTATTATCAAATATGTGCGTTTTAGCATCAACAAATTTTGCAAACTCCAAAGCTGAATAAGGATTTACCAACATATCAGTCTTTGAAACAATTATAAATAAATCAGTCTTTACTGCTTTTGCTGCTTCTTCAAGTAAACCGTTAAAATTTTTTGTGATGTCGTGATTCATCATTGCTTTAAGCTGGCAAGCCCAATTATATGAGTTAAAGAATTTTGCATAAGCACCATAAGCTCCAGCAAGAGACTGCTGAACGTCTTCAGGTTTTATTTTTTCAATTACATAACTTGGAGTTCTTGCCATTACATTTTGTATTGATGCATCAGTTTTCATTATAACGGTATCAGATTGACCACAGCTCCAGCCCTGCTCAACTGCATTTAATTCCGTCTGCCAAAGCATTAAATCATAAGATGTTAGTTTTGGAGAACCCACATAAGCAACTGCTTTCTTCATGAATTCGGGATAAGATACAATCCATTCAAACACTTGCATTCCTCCCATCGAGCCGCCAATTATTCCGTGAAGATGATTTATTCCAAGATGTTCGGTTAACAGTTTGTACTGTGAGTTTACCATATCCTTAATCGAAATTTCCGGAAAATTTCTGTTGCTTTGAAATTCACAATTTGATGGAGAAGAAGAAATTCCATTCCCTAATGCATCCACCGCAATAACAAAATATTCATCGCTGTTAATCAGTTTGTCCGGGCCTATTAAATTAGCTAAGTGCTCGCTTTTTCCTCCAAACCATGTTGGGAAAAGTATCACGTTAGATTTATCATCTTTCAATGTCCCAAAAGTTCTGTAACCAATTCTACAGTGATAAATTATTTCACCGCTGGCAAGTTTAAAATTGCCTAGTTCTGCAAATTTCAGCTCGGACTGAGCAAACAAACTTGATAGTAAAAAAATGACAGCGATAAATACTTTAGCAACAGAATTCATAAAAACTCCTTTTTTTACTAAACCAAAAATAAATAAAGAATAAATTAGATAAGGTAATAAGGTTAGTCATTCGGCCATTATTTTTGTTACTAAGGTTAAGCTTGTAATGTAAAACCTAACTCATAAACATTTCATTAGTAACTGGCTTTGTTGCAAAAGTCAAACCTTATTAGCTTATTAGGCTTCAACAGTGAATAAAAATAATTAATAACTGCTTTCGCGATGGTATGACTTACAGCAACTGCTAGTCGCGATACTAAACGTTCTTTTTGAACTACTTTGAATTTTACGTGATGCTGGATTATATTTCTAAAGAAAAAAACACACCTTAAACCAACTTGTTGTTTTCTGCGGCTTAAGATGTATGGCTTTTGATCTTAAAACGATTAATTGAAAATAATTTTTCCATACAGAAAGGAGCTATGCTATGAAAACTTTTGTACTTCTAACGAAACTTGCCCCAGAATTATCCATGCAAATGAAAAACCGTGATAAACTTGGCAGACATTGGCTTGAGCTTGTAAAGTCCAAATGTCCCGAAGTAAAATTTATTTCACATTATGCACTGCTGGGAAGGTACGACTTCCTAGACATTTATGAAGCACCTAATGAAGAATCTGCGGCTAAGGTTTCGATGATAAGTCTTGCCAATGGCGCATTCCAAGCAGAAACGATTATTGCAATTCCTTACAAACAGTTTTTAAGCCTAACAAAGGAAATTAGCAAACAAAAAAGGTGAAAATTAAATTATACTTTTTAACTGATAAGCTTTATAAAATTGAAAGGAGAAAATTATGCCCGCTAAAAAACTAAAAGAATTTTTGGATGCAAGCAAAATAAAGTACGTTTCCATTTCACATTCTTCAGCTTACACTGCTATGGAGATAGCTGCAATGGCTCATGTACCAGGTAAAGATTTAGCCAAAACCGTGATGATTAAAATCAATGGACACATGGCAATGGCAGTACTTCCAGCTACTCATATGATTAAAATGGATCTGCTAAAGAAAGTTGTTGGAAATGAAAATATTAGATTAGCAACAGAACAGGAATTCAAAGATAAATTTCCAGATTGCGAAGTGGGAGCTATGCCTCCTTTCGGAAACCTTTATGGAATGGAAGTGTATGCTTCTTCTGCTTTGAAAGATGATGAAGAAATTGTGTTCAATGCTGGAAGTCATACAGAATTAATAAAAGTCAGCTACAAGGATTTTGAAAGATTGGTAAATCCAAAAGTTGCAGAGATTTCATACAAAACAAAACTGTAAAAGGTAGAAAGCTGATCCACCAAAAGCGGACAAGTCTTTATGATCAAGTATGATCTTTAAAAATCTTAATAAATCATAATATATCAGTGTGATCAGCGTTCTATCGTTCTTAAAATCACCGGATTAAAACCATCTTTTTAGTTTCGGTGAAATTACCAGCTTTAAGGCGATAATAGTAAACTCCGGTTGCTAAATCGGCTGCATCAAACAGAACTTCATAATTTCCAGACGATTTAGTTTCGTTTACAAGAGTTCTAACTTCCTTGCCAAGTGCATCGTAAATCTTTAATTGTACAGGCACTATACATTTAGCCCCTTCACATGGCACAGAGAATTTTATTGTTGTTGTTGGATTAAATGGATTCGGATAGTTTTGGGCTAAGCTATATTCCTTTGGTATATTATTAATTTCATTTTCAACTCTCACTAATCGGTCTTGGATTTCTAAATCATCAATCACCCAACCCCAGCCGTTAACATAACCATCCGCAAAAAGCCTAAATCTTATCATTATTAGATCACCGGGATTGAAAGTATCAAGCAAGTTTATTTGGTGAGATTTAAAGAGTGTTTCTGAAATTGAGCTGGAAGAATTAAAAGCAGTAAGCCAATCATTATGTAATCTGCAGTCATAACCATCCTCTAGTTGAATCCAATTTAATCCATCTTTTGTAGCTTCAACCACCACGTAATCCCAAAAATTCTCATCGCCAAAAACTGAACCAGGGTCACCAGGTTCGACTATAGATATATCCTTATAAGCTAAATAAGCATTTGATGATGCAACAATAATTGGCACTGTAAGAGTGTAAGTATAATTTGTGTTGTCAAGATAAGGATGATTTGAATGTATTGCAGCATTGGCAAATCCGGAATGAGTTTTTATTTGAAAGCCAGTTCCGACAAAGGCACTATTTAACGAATTAAAGTTATTTACATATGAATTCTGAGCCGGCATAATAACTATTGTATTCAAATTTTTTTGAACTGACTTGTATTCAACTCCATTTTTATATGACCGTACATCAACTGAAATTAACTGCGAACTAAGCACTGGATATTTAACTGATGTATCCTGATTAGCAATCATAGTTTTACCAATCTTAGAAAATCTATTTTCATTCACATACACAACACTTGAGTCATAAAGAGAACGCAGCCTTAAATTTATTGAAACATTTCCATCCGGACCCTGTGTTAGGTTCTTTAACAACGGTTTGTAAACTCCGGCATTTCCAAGTTCAGGAATTTTTACGGACCATACTCCCCTGCCATGTGTACCGAGAACAATTTCATCTTCAACATAAGTTATATCCCAAATCGGCAGAGCAGGTAAACCATTATTTGCAGCATGCCAGCTGCCTCCATTATCAGTTGATTCAAACAAACCAATTTCGGTTCCTGCCCAAATTGTATTTGGTGCATGCGGCATAACAATCAAATCGTAAACAGCTACATCAGGAAAGCCATTCATACTTACGATACTAGATTCAAAACCACTAATATCCTGCCAGGATTGTCCCAGATTAGTGGTTCGCAAAATTTTAGGTTTACGAGCAAATGAAAATAAAATGTAGGCTGTAGAATCCTGTATTGGGTGCGTTGCAATACCCGAAATTCCACCCATAGTTATAGTATTGTAAACAGAAACAGGACTAAATGAGAGTCCTTTATCATTGGAAACAAAAATATTACCCGTTGGGTCCATTCTTGCTCCAGCCCAAACAATGTTTGAATTTGCACGAGAAATTTCAACATCGAGAAAAGAACTAAGCGGACCCCAGTTAGTGCTGATTGGTGTTAGAGTCCAGTTAGCTCCAAAATTAGTAGTTCTAAACACCCCGCTTGATCCAACAGCAAATAGTAAATCTGGCTCTTGATTTGTCTTAGCAATTTTTGTAATAAATGGAGCACTTGAAGAACCGATATTAGTTAAACCATTTGTAGCTGCACTCCACGATTGACCCCCATCGGTACTCCTTTGTATTCCATTATATTGATAACCACCTATCATTTTATCCGGATCGTCAAAGTGCCACGATGTTTCATATCCATCACCTCCAATTTGATAAATCCAATTAGAAGTTTTAATTGGGTTTTCTAAAGAGCGCCAAGTTCCATTATCTTGCATACCTCCTATATAAGCACTTCCGCCAGGCATCTTATCAACACCATAAAATTGTGTTGTGTTCAACCCATTTGTAGGTTTACTCCAACCCGTTGCATTGATTGAAGAAAGACCGATGCCGCCATCATTAGCATTTAAAATTCTAAAATTTCCATTTGTTCCAGGAATAATTAGCAGGTTATGATGATCGACGTGAACCGGGCCAGTTTCCAATTCAGTTGTAACCCTAGAATTTCCAGTTCCAAGAGTAATTTGATACAAGTAAACACCGCCAACAAACACAATATTATCATCAGTAGGATGAACAGTAATTGTGTTATCATACCATCCTTGTGAACTAAGCCAGTCAGGTTCAGTCCCGCTTTCAATGGTTTTCACCCAGTTTTGTCCCGCATCTGTTGAAACAAACAGGTTTGATGTAGGAGAACCTTCGGCGGCAGCAAATATTTTATTAGAATTTATTGGTGAGATTGCTATTTCAAACCTTCCTGAAGAATCAGTTATACCTTTGTTTGATTTGAACCATGTTTCGCCAGCATCTGTTGATTTTAAAATCCCTCCCTCGTCTATTGCTGCATATAAAACGTTAAAATCTCCTGGAGTTGCAACTACTTGTAACACCTTTTTTACCCTTCCTAATCCGCCAATAAGTGTTTCATTATATACTTCTTTCCAGGAATTTCCGCCATCTGTAGATTTGAATATTCCGGATTTATTAGCAAAGGCAAGTCTGTACCTTCCAGATGAAGTGGATGCTATGACAACATTAGCATCATCAGGATTAACAATTATTCTTGAAATGTTATTGAAATCTAGATTATCAATCGTGCTTGAAAGATGAAACCAGCTTTGCCCTTTGTTTGTTGATTTATAAATGCCATTTCCATTAATAACATCAACACTAAACATGCTTTCGCCGGTGCCGGCATACATAATATTGTGATTTGATGAAGCCATTGCAAGAGCAGAAACAGGTAAATGCGGTAAATCAGGAGCTAAATCTACCCACTGCAAACCAGCATCAGTAGTCTTCCAAATACCGCCGCCAACACTTCCTATAAACCAAGTGTTCCCCGAAGGATCGTCGGGATCAACAACCAATCCTCTCACTCTTCCACTTACGTTTCCTGGTCCTCTCTCCATCCACGGCAAAGGATTGTATTTAGCAAGAGATTTTTGTTTGGCTTTTTCTAATTCTATCATTTTATAATTTGGCGGATATGAGGAATACTTTTCACCATAAGGAATCTTCATTTCATTTAAAATTCTATAAAACTCATCCGGTTTATCGGGTTTTACATATCCTGCAATCAGCCGCCTCATTTTTTTTATCTGTTCAGCTATTCTAATTCCGTCAGGTGAATTCGGGTTAAACCTTTTACGCAGTTCAATCAGTTTTTCATATTTCCTGTCATAAATGGTTTTCGATTTTTTACTGGAAGTATCAAAAAGTGAAATATTGATTTGAAATAATGAGTAACCCATTCCAAACATGAGAATAAATAGAGCTAAATTTTTCCAACGCATAGGTTGATCCTTCTGAAAATAATAGATTCAATTATTGTTTAACATTTTTCTGAACATTCAATTTATAATACTTTGCTTCTGTCTCATCACTTATTATTTCTGGTGAGATTCTTATTTCTAAATGATCATCATCTAACCATTTTATTTTTGCATCTTGAAGAGTATCCGTCAAAACAATGCTTTCTTTTTTCAAATCAAAAACAAAATAAAATAGTTGAAAATGCGGATCATTTTTATTTACTTCATCTTTGAAGTATAAAACATAATTACCTGTACTATTCTTAATTGCTGAATAATCTTTACCAAATTTTTCAGCAGCTAGTTTTTCACCATCACCGGAAGAAAATATTTCCGGAGACTTAGCGCAACAACCTATCAAAAAAAATAGCTGTATGATTATAAAGATTATTTTATAATTAATAGTGAGCTTTAACACAATTAATCCAAAATTTTAAGGCCTAAATTAACCTTATTTTTATGCACAGCAAAAATTTTATGTGCAACTGGTAACCTATTACTGTTAAATATGGTCTAAAACAAAAAATAATGGAGGCAGGCATGAAACTACTTTTTTTATCTAGATTAAAATTATCTGCGGTATATGTTTTAATCCTTCTATCATCTTTTGCTTATTCTTGCACTGATATTGACAATGTAGATGAAAATTTAAAAATAATCCATGAAAAAACTTTCACTATTTTGCCAGGAAAGGATTTGCATCTTGATGCATCATTAGGCAACATTAATGTTACAAGTTGGAGTAAGAATGAAGTTCATATAAAAATATTGGGTAATGCGAAAGCTAAAGAGAAAGTTGAATTTTTATTCAATGAATCAGAAGATAAAATTGAAATCCAAGCGAAGTATGATTGGTCGTTATTCATGTCATTAAAGAATGTTAAGCTCATATTTGAAATTCAAGTTCCTCGTGAATTTAATTTAAAGACAATTACAGCCGGTGGTGATATTAAAATTCAGGACGTGAAGGGCAAAATATATTCCCGCACTTCTGGAGGTGATATCATACTATCCCAAGTAAACGGTAAAACCGATATTGGTACTTCCGGCGGCGATATTTCATTTAACAATTCTTACGGAGACATAAACGCCTCAACTTCGGGGGGAAATATTAAAGGGAACAAATTTTCCGGAAAAATTGAAGTGTCAACCTCCGGCGGTGATATTGAGTTAATTGGTTCGGATTCAAGAATATTTGGAACAACCTCTGGAGGTGATATTACTTTAGATTACTCTGGCCAAAATCACGGTATAGAACTGGAAACATCTGGTGGTGATATAAATGTAAGTATGCCAAAAGATATTAATGCTCAAGCACATTTTTCAACATCTGGGGGTTCCATCAAGTCTGAATTTAAAGGCAATAATGCCATCGAAATTTCTTCATCAAAGTTTGAAGCAGAGATTAATGATGGAGGAAATGCAATAGTATTAAAAACAAGCGGCGGCGATATTACAGTTAGAAAGAAATGATTGCTTGGTTGATTTATAATAATTAAAATTTATTTAAGTAACTGAGTGATTAAGAATTTGAATAAATCGATGCTAATTATTTTGCTTGATTGGAAATTATTTAAATATTTTAACTCATTTTTTGTAATTTAGAATAAAGACTAATCTGCATTGAAGATGAAACCCAAAATTATAAATGCCTATTTTACAGATGATGAACTGCTTCGGATATCAAATAAAATTAAATCTGTTGAAAAAACAACATCCGGAGAAATTGCCGTTAGTATTAGAGAGTACAAATCATTATTTGAAATGAAGGCATCTCTAAGACAGCTAGCTGAGAAAGAGTATTTTAGGTTAGGAATCAATAAAACAAAAGGAGGTACTGGGATTTTAATTTTTCTTCTGCTGTCCAAAAGGCAGTTTTATATACTTGCTGATGATAATATTAATAAATTTACAGGCAATAATGTTTGGGCAGAAATTAAAAATGTAATGCAAGAAAAATTTATTTGCGGTGAATTTTGTAAGGGGGTACTTTTTGGAATAGAAGAGATTGGCAAAATTTTAGCTCAATACTTTCCTTTAAAACCGGATGATAAAAACGAAATATCAAATCGGGTTATAATAAGAAATTAAACGGATTACAAGAAAAGTTTAAGGCACTGGCAGCAATAAGCGCCAGTGCCTTTTTATTTACTAAAATTAATTTACTGAATTAACAAACGGTTTAATCTTTTCTTCTAAATACTGTCTTGGTACCGCACCAATAACAGCATCAACAACTTTACCTTTGTTAAAAATACCAATTGTAGGAATGCTTCGTATTCCATAGTGAATAGCAGTATTTTGATTTTCATCGGTGTTTAATTTAACCACCTTAACTTTTCCTTGATAATCCTTAGCTATTTCATCAAGAATTGGTGCTACCATTCTGCAAGGCCCGCACCATGGAGCCCAAAAATCTACAACGACTGGGATGTCAGCTTTTAGTACTTCGGCATCGAAATTTGCATCAGTTCCTTCGATAGTGTATTTCATTTTCTTTCCTTTTTTATTTTTATACAATATGATGACTTTGCTTAAGAAAGGATTCAAAAACAATTGGAACGCTGATTATTATGATTTGTTATGATTTCTTATGATCATAATTGATCATAACCATCATAAAAATCTGCGTTCTATTGTGATACTAAGATATTAAAGTTCGGTTTCCATTACTTTTTCATAATAAGCTTTATAGCTTTTAATAGCTTTAAAAATAGCTGCAGCTATTTCATCCTGGCCCTTCGAACTCTTCAGATACTCAGCATCTTGCTTATTAGATAGAAATCCAGATTCAATAAGTACGCTTGGCATTGAAGCACCAACTAAGACATAAAACCCGGCCTGCTTAACTCCCCTTGATTCCATCTCAAGATCATTATTGAACTGATTGTGTAACAGCTCTGCAAATTTTTCAGAGTACTTCATGT
>JACAFC010000080.1 GCA_013388515.1 Ignavibacteriaceae bacterium | reverse complement strand
GGGAGGAAGAAATTTTGAGAGTTTTGGTGAAGATCCATATTTAGCGTCTCGCATCGCGGTGGATTATATCAAAGGAGTTCAGCAAGAAAATGTTGCAGCAACTGTTAAGCACTTCGCCGCAAACAATCAAGAACATCAACGCGATCATGTAAATACAATCGTTGATGAAAGATCCTTAAACGAAATATACTTTCCGGCATTCAAAGCTGCTGTAGAAGAAGGAAAAGTTCTTGCAGTAATGTCAGCGTATAATAAATTAAATGGACCTTTTTGCAGTGAGAGTGATTACCTGCTTGTTGACAAACTTAAAAATGAATGGAAGTTCAATGGTTTAGTAATGTCAGATTGGGGTGCTGTTCACAGTTCTATCCCAACTTTTAGCAGCGGACTCGATTTAGAAATGCCGAAGGGGGATTATCTAAATCAAAACACATTATTAGATAAAATAAAAAGCGGTGAATTGGACATCGAAAAACTCGATGATAAAGTAAGACGAATCTTGAGAGTAATGTTTACAATTGGATTGTTTGACGATTACAAATACGATTCAACAAAAGTTAATACTGCTGAACATGTAAAAATTGCTTTAGATGTTGCGAAAGAAGGAATTGTTCTTCTCAAAAATGAAGGTTCTATTTTACCAATAGATATTTCTAAGCTAAAATCAATCGCAGTAATTGGACCAAACAGTAAAGCGGCAAGATCAGGCGGCGGAAGCTCAATGGTTGACCCAGTTAATCCGATCAGCCCGCTGGAAGCTCTACAAAACAAAGTGGGCAGCAAAGTGAAAATTAATTTTGCACAAGGGCTTATGATTGATGGAGATTCAGAACCAATCAAGAGTAAGTTTTTGTTCACTGATAAAAGCGGAAAACATCATGGATTAAAGGGTGAATATTTTACTAATAAAAATTTGGAAGGCACGCCTGCACACATTATTACCGATAAACTGATCGATTTTTCATTAGATTGGAAATCTCCATTCGAAAATTTTCCAAGCGATAATTTTTCAATTCGCTGGACTGGTTATTTGAAAGCAGAAAAAACAGATAAATACACAATTGATGTTTCAAGTGATGATGGTGTACGCTTGTATCTTGAAGATAAATTAGTCATTGATGATTGGAATGATCATGCTGTATTGACTAATTCCTATACCACTAAACTCGAAGCCGGCAAGTATTACAAAATAAAACTTGAATATTATGAGAATGCCGGTGGTGCAATTGTAAAACTGGGCTGGAGAATGCCTAATGAAAAACTTCTCACTCAGGCAATAAATGCTGCTAAAAATTCAGACATCGCAATTGTATTTGCAGGAACAAGTGCTAATTATGAAAGCGAGGGGTTTGATCGAAAAGATCTTATCCTGCCAAAGGAACAAGACCAATTCATTAAAGAAATTGTTAAAGCAAATCATAACACAATAGTAGTTCTTACAACAGGTTCACCAGTTTTTATGAATGATTGGATAAATGATGTTCCTGGTATCATTGAAGCTTGGTTTCCTGGAGAACAAGCCGGTAATGCTATTGCTGAAGTACTGCTTGGTGAAACAAATCCATCTGGTAAACTGCCAATCACTTTCCCGCATAGATGGGAAGATTGTTCAGCTTTTAGTACTTATATGAAGGAGGATGGAACGACAAGATATGAAGATGGAATTTATGTCGGTTACCGCCATTTTGAAAAAAATAAAATAGCACCTTTATTCCCTTTTGGATACGGACTATCATATACACAATTTGAGTATAGTGGATTAAAATTGTCATCAAAAGAAATGCAGGATAATGATAAGTTAGAAGTAAGTTTTACAATAAAAAATATTGGTAAAGTTGCAGGAGCTGAGGTTGCACAATTATACATTCAAGATGTACAAGCCTCTGTCGATCGGCCTGTTAAAGAATTAAAACGATTTTCAAAGGTTCATCTGCAGCCAGGCGAATCTAAAATCATAAAGTTTGAAATAGACAAAACAGCCCTATCATTTTATAATGTTGAGAGAAAAAGTTGGGTTGCTGAACCAGGAGATTTTCATTTACTTATTGGAAGTTCGTCAGAAGATATTAGGCTTACTTCCCCATTTAAATTCGAATAATTTTAATGAAAAGAATTTTTCTTATCTCCCTATTTTTTTTATTAGCGAATACAATCGTTTTATCGCAAGATAATCTTTCTGTAATTGCAAAAATTGGGAATGAAAATCTTACTGCGAAGGATTTCAAACTTCGGTTTGAGCTGTCACCATATATTCCTACTAACAAGAAGGTTAATAGGCATTCGGATTTAGAATTAAAAAAAGATTTCCTCTATTCCCTGCTTGCAGAAATTCTTTGGGCTAAAGAAGCAGATAGATTAGGATTAGGTTCTTCTGAAAGATTTAAATTATACTTTCAACCTCTTGAAGATTTGTTTGTAAGAGATGGTTTATTCAAAATAGAGGTGAAGGACAAAGTAAAATTAACTGCCAGTGAAGTTACTGATGCAATTGAAAAATCTCAGTACAAACTAATTACAAAAATTTTTTCTTCATCCGATTCGGTAGTCATTCATTCACTTAGTCATCAGTTAAAATCTGCAAGCAATGTAGATTCTTTGCTCTCTGCCTTTGCTGGAATCGATACTGCCTCCTCCGAAATTCATTTTGCCAGCCTAAAAGACCAGAAAATTGAAGATGCACTTTATAAATTAAAATTATTTGAAATAACTCCACCAATAAAAACTGAAATTGGCTGGGTTGTTTTTAGGTTAGAAAATAAAATTTTCACACCTATTGATTTGAATGACGAGTCCGCTGTTAATAAAGCAAAAGATGCTTTGCGAGATAGAAAAATTGAAAAGAGATACTTGGAGTATATGGCTCAACTTCTAAAGGGAACTTCAATTACCATAGATACAGTTTCTTTTAATTCAACCTATAAAATTATTTGGAGCACTTTAAGGAATAAACCTTTAAGTAAGGATTACACAGATTATTTCCCTCTTGAAGAAAAGGATTTCCAAAATATCCTGAATCTTACCGAAGCCGATATTCTTAATAAATCTCTTTTCTTAATTAATCGTAAATCCTTTTCGGTTAAAGATTTTGTTGCTGATTTATCATTTCATGGATTTAGTGTTACTAAGTTAGATTCTATAATAATTCTAAACCAACTTGCACAACGTGCAAAGTTATATGTAGAGGAACAGCTACTTACAAGTGAAGGTTACGCTAAACAGGTAAACCTGCTTCCAGAAGTAAGAAAGGATATTTCCCTATGGAAGCAAAAATATCTTGCTGAGTTTTATTTCAAAACAAATCTCGATTCGATGAACGTTACTGAGAGTGAGATTTATAACATCTACAACAGTGAACTTACCTCTAACAAGAACATTCCATTGATGAATGTTAGATTAGTTACCCTAAAGGAACTTGATGTTGTTTCAGAAATATTTGATCAATTACAAAACGGTGAGAGCTTTGCAGATATAACAAAACGTTTTGGAAAAACAGATCCTTTGGTGAACGAACTTGGGGAAACTGGACTTAAGCCATCAATGCTTTTAGGGGATATTGGACAAGTTGCTGCACAATTGAAGTTAAATGAAATATATGGACCAATACGCAGAGATAATTCATATTCGATCCTTCAAGTTTTTGAAAGAACCGATACAACAGGTCAAACTATTCCAGCCTACGATTCAATAAAATATGAATTAAGAAATAAAATTCGAGTTAATCGAACCATTGAACAACTTACCAAATCAACATTCCAGCTTGCTGAAAAATACGGAGTGAAAATTTTTAATGATGCCCTTGATAAAATGACAGTTTCAAAAATTCCCCTTTTCATGCATAGATTTATGGGTTTTGGAGGACGAATAGCTGGAATGCCATTGTTAACACCATTTTCAGAGTGGGCTGAGAACGAAGACTTTAAAAAGTTATTGCCGTAATTTTTTTCAGTTCAAAAAGCTCGATTGTATTGGGCTTCAACAAAATTATAAATTGCCTAACCTCTCTAAAACCATTTAAACTTAAGCTGTGAATAATTTAGGTAAACAGTCTAATAAACCACTGGGTTTTACAGACAGTTGAACTTTTCTTAAATTATTGATAATAATTGGAACGTATCTGAAAAATAAGCTATTAGTTATCATTTTATTTTGCGTTCAATCTTTGCTGTTATCGCAAGATGAAGAAATCCGCAAAACAATTCATGGAGTGATTC
>JACAFC010000112.1 GCA_013388515.1 Ignavibacteriaceae bacterium | reverse complement strand
CAGTTTTCCTGTTGTGTATTGTGCTAATTGTTTCATTTAGTAAATCACTCATTTTAAATCTCATTTATTTTAAAATTGAACTTCCTGATCCAAAAAATCGTTATAACGCTTTTCAGTTCTGTTTTTCCATTGCCCTTTATGATAAACATAAGAAGCTAATAATGGAAAAGCAATTGTAACTTCACTTTTCAAGGGAGATGATGACCAGTGGTATCTTCTAAGTTTTTATAGACTTAATAAAAACTTCTGGCTTGCTGTAAGAGAAAGCGCCCATAGGTTACAAAAAGTAGATGATATAGCTAAAATTTTCTGGATTATAGGAATTGGCGGTACCTTATTAGCTATCATAACAGGATGGTTTTTATCTCGCTCAATTACACAGCCGCTTGATAAGCTTGTCAATTTCAGTAACCAAATTGGTCGTGGGGATTTTAATTCAGAACCGCCTAAGAATTTACGAGGTGAAATTAAGGTTCTTGCGGATGCAATGCTGCAAATGAAGAATGATCTCTCAAGTAATCAAAAAGAAAAGGAAAACATGCTAGCTCAAATAGCACATGAAATTAGAAATCCGTTAGGAGGAATAGAGCTGCTAACGAATTTATCTAAAGAAGATCTAGCTAAGGGGCAAGTGAAGGAAGAATATTTAAACAAGATTCTTTCTGAAATTCACGGGCTTAAATCCCTTATTACCTCATTTCTAAATTATTCAAGACCATCTCCGTCAGTTCCTTCGCATACGAGTATTCCACAAGTTATTAATGAAGTTAAAAATATTTTTCAGAATGATATGAATAGAAAGAACATTCAGCTTAAATTGGAAATTGAAACACCCAGCGTTTGGTTTGATGATAATCATCTGAAACAAGTAATTATTAATCTGTTCAGCAATGCTGTTGAGGCTGCAAATTTTAACAGTGAAATTGCCATTAAATCTTTCATTAACAATAGTTGTAATTATATTTCAATTAGCAATAGTGGAATTGTTATTCCCCAAGAAAACATTGGTAAAATTTTTAACCCATTTTTTACAACCAAAAAGGAAGGTACTGGTTTAGGACTGGCTATTTGTAAAAAATTATGTTCGGAAAATAATGCCAACCTATATGTGGAAAGTTCACATGAGCACGGAACAAAATTTACAATAGTTAAAGAGATTAATAATGAACAATGACGGAATAATTATTATTGAAGATAACAGTACAATGCGTTTAGGTATAGAAGAAACCTTGCGTAGAGATGGATATAATGCAATCTCGTTTGATGATGGTACTGCCGCACTTAATCATTTTATCAAGCATCCTGCTGAACTTGCTATTATTGATCTTAAAATGGAACCAATGAATGGTATCGAAGTTCTGAAAAAAATTAAAGGGATTAGCTCTCAAACGGAAGTTCTAATGATTTCGGCCTATGGTACAGTTGAAGATGCTGTTAAAGCAATGCATTTGGGCGCTGCAGATTTTATGACTAAACCATTTTCTCCTGATGAGCTAAGAATTCGTGTTAAGAATATTTTTGAAAAAATTCACAGCACTAAAAAAATAGAAACTCTAATTGAACAAAATAAACTTTTAGAATCGGAATTAACTGAGGGATTTGAAGAGATAATCGGGAAGTCGGAAGCTATTCAGAAAATTTTTGCATTAATTGAGCAAATTTCTCAGAAGGAAAGTACAATATTAATAACCGGTGAAAGTGGAACCGGCAAAGAGTTAATTGCCCGAGCAATTCATAATAAAAGTAATAGAAGAGAGCATCCCTTCATCAAAATTAATTGCGGTGCACTTAACGACAACCTGCTTGAAAGTGAATTATTTGGACACGAAAAAGGTGCCTTTACTGGAGCCATCAAGCAAAAAAAAGGAAGGTTTGAATTAGCAGATAAGGGTACTTTATTCCTTGATGAAATTGGCGATGTTTCATCTGGAATGCAAGTCAGGCTATTACGTGCAATTCAAGAAGGTGAATTTGAGCGCGTTGGCGGTGAACAAACCATAAAAACAAATGTTAGAATAATTGCTGCTACAAATAAAAAACTGGATAAGTTAATTGCCGAAGGGAAATTTCGTGAAGACCTTTACTACAGATTGAGTGTAATTCCAGTTACAATTCCCTCCTTGCGTGAGAGAAAAGAAGATATTCCAATTCTTGTTGATCATTTTTTGAATAAATCCTCTGTAAAAAATAGAACTAGAAAAAAAAATATTGATGAAGCCGGACTTAACCAATTAAAAGAATATGCTTGGCCGGGCAATATTAGGGAACTGGAAAATTTAATTGAAAGATTAACAGTAATATCAGAAGGAGAGCTTATAAATTCAGAATTGATTAACCGTCATCTGTTTGGTCAATCTGTTAATGTAAATGTTGGAGATAATCTTCCGCTTGAAGCAGCGCTGTACAATTTCGAAAAAGGATTAATAGTCCAAGCAATGAAAAAATCCGATGGTGCTAAAAACCGTGCAGCCAAAATATTAGGAATAAGTACCAGCGTACTGTACTACAAATTAGAAAAGTACGGATTAATGTGATGAAAAGAATAATCTGTATTTCTTTTATTTTTTTTGTAAGCAATCGATTCTTCGTTCTAGCACAAAGTTTAGAAGAATTGGAACAAAAGTATGAGTACTATACAAATGTATATGAAAAGGAAAACTCTATTTTAGATTCTCTAAAAAGTATTCTGGAAAAGCGAGCTTTGCAAATTGAACATGAAATGAAAAAAAAGAAACCTGATGATGAAAAAATTATTGAGCTGCGATCTGGATCAGCTACACTATCAAATACAATCAATTTCTATCAAGAAAAAGCTGAAAATAATTTAAAGAATATAAAAAACGTCTCGAGGCAGCTCGAGGTAAAATATTCATCTAAAATTGACTCACTAAAACAGCTCAAAAAATCCAAAATAGGTAATGTGGATTTACTTGATGCAGAAATTCTGGCTTATACAAGAAAACGTCTGCTAACTTCTCCGCAAATTGATATTTTGTCATTCAACCCAAAAAAAATTTTAGAAATTGATTTTAACAATGCCGTAACCCCAGAAGAAAAATTGTTGTTCAAGGAGTACCTAAGAAACGCCCTTTCCGAAGTTGAAGCTTTATTATCTGATATTTCTAAACAAATTAAAGAATCGAATAATGCATTGCTGCTTCAGAAAAAAACTTCCAAGTTTATAGCTGATACAGAATTTGATCGTGATTTGAAGATTGGCAGAGTATCTAAATCCGCTACTGAAGGCGTAAAATTGGGTACAGGTGTAACAAATGATATTGTGTTTCCAGCCTCTGAACAGATAAATTCATACCTGCTTCTAATTAATCAGTTGAGTTTTTCTAATAAACCCGAAGATACTTCAATTAAAAAGTTTAAGAACGAGTTATCAAGCTCGGAACTCGATCTTAAAGAATATACTGTGTTGCTAAGTGCTGCTGAGGAGAAACTTGAAGATTTTAAACTATTACTTCTCAATAAATTAAATAGTGCTAAATGAGCATTATTAAATTTACCTGTTTGCTTACTTGCTTCATGGTTTTTTCTGGATGTTCAGCTAGTAAGGCTCAGGTTAATTGGAGCTTGTATTCTGAAGGTGGATTATTCAGCTCCATTAATACACTTTCTGCACAGCCGAATGATTTTTTGTTAAGGGTAGACGGCAATTTAGGATATCTTTTTACAGATGATAACATATCTGCTAAGTTACAGTTTAAAATTAGACCAGAGATTTATGGATCAGAAGAAAATTTTAAGTCGCTCAAACTGAAAGCTAATGGAAACTACTTTCAGGAAGGCGAAAAAGTTAATTGGGGAATAAACTTAGCTGTGCAGAAAAATTTCTATCAAAACAACCTCACTCATTTTAACCATAGCACCTTCTCAGTAATATTTAATACTGAATGGAATGAATTTAAAAACTATCCCTTAACAGCTGAGTGCGGATATTCGTATCAAACTGCAAGCGATAATATCGAGCAGGATTTAGATCTCTTTTTCTTTGGTTTTGATATCAATAAAAACCTTTTTCTCAGGAATAACTCAAGTATTGGCTTTTATATAGAAAAATTCGTGATTGATAATAAATACCTTGTACGGATTAAAAATACTGCTAGTATAAACAAAGGATGGAGGCTGGGGCCCAAATTCAATTTCAAATATTTTGATAATAGTATTCTTTATCTTGATTACAGGTTACTTTTCCACTTTTCACAGGTTACTGAATCTCCTTCGTTAGAACATTTGGCTAGATTAATTGCTGGAACAATATTTTATGATAGATGGTCAATATTCTTACTTGTTGATTACTATGATCGCAGGTTTACATTAAAGCACGGTAGCAAAGATCAAGATTTTCTTATTTATAACTTCTTAGATATTGAGAATAAAATGAATGTTAAGCTTGGTAGAGATTTAGGTAAGGACATAGAAGTATATATCAAAGGTGGCTATTTTAAAGAAAGATTCTTTAACCAAAGTTTTAATTTTGAAGGTTTTAATTTACTTTTTGGAATTGAAGTAAATCAATAATCTTTACCCTTAGGAAGGTTTATTACAAAGGTAGTTCCCTTTCCAAGTTCGCTCTCAACTTTAATTTTTCCGCCGTTTTTTTCTACGAGTTCTTTGCAAAGCATTAAACCTAAACCAGTACCTCGTTCCTTATTAGTTCCTTGGGTAGAAAAACTTGTATCTATTTTAAACAACTTTTGTAGGTTTGCTTCACTTATGCCAACACCAGAATCCTTAACTGATATTTCAACAAATTTGGGAAACATTTTTGCTGAAACAACGATGGAACCGCCATCATTTGTAAATTTAATTCCATTAGAAACTAAATTTCGTAAAATTGTATGGAACATGTTTTTATCCACAAAAACCATGGTGCTGGAATCAATATTTTTTTCAAGTTTAATATTTTTGTTACGAGCATTCTGCGCGAAAAGCCCAAAAATATCATCTAGAACAGATTCAACATTAAGAGTTTCAGGTGTAAACACAATACTGCCGGATTGAATACGCGACCACTCCAGTAAATTTTCCAATAAAGCCATAATGTTTTTAGCTGCATCATAAGTATGCCCGATGAATTCCTTCTTCTCTTCATCTGGTAATTCATCGTACTCCTCAACCAGAATTTCGGCAAAACCAAGTAAACCGGATAGAGGACTTTTAAGATCGTGTGCAATAATAGAAAAGAACTTATCTTTGCTTGTATTTAATGATTTTAATTTCTCATTTAAACCAAGAATTGTATCTTCAATTTCTTTTTGATCATTTATATCTGTACAAGAGCCAATAAAACCTGCGAACCTCCCATCGCTATGAAATCGAGGTACTCCTTTGCTAATAATCCAGCGATACTGCCCAGTGTATTTTTTAATTCTGAATTCAACTTCAAACGGTAATCTTGCATCAAACGACGATTTGTAAATTTGTAAGTATGGATTCAAATCATCCGGGTGAATATTTTCTATCCAACCCATACCAAGCTCTTGACCTAAAGTTCTTCCTGTATATTGCAGCCACACATTATTTACAAAATTGAAAAGTGCATCAGTATCGGTTATCCAAATTAAAACCGGGGCAGTATTGGCCATACTTTGAAAGCGAGCTTCACTTTCTTTAAGAGCGTCTTCTGCAACTTTTAACATTGTTATATCGCTAACAGAACTTTCACAAGTTAAGTAGTTGCCTCCATATCCATTAGTTGGAATACTTTCTATTAATGCATAAAACAAGCTTTTATCTTTACGTTCGATTTTTACTTCGCATCCATGGCGCTTCTTGTAGGTAAAAATATTTTCAAGGTGCATTTGGAATCGGGCACGATGTTCGGGTACGACAAAATCAATAAATGATTTGTGAACTAATAATTCTTTTTTTGTGCCTAATTGTTCTGCACCTGTAGTGTTTAGTTTTAGGATTGTACCAGAATTATTAAACGTAAAGTATCCGCTTGGAGAATTCTCGTAAACCTTCTCATACTTAGCATTGCAGCTATCCAGTTCTTGTTTTATTATAAACAATTCACGGTTTTTGTCCTCTAATTCTCTCTGTTTTAGATCCAATTCCCTTAAAATTGATGATACATCACCAGCAGATTGGCCACCCTTCTCCGGTTTGTTAATCGAAAAAATGTTTCTAATTTCTTCAGTTTTGTGTTTACTCATTTATTTATAAGCTATTCTTTAATGGGGGTATGTATTTTTTTAATACGTTATTTTTTTTCTTAATGATAAAATCACAAACATGAACCGAGCCAAATTGCTTAACTTCTTATTTTATAATAATTAATCATGATTGCGCAAATAATTAATTAAAAGTGTTTCACTTAGATTCACCTTCCCAAATAAAAACAGAAAGTATTACACAAGCATTTTGTAAGTATTACTGAACTCATTTTTTATAAAAAAATTGAAAGTAACTATTACCTTTGCGCCCTATGGCATTCGCTTTGGCTATACTAACCAAAAGAAATAATGTGATAGATGTGATGAATGAAATATTTAATAATAAAAGGAATCGCAAGATGAAAAGGTTCATTTATTTGTTCACTGCGCTAACTTCACTACTTATAATTGGTTGTAGTAAAGATGGAATCGTTAGCCCCGAAGTGGTATCAGATCAAAATGATTATAAGTTGATACAACTTCCAAAAGCTTCAGGAATGCACGTTAATACTATATACTCAGACTCAAAAAATGTTGATGGCAGTATTGGCGGAACTCTAAGCCTTCAAGGAAGTTACGCTGGGGGTCCATTTGGAACAGTTACAGTAAATTCAACATTACAATTTCCAGCAGGAGCATTCAGTGGTACAAAGACAATATCGATGACTGCAGATGATCAATATTGTGCATCCACATTTCAACCAGGTATGTCATTCGCAATATCAGGAATTTACAACATTACATATACAGGTGTTGATTTAGCAGGGATTAATCCAGCAACTGTAAAATTTGTTTATTTGAAAAATGATGGGACTTTGGAGTATCCAAGTCATGAAGGTATAATCGTTGACTTTGCTACTGGTAAAATATCAGTAAAAAATGCAAAGCTTAATCATTTTTCACGTTATGGTTTTGTTAATTGATTTGTTTTAATGAGTAATATGGAAAGGGAGTAATATGAAAAAGTTTGTGTCAGTTGCAGTATTGTTTGTAGTATTTTTTATCGGATGTTCAAATGAATCTTCAATTAACAGCCCATTGGAAGATTTGGTTAAAGAAGAACTCATGGCAAGGGAAAATCTTAGCGGCTTACAGTTAAATAAATCGCTAACAATTACAAAAGAGATTAACGGAGAAGAAGGTGGAATTTTATTTGTTGGAGACTTTTTTAGCGCACAAAATGGTCAGCCAGGAGCCATATTTGCTTCATGTGTATTTCCAAGAGGTGCATTTAAAGGTACAAAAACAATAACCATGACAGTTGATGACTCAACACTAACTGGAACTTTCAGCCCACACATGGAATTTGATAAACCGGTTTTGTTTAGTGTCTTATTTACTGGTCTGAATCTCTCAAAGTATGATCAATCTCAAATATCATTTGTATACTTTGATGAAAACGGAACTAAAAATGTGATCAAATCCTGGTTCATTCACTTCAATAAATTAAAAGGTGTTCTTGGAATACTTAATGCTCAGCTTCCTCATTTTTCCAGGTATGGATTTATTAGAAAACTGGGAGTACAGAATTCCACATCATCTTCAGATTAAATAAATATTAATAAGAAAAGGTCGATTAGAAAATGAAAAAGTATGTAATAATTCTCGCATTATTTGGATTATATTTTTTAGGATGTAGTGATCAGCCAACAGTAAGTTATGAACCTGCGGCAAGTGAAGTAATGTACAAGTTGATTGAGCTGCCTGCTCCGCTAAACTTGAAACTAAATACAGTATACACAGTTTCAAAAGTAATTAATGGAAGTACTGGCGGTACAATTACTATTCAAGACAACTATGCCGGCGGACCATATGGAAATGTTACTAAGAATATTACTCTTACATTCCCGAGCGGATCATTTAGCGGTACAAAAACAATCACTTTATCGGTTGATGATTATTACTGTGTTGCAGATTTTTCACCTAGCATGACTTTTCTAATGCCGGTAGTAGCTAACGTAACTTATACTGGTATTAACCTTTATGGAATTGATCCTGCGAAGATTAAGTTTGTTTATTTGAAGGATGATGGATCTATTGAATATTTAACTAATGATGGTGTTACAATAGACCTTGCTACAGGAACGCTTAAAGTAAAAAATGTTAAGCTTAATCATTTTTCACGGTATGGTTTTATTAATGTGGAAGGCGAGTAAAGTTGGACTTTATTTCGTTCATTGTTGCAAGTAAAAATTGCGTTGCTGTAAATAAATCAAAGTAATGATAGTTAGTATTTTGAACTAAATCGCTGTATTAAAAACTTGAAAATTTGGCATAATCGTGGATAAAGAGATTTTGAAAAATCTATGAATAATGAACCGGTCGATTAATGAATTATAATATATTGGACAAAGACAGACAATACAATGGAAAATAATAAACAAGAGTTTCAGACAGATATAGATAGTTTACTCAATAAATTTCTTAATGAGGCAGAGCTTCAAAAATTTAATGATAAAATCGTACAAGGAGAAACAAATAATAAAACATTAGGAATAATAAACGACTTCTACAATCGGCAGTTAAAAGTTGATTATGGCTTTATCAAAGAACGAATGGAAATAGATAGAGCAATCACTTTCGCAAATAAAAATCTTGATAAAAAAAGATTTGTACAGCTTTTAATGAAACTTGGACAAGTTTGTACCAGCCATGGAAAATTGAATTTAGCGTATGAAGTTATTAATAAAGCTGTTAAAGAAAGTGTAAACCCAAAAGATAGAGCAGAGAGCTTACTTTTACTATCTGATATTCACAGCCGCAGAGCTGAATGGTTGGTAAGTATAGAAATTCTTAATGAAGCAAAAAAAATATTTGAAGCATTCGGAGATATTATTGGAGTAGCTAAATGCGAAAATATGTTGGGATCTATTTTTGGAGAGCGTGGCGAACTCGAGGAAGCTAAAGCACATTTTATAAATAGTTTAATTTGTTGGAATTCTGGTGAAGATAAAGAAATGGCTGCTATCATCGAAGGCAATCTTGGTATAATTGAAAACATCCAAGGTAATTATGATGATGCGCTTGATTACTTTTGCCGGGCGCTGGAAAAGCTTGAGGTACTTGGTAGTTACCGCAGAATTGCAGAGATAAAACATAATGTAGGAATGCTTTATGTCCACAAAAATGAATTGGAAAAAGCACTCTTACAATTTGATCAATGTATAAACATATCATTAAAGGAAAATCTACTTCCAGTATTATCTACAACTTATTTAAGTAAAGCAAATGTTTTAATAAAAATGGGAGACTATGATGCGGCATTAGTATTTGCAGATAAATCCATGGAAATAGCTCATCAGATTGATGATAAACTTACAATAGCTGATGTTTACAGAACGAGAAGCAGTATTGAGATACAATTTAAAAATTATGAGAAGGCAGAGAATTACCTTCTTACGAGCTTAACGTTAAATGAGAAACTAAAAAATATTTTGAATATGGCTGAAACATGTCTTCAGCTTGGTAAACTGTATGAGTTATTGTCAATTACTGATAAGAAGGAGGAATATCTGCTTCGTTCTTTAAAGTATTATCGAGAAGCTAATGCCAGTGAAAGCATACAAAAACTGGAAGAAATGCTTGAAAATTCGATTTAAGTTCATAATACATGATATTAATGCATCTTATAATAAAGAAAGATAAATTAAAATGAGTTTAAATAAAGAGCTAGTTGGAATATTAAGCCAATATTTTGATAAAAATGAAATTGCAAAGTTTTATCATAATATTTTTGACTCGGTCAAACTTGAAGATAAAACGGAGATAAAATTAAATAAAATAGATGAATCGCAGTTAAGTGCAAAAATACCAATAGGCATAAAAGAGCGTGAAGTTATCAACCACTTAACAACTTTCGCTGAACAGAAACTAACAAAAGAAAGTTTTCTTGCTCTGCTTCTAGAATTGGCTCATTTAACAACATTTAGCGGTGAAGTGAGTATTGCTACGGAACTGAGTCAAGATGTAATAGCAAAATGTGAAAGTGATGATAAATTACTAAAATATCTTGCCGAAGCACATCTTTCGTTGGCACGCATTGCATGGTCGCAAGCATATTGGGATCAAAGCCAGAAGGAAGTTAGCACCAGTTATAAAATTTATTCGAAGCTGAAGGATAAAGAGGGATTTGCAAAATGCGAGAATATGCTGGCAACAATTTATGGTGAACAGGGAGATATCCAAAAATCATTAACACATCTTGAAACAGGACTTGCTTTCTTAGCTGACAGTGACAATATTAGTTTAAGAGCAATGTTTGAAGTTAATCTTGGTATTCTTTATAACATAAGCGGGGACAATGGAAAGGCAATATGGAACTACAAGAATGCTCTGCAAAAATATGAAAAGCTAAATGATGCACGACGCATCGCGCGAGTAAGGCACAACATTGGAATGCTCTTTACAAAAATGGGTGAATATCAGTCAGCTCTTGAGGAATTTAATCAAAGCATTTCGATTTCATTAGAAAACGGTTATTTATCCAATTGTGCAATTGGATACATAGGTAAAGCATTTATTTATACAAAACTGAAAAACAGCGCACTTGCTGAAGTGTTTACTGATAAAGCAATGGAGATTTCATACAAAATAAATGATACTTTATCTATAGCCGATATATATAAAATAAAAGGAATGATCCAAGGCGACTTAGAAAATTTTGATTTGAGCGAAGAATTATTCGAAAATAGTATCCGGTTGAATGACGATTTTAACAGTAAGCTTAACAAAGCTGAAAGTGAAGATGAACTTAACATACTTTATAACAAAATTGATGATAAAGAAGTAAGGTAAATTATTTCCTGGCAAAAAGTGTAATTTAAACGGGCTTTAATGCCCGTTTTTATTTTATATTAATTTTTGTTGAGAATAATTTTTAGGATAAATTTGGTTTAGCATATAAACAATCTGAATTGTTTTATCTCTATCGTGCACTAAAACTTTATTCATGAATAACCACTATAAACACATTATTTGGGATTGGAACGGAACCTTATTCAATGATGTTGAATTGTGCCTGGATGTTCTAAATGGACTGTTACTTCGTAATGAATTGAATCCTATAACTATAACCAAGTATAGAGAAATATTTACGTTCCCAGTAAAGGATTACTATGCAAAAGCTGGTTTGGATTTGGAAAAATATTCATTTGAAATATTAGGCAAAGAATGGATGGATGAGTATCAAAATCGGCGGTTGGAGGCAAGGTTGTTTCACAATGCAGAAAAATATCTTCAAAAAATTTTTAGCAGCGGCGTAGAACAATCCATACTTTCAGCATATAAACAAGACACACTTTTGGAATTAGTAAATCACTTTCAACTAAGCAAATATTTTACTTACTTAAATGGACTGGATCATATATATGCTACAAGCAAAGTTGATCTTGGAAAAGAGCTGATGGAAAAATTGAATCATGAGAAGGGTGAAGTACTTTTGGTTGGAGATACTGTTCATGATTTTGAAGTAGCACGTGAAATTGGAGCTGATTGTGTGTTAATTGCCAGCGGCCATCAAAGTAAATCCAAATTAGTGGAATGCAAAGTAAAAGTATATGAAAACCTTGATGAAATGATGAATAATTTCAAGTTTACAAATCAATCTATATCAATTATTTAGTTTACAGCAAAAAAAACGAGATTTAAAATGGTTATCAACAGAACAATTATAATAGCAACTCTTCTCTTTTTAGCAGGATGTTCTGAAAAGTACGAACAAAATGCAGATCCCCAATACATTAATGAAGTTGAACAGTGGCATACTAAAAGGATTGAAAATTTAAAGAAGGAGAATGGATGGCTTAACCTAGCAGGCTTGTACTGGCTTAAGCAAGGAGAAAACAAATTTGGAAGTGCAAATGATAATGATATAGTTTTTCCTGAAACAGCACCTAAACATATTGGTAAAATTACTTTAATTGATTCTACTGTAACCATTGATATTTTTTCTGGATCTGAAGTTTTGTGTGATTCTGTTTTAGTTACTCGGCAAAACATGCAGCATGATCTTTCGGGAAATCCTACAATATTTAGCTTAGGGGCGCTTAGATGGTTTTTGATTAAGCGAGGGGAGAAATACGGAATACGACTAAGGGATTTAGAATCTCAATTATTAAAAGAATTTCAAGGAATCGAAAGATTTCCGGTAAACATCGATTGGAGAATCGAGGCCGAATTCGTTGCTTATAATCCGCCAAAAAAAATTTTGGTTCCAAATGTTCTAGGTTCTTCTGATGAAGAAATTGTGCCGGGGAAATTATTGTTTAAGTATAAAAACAAGGAATATGTTCTTGATCCTCTAGACAGCGGGGAAAAATTGTTTATAATATTTGCAGATGAAACAAATGGAGAAACAACCTACGGTGCTGGAAGATTTCTATATGCAGATAAACCTGATTCGGCTGGAAAGGTAATCCTTGATTTTAATAAATCATACAATCCGCCTTGTGTATTTACAAAATTTGCTACATGCCCTTTGCCTCCAGAGCAGAATCGGTTAGCATTAGAAATTACTGCTGGTGAAAAATCCTTTGGACAAGAACACTAACATTTAGATTTATATGCAGTTCGGCTCTTATTTTATATTACTTTTCAGCTTCGCTTTAAAGATCTTTTCGAATTTCTCAATCTTAGGTGTAATTACAAAAGAGCAATATCCTTGATTCGGATTTTGTTCGTAATAATTTTGATGGTATTTCTCTGCAGGATAAAAATTGGTGTAAGGAACAATTTCAGTAACAATTGGATCTTTCCAAATCTCAGCTTTGCTTAGTTCAAACTTATAGGTCTCAGCCTTGATTTTTTGTTCTGGGTTATGATAAAAAATTACCGAACGATATTGCGTTCCTACATCAGCACCCTGCCTATTTAATGTCGTCGGGTCGTGAGTCTTCCAGAAAATCTCTAGAAGTTCATCAAAGGAAACTATAGCAGAATCGAATGTGATTTGTGCAACTTCAGCATGTCCGGTATTACCTGTACATACTTGCTCATAAGATGGATTTACAGTTTTGCCACCTGCATATCCTGATACGACTTTCACCACACCTTTTACCCGTTCAAAAATGGCCTCGGTACACCAAAAGCAACCCGAGCCAAATGTTGCTAAATCAGTATTCAAATGATTTTTATCATCCATAACTGCATTTTCTTCTTTTTGTTTTTGCGATGTAGATTCACTGCACCCTGAAATAATAGCAATTAGCACAAATAATATGGTTAGTCTCTTCATTTCTCATCCTAAGGCGTAATTTTTATTTATTCAACAGATTTTTCAAATGAATAATTCAAAACAGTGCTGCAAAAAATGAAAAAGTGTTGTTTCTTCATTTACACTCAGAATTAACATACAAACACATAAGAGCAATAATAAATAATTAATTTGTGTAATCTTTTAGCACATTTTTACTCCCTTTCCCAAAAAACTCTTATGCTTTTTTCTCCATCTGCATACTGAAAATCAAAAGTTCCTTGGTATGAACGAGATAATGCTTCGCCTATTCTCCTAGCAATATGAATTCCTGTAGTTGTGATTACAGTTTTACTTTTACTTTCTTGAATAGCAATTATTCTTTCAAGTGGGCGATCGGATTTCTCTTGGCGTTCTACATTATTTACCAGATTTAAAATATCATTTGAATGTTGTACAAAAAAATTTCCCTTGATTTCGATGTAGCCAGCCGGATAATTGTCGCTTATTCTACGGCATGCTGGACAAGTTGTTCTGGTGGTAGTTTGTTCGGACGTTTTCCATGTCCATCTGCCGTTTGTATAAACTGCATTACATTTGGCACACACTGAAGATTCCCTGGTGGAGAACTGGTCTAAATATGCATCTTTACGCTGATCTTTAAGTAATCTATCCTTTCGGCGGGAATTACTTTTAAAGTTCATAACACCTCCAAATATTTTGAATGTTATTAACCTACAATACTGATATTAAATAGTGTGCAATTTGGCAAGAAAACTTTTGAAGCAATATGAACCTAGCTTATAGTTTTTAATTTTTTTCTATAAAACCAGTAAAAATTGATTAGCAGTAAAACTACCTATTAACAATGTAATAAATTTTATTTAAAAAGTAATTAGAAGAAATCGAATCTATTTGAAAGATCACATCAGTTTATGAAAACCCTCGTGCAGCATGAAAATCAAAGAGATTAGGGTTCAATTTATAATTTAAAAGAGCAAATGCTGTTTGCGGAGCATATTCTGATACTAATTTTGCTACGCAATTTTTTTCATCATCCTCAATAACTGCACGTGAAACTACTTTAATTTGAATAATGGCAGATGCAAATCTGTTTCTGTTATACTCCCCAGTAATTGAATTTATCATCAATTCATTAGGATTTAATATTGTAACCTCTCTATTAGTAAGTTTTTCAAATGCAGATTGAAAAGTATTTTTACAAAATCCGTAATGTGTGCAGCAAAGTGCCGCAGTAATTGGTTCATTAGTATTATGTGATTTATTGATTGCGTCAATTAAATTAGCTTCGATTAATCGTTTCACCTCGATGCTATCAGAAGATTTTTGAATTTCACTTTCTAAATTTGGTATAGCTTGAGTAACAATTTGATCCTCTTTTACAAAGTTATTTTTCAGCATGTTTTTGTGTACTTGAGATGATATTGTGGTTTGTGTTCCAAGGATCATCACTGTCTGATTCTGATTTTTCTTTAATTCTTCCAAAATCATCTGAACTCCAAAATCCACAATTCCAAGAACAGGTGTTTTAGATATTTTGGAAAATTCAGTAAAAGGGAACACAACCGAAAGAGTATTGCATGCAATTAGAATCAAGTCGGGAGAGTAATTCTCAACCATGCTAAACAATGCCTTATTGAAAACCTCAGCTTTGGTTTCAAGGTTCGGCATTGAATTGTACCCGGCTCCTTTTTGCGGAAGTGCATTAAAAAAAATCAAATTTACTTCTTTGAAATGATTGTTTTCTCTTAGTTTTTCTTCAATGCCGGCACAAACCGAAATGCCGCCTAATCCGGAATCTGTTATTACAATTGAAATCTTTTCTTTACTTAGGACATCTTTCAGATTAATCATGTGTAGAAATTAAAATCCTGTTGAGCACTTTTTATTTAATATTCAATTCTTAAAGTTGACGGTGTATGGTCTATTACAATTTCGTCAGTATTATAATTGCTGTACTCAATTCCATCTACAAAAACCTTACTAGGTTTTTCTTTCTTAAAATTCTTGAAAACGATATTGTTTCGGGGAAATTTTATATCTCCTGATACTGATACAATATACGCTCCCAATTCCTTTTTGATTGAATAACTTAGACTACCGTAGTAAGTTGGTAAATTTGCAACAATTACTCCTTCATCGGAATCAATCCATTCCATTTTTAATCCGGCTCCAAGCACTAAAGATGAATCAAGATCATCTTCGTAAACGAACATGGACCTTATTGAATTAATATAATCAGAACCAACCCAAGTATGCGGCATATCTCCAATAAATCTGGGTTCGTCAATATTTTTCCAAACAACTTCAGCCCAATGATTCCAAGCTGATGGTCTTTGATCGTCAAAGAAAAAATCCAGTAGTTTATGAGCTCTATCTCTTTGGTTTAAATAAACGAATGAACCAACGGTTCTCAATTCATATGGTGTGTAGTTTATCCAGTCAGCTTTTGATGAGATTCTATTCAAGCAAAACTGATAATATTTTTCGAATGTATTGATTAACTCTTTTTGTGGCAGCAGTTTTTGCTCATTACATGGGAATAAAGCAATAGTTGTGGAAGTCGCATCAAAATCTCCAAGCTCAGCGCAACCAGGTATGTAATCAATGTTGTGATTTTTTATTGCTAAGTTAATCGAATTAAGCAAGTCTGTTCCAAACTCATCCCTTAATTTTTCAAATCTGTGTGCCAATTCTTTTTCATTTAAAATTAAGGCAATTTCCACAGCATCTCTCAATCCTCTAATCGTAAAAAAATCATCCCAGTACGAATGCATTGGTTTAGCAGAATAACCTTCATGACTTATTGATTCAGGCATAAGCCCCCAAAAAACTGTTGAGTCTGGTTTTTTATACTGATCAGTTTTTCTTTGATTAGTTAAAAACTCTATATAATTAACAGCTCCAATAACATTTTGAAGTTTTTCTTTTAGGAATAATGTGTCTTTGGTGAACTTAAAGTATTGTAATAATGCAAAAATGTATTGACCATGACTATCATTTTCGGGGGTTGGGTCTGCTCCTCTCTTATCAACTACACATGGAATTTTTCCAGTTGGAAATTGATATTGAGAAAACCATTCCAGATAAGTTCTAACTTCGTCTTTCAATCCTAATCGGAGGAGAGCGCTGGATGTTAATGCTCCATCTCTTATCCATGATCGCTCATAACTTCTAGAGCCAGGTTGTATAGAAGGCCCATCCTTGTTTATTAGAATATAACCTAAATATGTCCTCATGGTTTTAATTACTTTATCGCCAATGGAGGGTAGATTGATTTTAATTTTATCAAGCTTTTCCTCCCAGAAAGCAATTTGATCGGCCAGATTTTTAGCGAAGAATTTGCTTGGCTGCTGGGCAGATTCTAGAATGGGTTTGATATCGGAATCATGAAATGGAATTTTAATAATATATTCTTCAGTTTTGCCCGGACCAAGTGTTAAGTTATAACTCATACAACCAGAGGCAAATCCGAACTTATCTTCAACAGTTTGGTTTTGAGGAAAAACATTTTTGCTTAGATAGTCAATTATTTCCCCTTCAGAGAATTTGGTTACGCCAAAATCATCTGGTTGAGTCAATGGAACAACAACTTTGTTTTTGTTAATCTTTATTAAATAATTATCATACGATATTTCCTTAATCTTTGAAATTCCTCCCTCGTTATTTAAAAATTGCCACTTTGGATTTACTTGATAAGGTCTGATTGCTAGTAAAAATTTTCCTGCTAAAACTTTCTTGGTTGTATTAGTAAGCGTGTATTTAACAAGCAAATCTGATTTATTTGGCTCACCGAAAGCTAAAGCTTTAATTTCTAAATTTATTTTCTGGGATTGCCATTGAACCGAAGGAATTGGTATGTATTCTTTCTCAAGGTGCTGCGATAATTTAACATCACTCCAGGTTATTAGTTTGTTATCAATTTGGATAAATGGTTCGATGGAGAAAGATGATTTATCAATTTCGATTGCACCTTGTTCATTTATCATTGCTTCCTTTGGATCTTCACTAACACCGATAATTGTCCAGTATGACTGCTTATTACTGAAATACTTCGGGAACAATCCTTCTTTATAGTAGCTTGCCACATTTGTGAAAAAGTCATTTAAATTTTGAGAAAATTTAGGATCCTTAATCTCAATTTCCTTTATGGTATAGCCATTTTTATCATTGGATTTTTCTAAGCTAATTTTAACATATCTCGCATCAATATCTTTCATGTAAATGAAGTTTCGAGTTAACCAATTGTTAGCAATTGAATATACTTTTTCCCAATTAACTCTATCATTAGAGACCGCTACACTAAAACTGCTTGCTTGCTTAGATTCACCCCAGTGAATTACCATGCCACCTAATTCTTTCATGTACTGAAGATCAATAGTTAAAGATTGTTTATCAGATTTTGTTTTGTTCTGCCAAACAGTTTTTAAGTTTCCATCAATCAAGTTGTTTAAATTCTTATCTTTACTTTCAGAAGAATTTATTGTGGGTAAAGCTTCTGGGTTTAGTGGAGGTACTATCTCTTCAAATACTAAATCGTCAATATAAATTGTTCCTTTTCCTCCTTCGGCTGCTGCAATAATAATTTGAATTCGCTCGAAGTTCTTTACTTCACCGCCGCCCACTGGACCCCATGCAAATTCTATATCCCTTTTTTTGATATTGATTTTCTCCCAAATTATTGGGAAATCAAAATTCCGTTGGTTTCTCCACCATACATTGTCGCCAGTTTTATCAACCAATTTGAACTCTAAGTTGTTCTTTGGTGAATGTCCTTTTATTGAAAAAGAGAATTTATAGTTTGTTGGAAGTTGAAAGGGGAATACTTTTTCTATACCACAATAACCAGCTCCAGAAAATTCATACTCAAGTTTTAGACAATTACCGTTCTCTAAGTTTTCAATACTCAGCTTTATTTTAGCTCCATCGGAAGCTATTTCTTTTAAATCCGATAAGTTTTCAAATTTTTCTATAATATTTGTAGCTGAATTTGCTAGCGTTTGAGCTAAAAAAGCAATAAAAATGGATAAGTAAATAATTTTTTTCATTTGATAACCCAATAGATGATTTCTTTGGTTAATTAAAATGGTGATTTGCATCTCACTTTCAAATATTTTTAAATATTTTCAAAAATATTTCTTGACAAATTAAGTTAAAAAATTTAGTTTACAATGTAAACGTTTTCATTCCATATCCTAACTATGCAAATCTTTATAAAGGGCAAAAGTTTTTAAAATGTCTTTATTGTAATGAAAGCGTTTAATCTCTTAATTAACTATATCCAATAACTGACAAAAAGGAGTTCACTATGAAACGTCTTTTTGTACTTTGCTTGTTTCTGTTCTCAGTATCGCTGTTTGCTCAAGCAACAATTGATTGGGAAACTGTTGGGCAAGATTGGCCTTGGGTTCTTTTTGCAAATGGACCTCAACAAGATTCCACAGATTATGCAGTAGTTGCTAATCCAGCAGTGGGTGGCATTAATACGTCCGCCAATTGTGGATTCATTAAAGTTCGCGTAAATGCTGATCCATGGGTTGGTATTTTTGCTGACGTAACACCTTTTGTTTTAACTGCTGATAATTGCAAACCTACACTTATGGTGTACAAAACCATTATCAGCAACGTTAACATTAAACTTGAGGGACCAGGGTTAAACCATGACACAAAAGTCCCGAACACTTTGATAAATCAATGGGAAAAAATTGAGTTTGATTTAACTGCTGACATCGGGAAGACTGTAAATAGAGTTGTTATTATGCCTGATTTCCCAGATACTAGAACCGACAGCAGTTTAGCATATTTCGATAATTTGGAGTTTGTACATACTGGAACCCCAACAATCAATTGGGAAACACTTGGTAATAACTGGACTTGGAATATTTTCTCAGCTGGAGCTGGCGGAAGTTATGCTGTTGCTCCCAACCCAAATAAGACAGGCATAAATACTTCAGATAGCTGCGGCAGATTAATTGTTGGTGCAAATGGTGATCCTTGGGCAGGTGTTTGGTGCTCAGATTTTCCAGATATGTTAATCGATGAATCCAATTGTATTATTAAAGTTATGGTTAACAAAAATGTTATCTCTAATTTTAATTTGAAATTAGAACCCCCAAATGTTGATCACAACGTTCCTAATACAGTAGTTAATCAATGGGAAGAGTTAACATTTGATTATTCTTCAGCTATTGGTACTACTGCTAATGTACTAACTATAATTCCTGATTTCCCTGCTACAAGAACTGCCGGCAGTCTAAACTACTTTGATAACATCCAATTTACTGCTTTGGTCATTCCTGTTGAATTGGAATCTTTCACCGGTGCCGTAGTTGGAAACAACGTTAGATTGCAATGGACAACTTCATCTGAAAGTAATAATCGCGGATTCGAAATTCAGAGAAGTATTAATAATAGTGCTTTTACCGCAATTGACTTTGTGCCTGGTGCTGGTACTTCAACTGAAAAACATAGTTATACATTTACAGATAATTCCGGCGTAGAAGGAAAATTACTCTACAGACTAAAACAGATTGATTATGATGGAACTCATGAATTTTCAAATGTTGTTGAAGTAACAAGGGTAACTTCTTATGGCTTAAGCCAGAATTATCCAAATCCTTT
>JACAFC010000116.1 GCA_013388515.1 Ignavibacteriaceae bacterium | reverse complement strand
GTAGAATACTTACTTACAAGTAAGAATTGAGAATATCATAACATTTCTAAAAATATTTTATGCCAAAATTTGAATTCCGCGGGAAAAGTTTTAACAATCCTGTTGAACTTGCACTTGACATAATTGGCGGCAAATGGAAAATGCCGATTCTGTGGAGACTTAAGGATAAAATTTGGCGATATGGTGAATTAAAGCGGAGTATTGGAAATGTTACTCATAAAATGTTAGCTCAGCAATTAAAAGAATTGGAGAATGATGGATTGATTAAAAGAAAGGTATATCCAACCGTGCCTCCAAAGGTAGAATACTCGCTAACTGCTGAAGGTAAGAAAGTAATCCCTGTAATTAAAAAAATCAGAGATTGGGGCATAAAGTACCAAAGCAAGTTTGAAAAGTTATAATATTTATGCAAACCAAGTTGCTAGATTCATTTCCTTCGGCGGACATGCAATCATTCATTTTACAATTCGCAAAGAGAGAGGAATTCCACGAACCCAGCCGATTATAGATGACTTAGCTCAGCTTTATCAGTCCTTTCGGATGTCCCGCCATTAATCTTAATTACTGGAGACCATGAATCAGAAATGCTTGGCAGTTATGAAGAAAATGCGTACTTGATGAAAATGATGAAAGTCGCTGGTTATACAAAAACAAAGCTTTATAAATTAGATGGTTACGATCACGGAATGACTGAACCGGCGTTTCCATTGCTGGTGAAAGAAATTAGTAAAATCGTAGATGGGAAGAAAAGCGTGCTTAAATAGACGTCCTTTATAAAAACTTTATACTCTCCACTCACCTTTTAACAGCAACTTTATAACTTCTGCTCTATATTGCACTCACAATAAAAGAAGCAATCATATGTTTGAAACAATTTCGTTAGTCATTTCGATAGCAGTTTTTGTGTATCTGGTTAATTCTCTATTTAAACCAGAAAAGTTTTAAAGAGGATATAAACAAATGGATTACTTATTAGATTTTATTCAATTCAGTTTATTTCTTGCAGTACTCATATCGCTCTCTGTGCTGCTAGGAAATTTTTTCTATAATGGATTAAATGGAGAAAAAAACGTACTAAGTTTTTTTCTTTCTAAAACTGAAAAGTTTATTTACTCATTATTAAAGGTTGATGCAAACCATGAAATGAGCTGGAAGAGATATGCTTCTGCCCTCCTGGTCTCAAATATTATTGGAATTCTCGTTTTGTTAGTAATGCAGCTAACTCAAATATATCTGCCCCTTAATCCGCAGCATCTACCAAATGTCGAATTCTTTCTTGCTCTGAATACAGCTATAAGTTTTGTGACCAACACAAATTGGCAATCGTACTCAGGTGAGGTTACGTTAAGTAACTTTGTTCAGATGCTTGGCTTAGCAGTGCAGAATTTTATTAGTCCGGCTGTTGGAATTGCAGTATTGTTAGCTGTTGTTAGAGGAATTGCAAGAAGAAAAGAGAGTACCATTGGTAACTATTGGGTGGATTTAACGCGTTCAATACTCTATGTGCTTTTACCATTATCCATAATAGTTGCTGTCTTATTAGTTAGTCAGGGAGTAGTTCAGTCTTTTGATTCGAATGTTGCTGCTATAACAATTCAAGGTGAAACTCAAACCATCCCATTGGGTCCTGCTGCTTCTCAAATTGCAATCAAACAGCTTGGAACAAACGGCGGCGGATTTTTTGGAGTAAATAGTGCATTCCCTTTTGAGAATTCAAGCCCGCTTTCAAATTTCATTCAAGTCTTATCCATACTGCTCATTCCTGGAGCACTAGTTTTTACTTTCGGTAGAATGCTTGGATCAAAGAAACATGCTTGGGCATTATTCGGAGTAATGCTATTAATGTTTATATGCGGGGTTGTCATCTCATATTGGTCGGAAGTTTCATCGAGTTCGACATTTGCGGCAAATCAGCTGATGGAAGGAAAGGAAACTCGTTTTGGAATTTTCAACAGCGTGCTTTGGTCAACAGCGACAACAGCTGCCTCAAACGGATCTGTAAATTCGATGCACAGCTCGCTTTCACCAATCGCCGGATTAATTGTTCTGCTGAACATGCATCTTGGTGAAATAATTTTTGGAGGCGTTGGTTCGGGTTTGTACGGAATGTTTCTGTTTATTCTTATCACAGTTTTCATCGCGGGCTTGATGGTCGGCAGAACTCCTGAATACTTTGGTAAAAAAATAGAGAGCTATGAAATTAAGTGGGCTATGATTGGGATTTTGCTGCCAAGTATTGCAATGTTAACATTAACTGCAGTTGGTGCAACAACACAAACCGGTTTATCAAGTTCGCTAAACAAAGGTCCCCATGGTTTATCGGAAATACTTTATGCTTTTTCTTCAGGAGCTGCAAATAATGGAAGTGCATTTGCAGGGCTGAGTACTAACACAAATTTCTATAACATATTTATTGGACTAGCAATGCTGATAGGAAGATATGGTGTGATTCTTCCAGTTCTTGCTATCGCAGGCAATCTTGTTAAGAAAAATATTTCGCCGGTTACAACAGGTACATTCGCTACGGACAATTTGTTATTTGCATTCCTTCTGTTTTCAATTATTATGATTGTGGGGGCACTTAATTTCTTTCCTGTTCTTTCACTTGGTCCAATTCTCGAACATTTTTTAATGCAATACAGAATTAATTTTTAAGAAATAATAATTATGAGCACAAAGGATTATGAAATATCGTTATTCGACAAGAATATTATTCTGACGGCTATTAAGGATTCTTTTAAGAAGCTCAATCCCTTTTACTTAATGAAGAATCCAGTAATGTTTATTGTTGGCATTGGTGCCGCAATGACCACCGCAATCTTTCTAGCGGATGCAGCAGAAGGTAATTTTAATCACTTTGACTTTCAAATAACAATGTGGCTTTGGTTCACAGTTTTGTTTGCAAATTTTGCTGAAGCAATTGCCGAAGGAAGAGGGAAAGCCCAAACTGAAAATCTTAGAAAAACCAGGACAACTACAATTGCTAGGAAAATAATAAACGGTAAAGAAATTAAAGTGTCGGCCGTTGAATTAAGAGCTGGTGATTTAGTTATCTGTGAAGCAGGAGATTTAATCCCAGCTGATGGAGAAGTTATTGAAGGTGTTGCAAGCGTTGACGAATCTGCAATTACAGGTGAATCGGCTCCGGTTATAAGAGAAAGCGGCGGCGATAGAAGCGCAGTGACAGGTGGGACAAAAGTTCTAAGTGATAAAATTATTATAAAAATCAGCTCTAATCCCGGAGAAACATACATTGATAGAATGATCGCTCTTGTCGAAGGTGCCAAGAGGAAAAAAACTCCAAACGAAATTGCTTTATCCATTTTACTTTCCGGATTGACGCTCGTTTTTCTGGTTGTTGTAGTAACGCTGAAATATTTCTTTAATTATTTCTACATCACACTAGCACAGGATGTTAGTTTTGTATCAATCACTGTATTAATCTCATTGCTGGTGTGCCTTATCCCCACAACTATTGGCGGATTGCTGAGCGCAATTGGAATCAGCGGAATGAATCGACTTCTCAAGCACAATGTAATTGCAATGAGCGGCAGAGCCGTAGAAGCTGCTGGTGATATTGATGTTCTTCTTCTTGATAAAACGGGAACAATAACTCTTGGAAACAGGATGGCAACAGAATTTATTCCGGCTTTTGGAATTACAGAAGAGTATTTGGCGGATGCGGCACAGCTTGCATCTTTGTCTGACGAAACACCCGAAGGAAGATCGATTGTGGTGCTAGCAAAAGAAAATTTTGGAATACGTGAAAGACAAATTAAAGAACTTAATGCTCAGTTTATTCCTTTCAGCGCAAAAACACAGATGAGCGGTGTTAATTTAAATGCAGCTGATGGATTACCAAAAAGAATAATCCGTAAAGGTTCGCTCGAGGCAATTAAAAAATATATTTCCGATGAAACCAATGTAAATCTAAATTCGCAATCTGATTTTCTATTTACACAGATGATGGGGGTTGACATTGCTCTTGCCGGAGGAACTCCGCTTGTAGTTGCAGAGAATAAAAAAATCCTTGGCTTGATCCAGCTAAAAGATGTTGTTAAGGAGGGAATTAAAGAACGATTTGTACAGCTCCGAAAGATGGGTATAAGAAGCATAATGATCACCGGTGATAATCAATTAACGGCAACAGCTATTGCAGGGGAAGCGGGTGTTGATGATTTTATTGCCGAAGCAAAACCTGAAGATAAGTTGAAACGAATACGCGATGAACAAACCAAAGGAAGAATGATTGGGATGATTGGAGATGGTACAAACGATGCGCCCGCGCTTGCTCAGGCAGATGTTGGAATCGCCATGAATACCGGAACTCAAGCTGCCCGCGAAGCAGGAAACATGATCGACTTAGACAGCAGCCCAACAAAGCTGATTGAAGTTGTTGAGATAGGAAAACAATTATTAATGACTCGCGGTGCTTTAACAACTTTCAGTATTGCAAACGATGTGGCAAAATATTTTGCAATTATTCCTGCAATCGCCGTTTCATTATTTGCGTCAGCATCTTTGAATGGTCCCTTATCAGCACTTAATATTATGAAATTGGCTTCGCCGCAAAGCGCAATTTTAAGTGCGGTAATATTCAACGCATTAATAATTATTGCATTGATACCTTTGGCGTTAAAGGGAATAAAGTATCGTCCGGAAGGGGCGGCAGCAGTTCTCAAACGCAATATACTGGTTTATGGTGTTGGGGGGTTGATCATTCCTTTTTTCGGAATAAAATTGATTGATATGCTAATCATAACACTGAATTTAATATGAAAATTTTTAATAGCCATGACCTTCAGGTCGTGGAAAAGTATCTCTCAAAACAAATTGGCCTTAGCCACATTTTAATCTAATTTGGGCTAAAGCCCAAGTATGTAGATTTAATTTAAACCCCCGACATTGGCTTGGCCATCCCTGTGGGAAAATGTCGGGGTTATTAAAAAAATTATAAATAAAAATATTTATTAAATTCTCTTAAATCATGAAAAAAGAAATTGTTCGTTCGCTTAAAATGCTTTTGCTGATGACAATCCTTACCGGGATAATTTATCCTTTATTCATTACTGCTATTGGGCAAATATTTTTTAGCGACAAAGCTAACGGATCTCTATACATCAAGGATGGTAAAGTTAGAGGTTCTTTTCTACTTGGACAAAATTTCACTGACAGCACCTACTTTCATTCCCGTCCTTCAGCTATTAATTATAATCCAATACCTTCCGGCGCCAGCAATCTAGGCCTTACAAGCAAGCTGCTTCATGAACAATTCAATGAAAGGAAAAGTAATTTCCTTCTAACAAACGGGCTAGATCCTGCTAAAGAAGTTTCTGCTGAAATGTTATTTGCTTCTGCCAGCGGAGTTGATCCTCATATTTCAAAACAAGCTGCATATCTCCAAGTTTTTAGAATAGCAAAAGCAAGATCACTAAATAAAATTCAAACGAATAAAATTTATAAAATCGTCGATTCACTAACTGAATATCCGCAATTCGGATTTTTAGGTAATGAGGCAGTAAACGTTCTTAAGCTCAATATCAAGCTGGATTTACTAACAGCAAAAAAGCGAGATAAAAAATGAACGACCAATTAGAAACAACTCGTCCAGATCCTGACATGCTGCTAAATCACTTGAAACAGGATGAAATAAGAAGCACTAAAGGCAAACTCAAAATATTTTTTGGAATGTGTGCGGGAGTAGGAAAAACGTATGCAATGCTTAAAGCTGCTCATAAAGCAAAAGCGGATGGAATTTATGTTGTTATCGGAATAGTTGAAACACACAAGCGATCGGATACGGAAGAGCTTCTTGAGGGATTAGAAAAAGTTCCGTTGAAGGAACTTACTTACCGCGAAACTATATTTAAGGAGTTTGATATTGATGCTATTCTCAAACTCAAACCTGCTCTTGTATTGATTGATGAACTCGCTCACACAAATATTCCTGGAAGCAGAAATGTTAAAAGATATCAGGATGTTATTGAAATATTGCAGAACGGGATAGATGTTTACACAACTCTAAACGTTCAGCATCTTGAAAGCCGCGCAGAAACCGTAAAGCAAATTACAGGCACAACCATCAGAGAAACAGTACCCGATTCTATCCTTGATCAAACAGATGAAATAGAGCTTGTTGATATAACGCCCGACAAGCTGATTCAACGGCTGGCAGAAGGAAAGGTTTATACCGGCGAAAGTTCAAAGCAGGCAATCCAAAACTTTTTTAGAAAAGGAAATCTTACAGCATTACGCGAAATGTCTCTTCGAATTACAGCCGAAAGGGTTGATAAGGATCTGCGTACTTATAAAAATGAAAAAAATATTTATGAGGTTTGGAAATCCGGACAAAGATTAATGTGCGCAATTGGACCCAGCCCTTATTCGTCGAATTTAATTCGCTGGACACGCAGATTGGCTTACTCAATGGAATCATCATGGATAGCCGTGTACGTAGAAACCGATCAAAAGATTTCAGAAAATAATAAAAAAATTCTCACGCAAAATTTTAATCTTGTTAAAGAACTTGGCGGCGAACTTGTTGTAACTCAGGACATGAATGTGATTGACGCTGTAATGAGAATTGCCAGAGAAAATAATGTTACACAAATTGTCGTTGGTAAATCAAGAAAGTCGAAGCTTCAAAGACTTTTTCCAAAAAATGATTTTATTAAAAATCTTATCAAGAAAAGCGATGATATTGATGTTTACGTTTTGGGCGGCGAAAGAAATGAGGAAAAAGAACTGCTGTTCGATGTTAAGGCCGCCTCACATTCAAGCATTTCAAAATACTTTATTGCCGCAATAATAATTTATTTAGTTGGCGTTCTTTCCTATTATTTCCAAAGTCAAATTGGATATCAAACAGTTTCGTTATTGTTTCTGCTGGTTGTGGCAATTTTACCGCTTGCCAATTTCGGTATCGGGCCTGTTCTGTTCACTGCATTGATTAGTGCTTTAAGCTGGAATTACTTTTTCATCCCCCCGCATTTTACTTTTCATATTTCAAAACCCGAGGACGCCTTAATGTTTGTAATGTACTTTATTGTTGCTTCAGTTACGGGTACTTTGTCATCAAAAATCAGAATTCAGCAAAAATTATTACGGCAGCGGGAAGAAAAAACTAATTTACTTTATAACCTTTCCAAAAAACTGTCGGCAGCAGGCAGTTTGAACGATGTAGCAGACGCAGCGATAAAAGAAATAGAAACCGTTTTTAATGCCGGAGTTGTTTTGATTTTCTTTGAATCCGCGAAAAAGCTAAAAGCAAAACCGCATGCATCAAGCTCATTTATTTTTAATGATGCTGAGTGGGCTTATGCTCAGCACTGTTTTGTCAATAAGCAGAAAGTCGGCAGATTCACCAACACGCTTCCAAATGCCGAGGCAACATATTATCCTCTGGATAGTAAAAGCGGCGTTTTAGGTGTAATTGGAGTAAGTGCGGCAAGTGACCTTCCGCCGTCTTTTGATCAGGAAGAACTGCTAAATAGTTTCATCTCACAGATTACAAACGCTATTGAAAGAGAATACTTAAATGAACTAGCCAAGCAAACTATGCTGTCAACCGAATCTGAGAAGCTGTATAAAACTCTCTTTAATTCTATTTCGCATGAATTAAAAACTCCGATCACTACGATAATCGGAGCGGTCAGTTCATTCAAGGATGAAAAAATATTTGAGAATAAAAGCATACTGCAAAAATTCATGAGCGAGATAAACATTGCCGCCGACAGACTTCATCGCTTAGTAGAAAATCTGCTTGATATGGCGCGGCTTGAATCCGGAAACCTAAAACTAAAATTGGATTGGCATTCCACGGCTGATTTAATTCATGCTTCAATTAAGCGGCTGAAGGATGAATCCGCCAATCATAAAATTTCGGTTAGGATTTCTGAGGATATTGTATTTAAGTTTGATTATGTTCTGCTGGAACAAGCGCTGATTAATATCATTCATAATTCCATTTTATATTCTCCCGCAGGAAGTGAAATCGTGGTCGAAGCAGTTCATCAGAATCAGCAATGCGTTATAAACATTTCCGATAACGGCACAGGATTTCCTGATGAAGTTTTGAGTAAATTATTCAATAAATTTTATAGAATTCCCGGAACAAAAACTGGAGGAACGGGATTGGGATTATCAATCAGCAAAGGATTCATAGAAGCTCACGGCGGCACAATTACAGCAATGAACCGCAATACCGGCGGTGCAATAATCACAATTACTCTTCCGATGAAATAGTGAAGGCAAAATATCTGGCCATAATAAAAGGAACTTCTTCTAATGAGGCAGACTCATAAGGTGTAAATTGTCAGTCAGAGCTTGTCGAAGACTGGCAACTTGGATTATAATCACACTTCGACACGCTCAGTGTGACAGTGAAAATTACTTTTGAGACAGGGTTGGGATGAGTTTTCTAATGATGAAAAGATATTTTCGTTTTTTCAATTTGTTTGAACAGTAGTGAAATACAAAACAACATGAATATTAAAAACACAATCGTAATAATTGATGACGAAACTCAGATCCGTAAAATTCTATCAATAGCTCTCGAAGCTGAAGAATACAAAGTAATTGAAGCTGAAAATGGCAAGGATGGAATTGTACATGTTGCGACTTCTCATCCGCAATTAGTAATACTTGATTTAGGGTTGCCGGACAGAGACGGCTTTAGCGTGATAAAAGAATTGCGCACATGGACTGCTGTTCCCGTCATTATTCTTTCAGTTCGAAATTCTGAAGAAGATATTGTGAAAGCATTGGATTTAGGTGCAGATGATTATCTCACTAAACCGTTCAATACTTCTGAGCTGCTTGCGAGAATACGTGCTAACATTCGCCGGACTCAGCAATCGGATGACGGAAGCAAATTTACAAATGGAAATCTTTCAATTGATTTTGCCGCGCGCATTGTTACAAAAGAAAAAGAGGAAATTAAGCTTACAAATACCGAGTATCTTTTACTTGTACTGCTTGCAAAGAATGTTGGCAAAGTACTTACTCACAGCTACATACTAAAAGAAATTTGGGGACCAAGTTCAGTTGAGAACTCACAGTATCTAAGAGTATTTATCGGACAGTTAAGAAAAAAGATAGAAGACGACTACTCCAAACCTGAATATATTGTTACAGAAGCAGGCGTAGGGTATAGAATGAGGAATGTAGGGTGAGACGCTTGTCGGGAGAATTATGCAAATTTTATTGACACAGATTTGCAGAGCATACTCTCGGTATCAGTTTTTTTTAGCTAAACTAAATTTAATTCTACTTAGGTCCTCATCCTTTTTAGGTTTTCTGAATACAAAAAGGTGTTCGTGCATAATAAGATAGAACCCGAATTTTTTTGCTTGAGTTTCCCACTTTTTTGAAAACACACAATTGTGCTGTGCTTTAATTATTTCCTCTTTGAGAGCAAAACCAACACACAAAAACCTTTCTAGCAAGTAATAGGAAAGGGGAACATAATGTTGAGCTTTTCGTGTATCACCAATAAGAATTGCACAAAAATGGTTTTCCTTTAATACCCTGAATAATTCCTTGGCAATAATTTCTATTTCATCAAAGAATTTGGGAATGCTGCTGATATTTGATAAGTCCCCATTGATTGTTCCCTTTGAGTATTGTACAATGTTCAAATATGGAGGATGGGTCAAAATAAAATCGAATGAATCATCATCATATTTGGATAAATCTCTGCAATCTCCTTGAAATACTTTTTGGACTGTAGTGTTTTTGAATTTAAAGTTAAGTGCCTTTTTACACAGTTCTACTGCATTGGGATTTATGTCTATCCCGTATGCATTTCTATTAAGCAACTTTGCTTCAATGAGTGTTGTTCCAGAACCAACCATAGGATCTAAAAGTAATTCGTTTTCCTTAGTGTATTGCAGAATCAGATTACGTGCTATTTGTGGTGCAAAATTACCGCGATACTTTGGGTTATGAGTCGCCCAATTTCCTCTTTCGGGAAAAGACCATGCTGTGGTAATTTCCGGATTGAAAGTTGTAGGGTTCAAAACAGTATAATCCTGCTTTGTTTCTTCAACAATCATTATATCTTTTTTCAAAGGTTTTTTAATTAAGCGAATTTTTTTCACATTTTTACTTAAGATTAGGAAAAATAGATTTCATTAGAAATGGAACTCTAGCATAAAAAGCACGAGATGTGCTACCGTGACCGGCACCTTTAGTTCTAGGTTGAACATATGTTCCCATTTTACCTGTTAGGCTTGAAAATCCTTTTGTAATTATCGTTTGTCGAACTAAATCGTAATCAGCTTTTATTTGATTGTACAATTCTGAATTTCCCAAGTCAAAAGTTGTTGTAGCGTAAAGGATCGATGATTTTTCTTGTTGACTCTGCCAGATTCTTGCCACAATAACAATTTTTTTCATTTTTGCTAACAAGTGACTATCTTCAAATTCTGTTCTCTCAACATTGTAAGGATCTATCATTGTGATAGCCATTGTTTCCTTAACGGTCAACACCCTGTTTTTAAGATATTTTAAACAAATAGTTTTTAATTCCCATGATCCAAAGTTTGGTGATTGAGCACTGTTTATTGGAAGCCCTAAGTATCTTTCAATAACATGCCCGGCCCAACCCTTATTCTTTTTGCCATTTTTAAAGATAGTTATATTATACTCGTTTGCAAGGGTTCTTAAATCTTCACCAATAATATTTTTTATTTTATTTATAGCTTCGTTTCTTTCCATAATACACTCATAAACTTATTGAGTTTATAATATTTCGATTTTTAGTTTTTCTAATTAAACTTATTTTTTTTGGATTGTATAAAACAAATTCCTCCCCCGTTGCGATGGGATCATAATATCTTATACCATCAAATCCTTTCTTAAGAGTTAGTAATTGAATGTGTTCGTTATGAATTTTTTTGCCAAATAGGGAGATAGCTTCTTTTTCAAAATTATCATAAGTGGATTGAATTGTGAGATCAAGAAATTTGGGATTTCCAGAATATTCTATTACCTCACCAACAACACCATCACAGTTATAAAAATTATTAAGCGCCTTTTTGTCCCTGCCTAGATACATTCCCCTACCAACACCTGGTTCACCACAGCCACCAGTAGCATGGTAATAAACATTGGGCTTGTATCTTCTAGTTTTAGCCAAATCTATTCTAATTTTATTTTTAATCATAACCTCGTCGCCATAAGATTCTAGAATCACCTTGGTTTCAGGTAGTTGTAACAATTCTTCGGCTGTTAAATATTTCTTTTTCATCTAATAGTTAGTTATAAGCAGTTCTTTAATTTGCCCTCTTTTCGCAGCGTTACAGTTAATCATTCTATTCGCATCAATACGAGTAATGTTAAATCCACCATATAATTCTTCGAAAAAATCATCATTCGGATTTTCATTTTTAGGATCTGAGTTACTTAGCAATAGTTTATTTCCATTGTGGCTAAGTTCTCTAAAAAGTCTTGCCAGGCGTTTCTGATCTGCATCTATAAAATCATATTTGCTGTATGAAGTAAAACTTGCTGTTTTACTAATTGGTCTGTAGGGGGGATCAAAATAGATGAAGAAGTCTTTGTCAATTATATTTTTCACTTCTGCAAAATCCGCCTTAAATATTTTTGCTCTTTCTAATAATTTTGAAACATTTCTTAAATTATCTTCATCAAGTATTCGTGGATTTTTATATCTGCCGAACGGTACATTAAAAGCCCCATTTTTATTTAACCTGAATAAACCATTATAACATGTTCTGTTTAAAAAAATTGTCTCCGATGCTCTTTCAATCCAATTTGCGGAATAGTTGTCGAAATCTATTTTGCTTCTCTTCTCATTAAAAGCGTGCCGTATGCTATAAAAATATTCTTCCCTCGTAGTTTCATCAATTTTATAATATTCGTTCGAAAGTTTTGTTAATTCATTTATTAGTTGTTCTACGCTCTTTTGCAAAACACTGTAAACTAAGATCAACTCTTCATTTAGGTCTGATAGATAGGAAAACTGTATCGGATATTTTTGCATTATGTGAAAGAATACTGCACCTCCACCAAGAAACGGTTCGTAGTAATATTTAATTTTACCTTTTTTCAATTCAATAGGTAAATGCTTATCGATCTGTTCAAGCAATTGGCCTTTTCCACCAGCCCACTTCAAAAAGGGCTTGGCTTTAACTAATATTTGGTGCATTTATAAATTCATTTCTTAAGTATTACTAAAACTAATTTACATATTTTTAGGTCCACTTTCTAAATCCCAAAAGCATTCATTTAATATTTCCACAGTTGTCATGTACGTCTCCGTAGCAGAGGTAACTCGGTCAGGGTATCGACCATGTACTGCCAGCAATTTCATACTAAATTCTTTTATCCAGTTTATAAACCAAAGGTTGACATCTACTCTTATCGGATAATGAACCACATAGTGGAAGATTTGCATAGCAAGCAATCTAAGGGCGAGACATGTCCCGCCCCTACAGGGGTAATCTTCCTAAAAACTTCTTGATTTTATTCGTTACAAAAGAGGCGTTTTCTATCGGAGCCATGTGTCCTGCACCAGGCACAATTTCAAATTGAGCATTAGGTATCTGTCCCGCCATCAGTTCCATTGAGTCGGGAGGAGTTAAGCGGTCATCTTCCCCGCACAAAAGCAAAGACGGAATATTAATTTTACTGAGGTAACTGGTTGTGTCAGTTCGTCCGGCCATTGCAAGCAAGCAGCCCTTTACACCAATTGCATTCGAGTTCAAGGATTTATTTAACACTTTGGAGTACTCTTCATTTGCATCGGTAATTGATTTAACAGAAAAGCAATGCGGTACAAACTCCGAAACAAAGTGCTTAACGCCAAGTGTGTTTATTTTCTTGATATTCTCAGCACGTTTAATTTTTCCTTCATTAGTATCGGAAGCTGAACGAGTATCACATAAAATTAATCCTCCGAAAAGTGATTCGTTTCTCTCAACAGCCCGGAGTGAAATATACCCGCCCATCGAAAGTCCGCACAATACTGGTTTATCAAGTTTTAATTCATTTATTATTGCTTCAAGATCATCCACGAATGATTCCATCGTGTACTGTCCATCGCCGATTGGCGATTCTCCCAAACCTCGAATATCGTACGTAACACAGTAATAATGTGATTTCAATTCATCAATCTGTTTATTCCACATTGTATGGTCGTACGGAAAACCATGTACAAAAACTATAGGTTTGTTGTTGGGATTACCAGTGGTGAAAATTGCGAGATCGGTTTTTTCTGTACTCATTTTGCTTTCAGGAAGTTATTAATATCAGTTTTAACTTAAAGATTTTATGGAATAATTGGAAATTTTAGGAACCAATTCGAATGTCATGTTGAGCCTGCCTGCCTGCTGCAGGCAGGTCGAAACATGACATTGAAAATCAAACGGTCTCACTTCGACGAACCCAGTGTGACAATAATTTCTAAAACATTCAGCTATTCGTTCTCATTCATTCAAAAAATTTTTAAGTTTGAACAACTCCAAATTATTGATAAGAGTAAAATGAAAATTGCTTTTCTATCCTCCGAAGCCGTTCCGTATGCTAAAACAGGCGGGCTTGCAGATGTTGCCGGCGCACTACCCAAAGCATTAACAGATTTAGGATGCGAGGTAAAATTATTTCTTCCTAAATATTTTTTTATTGATGAAAGCAAATTCGGGCTGCATTATAATTGGGATGTAGGTGAAATGTTAATTCGGGTAAACGGACATCTGCGCTCTGTTCATCTGCATCAAGCAAAACTTAATAACTCCAGTGTTGAAGTAAACTTTATTGATTGCCCGCATTACTTTCACCGAGGGCATATTTACACTAACGATCATGATGAAGATGAACGATTCATTCTTTTCAGCAAGGGAGTGATTGAAGCACTGCAACGATTAAAATGGACGCCCGATGTAATCCATTGCAACGACTGGCAAACGGGTCTTGTTCCTTTGTTCATCAAGGATAATTACAATTGGGATAGAATGTTTGACAAAACTTCAACTTTATTCACAATACATAATATCGGATATCAGGGAAGGTTTTCTAAGTCAGCTTTATTCAGCGCTGAAATACACGGCAATTTGTATTACCCCGGTGGACCCGTTGAATTTGAAAATTCAGTTTCCTTTATGAAAGCCGGAATTCTTTTTGCCGATGTTATTAACACTGTAAGCAATACCTATGCACATGAAATTTTAACGCCGGAATATGGTGCAGGGCTTCACAATGTTATTGCCTCAAGAAAAGAAGATTTATATGGAATTCTAAATGGTGTTGATTATGAAGACTGGAATCCGGAAACGGATAAACATCTTCCTTTCAATTATTCTAAGGATAATTTATTAGGCAAAGTAAAAAACAAAAAATTCTTACTCGATCATTTCGATATTCCCTATCACGAAAATGATCCTTTGATTGGAATTGTTTCAAGAATGGTTAACCAAAAAGGCTTTGACATTTTTGCCGGAGCCATACAAGACTTAATGCCGCTTGATGCAAAGTGGGTAATTCTCGGAAGCGGTGAAGATCAGTACGAAGAAATGTTCAGGCATCTTGCACATATACTTCCTAAAAAAGTTGCTACTTACATTGGTTTTAATAACGAGCTTTCACACCTAATTGAAGCTGCATCGGATATATTCTTAATGCCGTCCAGATATGAGCCATGCGGCTTAAACCAAATTTATAGTATGAAGTACGGAACAGTTCCAGTTGTTAGAAAAACCGGCGGACTCGCAGACACAGTTCAAGATTGGGATGAAATGAATTATTATGGCCAAACCACTGGCAACGGCTTTTCCTTTAATGATTACACAAGCTATGCTTTATTCCTTAGCGTGCAGCGAGCAATAAACACTTTTCAGCATAAGGATGTTTGGAAAAAAATTATGTTGAATGGGATGAGCAGAGATTACTCATGGGAAAACTCAGCAAAGGAATACGTTGCTCTTTACAAAAAAGCGATTAAGAAGAGAAGGTAACTTGTATGAGCAATGTTAAAAGTAATTTTTATTGTCACACTGAGCCCGTCGAAGTGTGACTGTCAGTCTTCGACAAGCCTGTCTGCCGACAGGCAGGCTCAGACTGACAACATGATTCTTTTTAAACAACCTCATTAATCCCGGCGAAATAAACTACGGAGATTGAAGTTCACAAGAAGTACACCGAGTGTAATAACAACTCCACTTACAATCATTAAAAAAGTTATTTCCTCACTTAGAATTAACCACGCGGCAAACACTGTAACGAATGGTTCAAAATAAAGGAATGCGCCGACTTTCACCGAATCCATTTCCTTTAATGCCTGTGCCCACAATACATAGGCAACTCCCGAACAAAATATTCCCAAGAAAAATATTGCAATCCAGCTTTTAGTTGATAACGCTTTAACTGATTGAATTGATTGAGAGCTTATGGAGAACGGCGAAATTATAACTGCCATCATAAGGAATAAAAACAATACAGTCAGCAACGGAGAATAGGTCAATGATATTTTCTTGTTAACTGCCGAGTAAATACTCCAGGTAAATGCACTTGCAAGAATTAGAAAATCACCCTTGTTAGAAAGTAAATCAATCGATGAAAAATCGCCTTTGCTTATAAGCATCAGAAAACCGAAGAAGGCAAGGAGAATCCCAAATATTCGAATCGGTGAAAGAGATTCCTTAAAAGCGATGTAGCCGACAATCGCCATGAATATTGGTGCCGTACCGATTATCCATCCGGTATTGGCTGCTGTGGTATACTGCATCCCCGTAACTTGAATCCACAGATGAAAGACGGCAATCAGTGCAAGAATAAAAATGCTTCCATGATTCTTCCAGCTTAAATCCAATTTTTTGTTTGAATAAACCGCAAGAACAGCCAGTAGAATTGAGGCAAAAATTAGTCGTAAAAAAATTATAGAAAGCGGTGCAAGTTCCTCAAGCGCAATTTTGGTTGCAATAAAGGAAATTCCCCAAAAGGTAACAGAAGCAAGAGGTTTCCAATAAGAAAGAAGTTTTGCCTTCACTTGGATTTTTTAGTTTTACGCGCCGATGTATATCCCTTCAAATCATAATGAATTTCTTTTTCCGGCATTTTAAGTTTTACTATTTCTACTCCGGATTCAGTGTAAAATTTTGTCGCAAGTGTATCGTGATACTCAGAAAAAACAACAACTCTTTTAATTCCTGCGGCTATTAAAGCTTTAGCACATGTTGTGCATGACATGTTGGTGATGTATGCAGTTGAACCTTTTATATTTACTCCATGTGTAACGGCTTGCGAGAGGGCATTTATCTCAGCGTGGTTTGTTCGCACGCAATGATTATCTACAATTAAGCAGCCAACATCTTCGCAATGAGGCAAGCCCGGTAAGGAACCGTTATAACCGGTTGCCAAAACAAATTTATCCCGTACAAAAACACAACCGACATGCATTCTTGGACATGTGGATCTTTCGGATGCAAGCATTGCAAGCTTAAGGAAATATTCATCCCACGATGGGCGTTTTTTAGTTTTTGGTTTCATCTTTATTCTAAAATTTCGTTTAACAAAATTGATTTGGTGTGAGCAAAGTTATTAAAAAGTTTGGTAAGATTAGATATTTAAGTGAGACTCATCCCAATGGGATAAATCTCACTTGAATGGATACCTTACTTGAGAACTGTCATCTTCTTACTTTTAATAATACCATTTGCCTGAAACGTAAATATGTAAATACCGCTTGGAAGATTAGCTGCATTAAACTCAACTTCGTGAATTCCTTCTGGTTTTTCTTCATTAACAAGTGCAGCAATTTCATTACCAAGTACATCATACACTTTCAGCGACACTAAGCCTTCCTTTTTAATTGAATATGATATCTTCGTGGTTGGGTTGAAGGGGTTAGGATAGTTTTG
>JACAFC010000027.1 GCA_013388515.1 Ignavibacteriaceae bacterium | reverse complement strand
TAATCTATTACGGTGATGAATTTGGAATGACAGGTGCTTCTGATCCCGATAACAGAAGGATGATGAGATTTGGAACTCAGCTTAACGATTACGAAAAACAGACATTAAAAGACGTAAGCAAGTTGATTCATATTCGTAAAGATCACCCCGCTTTGCGTTATGGAGATTTCTTGACTTTACAGGCAGATGAAAATGTTTATGCTTATCTTCGTTCGGATATGAACGAAAGGATTTTAACAGTCATTAATAAAAACAGCAGCCCGCTGAGTTTAGAATATATTCTTCCGGCAGTTTATAAAATCAATAAAGCTAAAGACCTTGTCGCCGGCAAAGAATTTTACACAATAAACGATAGATTGAAAGTTGATGTTGGAGGATTTGGTTATTTGATTTTGAAGCTTGAGTGATCATTGCGAGACTTGAAGAACAAAGAACATATAATTAAGTTCAATAACTAAAATTAATTAAGTAGAGAAATAGATGAGCTATCAATTAGCAGCACTGGAAAAATTAAAAGAAGTAAAACCTGTTTTGATAACTAAATACCCCATTAAAAGAATGGCTTTGTTTGGTTCTATAAGCCGTAAAGAAGACGATGAAAATAGCGATGTGGATATATTGGTTGAATTTAATCGTTCAGTTGGAATGGAATTCATTCATCTTTGTTATGAACTTGAAAAGCTTTTAAATAGAAAGGTTGATCTTGTAACCAGAAATGGAGTGAAGGAAAAATATTATAAGGAAATAGAATCCGAGCTGATTTATGTCTAAACGTTCAGATAAACTTTTATTGGAAGATATTTTAGAAGCGATAGAAAGTGTTCTTGAATACACTCACGGCATTACTGTTGAAGAATTCTTTTCCAATAAAAAGACTAAAGATGCAGTAATACGAAATTTTGAAATAATAGGGGAAGCTGCCAACAAACTCTCAACTGAATTAAAAGACCAATATCTTCATATAGATTGGCAAGGGATAATCGGATTTAGGAACAAACTTGTCCACGATTATTTTGGAGTTGATTACGATGTGGTTTGGAATATTAAAACTAATCATTTGCCAAAGCTTAGAAATGATATTCGTCAGCTTCTATCCCGAAAGTAATATTTTTAATATTCTTCTATCGAATTTATTAGAATAAATAAAATAAATTCTCCAATCAAATAATGTTGGAATCAAGATTAAAAGAGTAACATCTCTGACAACATATTTTTAAGTATAAAAATACAAATGGCAAAATCACAATAAGCAATCCACCTGAGGAAGATCAAATAAATCAAATGTCAATAACAAGCAAAACCTATTCAGTTTGTTTATTGAATAATTGAGGATTGGTATTTGTTTGTTCTTTATAGCTTGTAAATTGGAATTTCTTAGAAACAGTAAATCAAGGAGCTAAAGAAAAAATGGCTAAACTATCGATCACTTATGGTGTAATTTTTATTCTAATGGGGTTAATAAGCTACTTTGGAATAAGCAGCGAAAGCATAACAGCACTTATCCCGGCTTTCTTTGGCCTTACAATGCTGATTCTCGGCTGGTTAGGATTAAATGAAAAATATCTTAAACACACAATGCATGGCGCGGCTGTTTTAATGCTGCTTGGGTTTTTCGGAACTATTGGCGGACTAATAAAATTCTTCAAAATGCTTGGCGGAGTTCAACCGGAAAGACCGGCTGCTATTACAGTTCAAGCAATTATGGCAGTAATGTGTATAGTGTTTTTAATTTTTGCAGTTAAATCTTTTATTGATGTGAGAAGGAATAGGAAAGAATGAATTTCATGCACATGTTTTCCAATGTCACTCTTCGACAGGCTCAGAGTGACACTATTTTCAAGATTGTCAGATTGAGCCTGTCGAAATCTGACAGTATACGGTTAAAACTATATCGCAATCTCTTTATTTTTGCAGCATTATTTTTATTTTCTTGTGGTGGAGAAAAGAACCAAGTAAGCAGTAATTTGGAATCATCTATGAACAGAATTGCAGAGCAGTATGTTAAGCTTGTATTAACGATTGGGAATTATGATTCAGATTATGTTGACGCATACTATGGTCCCGAAGAATGGAAACCAAAATTAGATACACCATCAGCAAACGACTCAACAGTGATCCAAAGTTTATACGATGAAGCCGGAAAATTATTGGATAGTCTTGAAAATCTCAGTCAAGAACAAGCTGATGAAATCCTTACTTTACGGTACAAATTTTTGTACAAACAAATTCTTGCAGCAAGAACCAAAGTATTCATGCTTGCCGGCGGTAAGTTAAACTTTGATGAAGAAGCAAAAGCATTTTACGATGTTGAAGTTCCATCACATGACTCACTGTACTTTCAAAGTATTGTAAATAAAATAAGCAAACTTCTTCCAGGCAAAGGCAGCGTTGCAGAACGATGGCAAGAATACAAGAAGCAATTTATTATTCCTTCTGAAAAATTGGATGAGGTTTTTCAAACAGCAATAAATGAATGCAGAAAGCGAACTTTACAGTACATTAAGCTTCCCTCTAAAGAGTCCTTCAAAGTTGAGTATGTTAAAGATAAACCATGGGGTGGTTACAATTGGTATAAAGGAAATTCGTTTAGTGTAATTCAAGTTAACACTGATTTACCAAGTTACATCGATCGAGCTGTTGATCTTGCCGCACACGAAGGTTATCCTGGTCATCATGTACTAAATGTTCAATTGGAAAAATTGTACCGCGAGAGAAATTGGGTTGAGTTTTGCATCTATCCTCTTTACAGCCCGCAATCTTTAATTGCTGAGGGTACTGCTAATTACGGAATTGATGTCGCATTTCCGGGTGATTCACAAACTGAATTTGAGAAAGAGATTTTATTTCCTTTAGCAGGATTAGATCCATCTAAAGCAGATGGTTACTACATGATTTCAAAACTAATTAAGCAATTAAGCTATTCATCAATTGAAGCGGCGCGATATTATTTGGATGACAAATGGACAAAAGAACAAACAATAAAATGGCTGCAAGATTATAACCTTGCTTCAAAGGAAAGGGCAGAGCAGAATCTGAAGTTTTTTGAAAAGTACAGATGCTACATTATTAATTATAGTCTCGGTCAAGATATCGTGAAGAACTATGTTGAAAAGAATGGCGGAACAGAAGAAAATGTTGACTTACGTTGGAAAATATTTGAGAAACTTATTTCAACTCCACAAACACCATCTGTTTTAATTATAAAATGAAATTTGAAGAACAAACCAGCAGCAGCATAAAATTTTTTATTGTTGTAATTGGACTTACAGTAATTGGAATAGTGCTAAAAGAGCTTTCCAATATTTTTATTCCGTTTGTAATCGCATATTTTCTTTTTTTTGTTTTTGCACCGCTTAATTCCAAGCTAAAGCAAATAAAGATTCCATTGTTTGCAATTATTCTTCTGAATATCATCATAACATTTCTGCTGTCATGGGGAGTATCGAAGATCATCATCGATTCATTTCTAACTTTTAGTGAAAGTTTGCCTTTGTATGAAAGCAAGCTTAATGCAATTGTTCGCAGCGCATCTCTTGCAATTGGAATATCCGATCCCTTTTTTACTAATTTCACTTTTCAGAATATACTTTCGCGGATTAACTATCAAGCTTTAGTTGGTAACGTTTTTACTTCCACTTTTTCAGTGATGGGGAATATTCTTTTCATACTTTTCTTTTTTGTGTTTGTTGTTTCGGGACATGATTCGATGTTCGAAGTGGTGAAGAAGCGCTATGTGGAGATTAAGAGTAAGATAAAGATTAAGAAAATGCATGAGGTGATACCAAACTATGAGAACAATGATAATGTGAATACTAAAGCAACTGAAATTCGTATCGAAGAAGAGTCAAAGATTGCCGATACTTTCAAATCCATAACTCAGCAAATTCAAAGATATGTGATTACAAAAATTGGAATGAATTTAGGTGCAGGCGTATCAATTAGTATTATTCTTTCAATCTTTGGTTTAGACTTTGCGATTATCTGGGGAGTTTTTGTTTTTCTCTTCAATTTTATTCCCACCATTGGATCAGCTGTGGCATTAATTGCTCCAGCGTTAATGGCATTAATCCAATCGGAATCTGTGGGTTATGCGTTGCTGATAACTGGAATTGTTGCCGGTATTCAAACTGCATTTTTCAATTTGCTGGAACCGATGATTCTTGGAAAGAGATTGAACTTGAATCCATTAGTTATTCTGCTGTCACTTTTAATTTGGGGCTACATTTGGGGAATCGTGGGAATGTTGCTCTCAGTTCCGCTTACGGCAATAATCAAAATTATTTTATCCAACTCTGAATCTAAAAATCTCCACTTCATCAGCGATTTGATGAGCTCAAGCAAATAATTTAATGGTAGGACAGACCAGTCTGCCACATTAAAGTCAACTGTAGTTGGCAGGCATTCCTGTCTGTTCTTATTGAAGTAGTGTTAAAATTAATTTTCACTGTCACACTGAGCCTGTCGAAGTGTGATTATAATTCAGATTGTCAATCTTCGACATGTTTCGACAAGCCTGTCTGCCGACAAGCAGGCTCAACATGACAT
>JACAFC010000123.1 GCA_013388515.1 Ignavibacteriaceae bacterium | reverse complement strand
AGGATTGTAAAAGCGGGTGAGGGCTGTCCTAAGTGCGGGAACAAACTTGATGTCTTTAGTGCAATTGAATTAGGGCATATTTTCAAACTCGGTACAAAATACTCTGAATCAATGGGTGCAAGATTTATTGATGAAAAAGGAGAGGAACATCCAATAATTATGGGAAGTTATGGAATTGGTGTAGAGCGAATCATGGCTTGCTTCATCGAGCAGCATCATGATGAAAAAGGAATTATTTGGGAAAAACCTCTTGCACCGTTTGATGTTCACTTGATTGCCTTAAACCTAAAGAATGAACTGGTGGCAAAGACATCGGAAAAAATTTATAATGAACTTCAGCAGCATGGAATAAAAGTTTTGTTTGATGATAGAGATGCTGCTGCCGGTTTCAAATTCAATGACGCTGATTTGCTTGGTATGCCGATTCAAATTGTTATCGGTGAGAAGAAGCTAAAGGAAAATAAATGCGAAGTGAAGGTCAGGAAAAGCGGGGAGAGGTTTGATGTGGAAGTGATAAATTTGTTTACGGAAATTCAAAATCGATTAAGCTTATAAAGTTGTACTCCACAGATACTTTTTGCATCTACTATTTCTCCTGTCACGATTTTTTTTTCGATTTCTTCCAAAGTAAGCTCGTGCACTTCCATTCCATGTTCACCTTCTTCGCGATTGTGATTACCGGCTGTCAATCCTTCGGCTAAGTAAATGTGAAGCACCTCAGTACAAAATCCCGGAGTAGTGCAAATTGATCCTAACTTAATTATAGTTTTGGCTTTGTATCCTGTTTCTTCTTCTAATTCTCTTGTGGCACAAATAAGGGGATCTTCATTCTTATCAAGTTTTCCCGCCGGCATTTCGAGAAGAAATTTTTGAAATGGATATCTGAACTGATTTACCATTACAATCTTGCCATCATCTTTAACAGGAACAACAACAGCTCCACCAGGATGAACAGCAATTTCTCGTATTCCTTTGTTGCCGCTGTTGTATTCGAGTTCATCTACTTGAAGATCGAAAACTTTTCCTCTAAAAAGGATTTCACTTTTCTTTAATTTATAATTTCTCAATGTCGTTGGGAATTTAATTGGTTTAAAATTTTTCGAGTCTTAGTGCCTTAGTGGCAAGATAAAAAGAGAGAATTGCCACAAAGTCTCGAAGACGCGAAGTTTCACTAAGATGATCAATACTTGTAGTAGGGTACAAGTTCTTTACCAAGATACTTTAATAAAGATGTAATTACGCCTAAGTCATCAAGAAAACCGATAAAAGGCGAGAAGTCCGGAATAGCATCGAGAGGTACAAGAAAATAAATCAATCCGGCAACTACAATTGCTTTCCTGTGCCAGCCCACGAAAGGATCTTTCATATAATAATAAAGAGCTTTAATATCTTTGGCAAAGGTAATTTTCTTTCCAGCGCTTTCCAGTTTAGTCCAGAGATTATCTTCAACAAACTTCATTTTGTTTGAAGCCTGCTCCTCGGTTTCTCCACCAAAATCTAATTCATCAATTGAATAATCTTTTTCAAAATCGTATTGTGTCATGTTTAACTCACTTTTTATTTTCATCAAACCAGTCAAATAATGTGCCCCACCACAGTTTTGCATTTTGGGGTTTGGTTACCCAATGTGTTTCATCGGGGAAATACAAAAACTTACTTTTTACTCCCAATCTTTGCAGAGAAGTAAATAGCTGAAAAGCTTGTTCTTCAGATAATCGAAAATCTTTTGCACCATGAACAATAAGCATTGGTGTTTTTGCATTATGGATGTAACGATGAGGTGACCATTTTTCATAAGCTTCTCGATTTTCCCAGGGAGTACCGCCAAATTCCCATTCAGGAAACCATAGTTCATCAGTTGTTCCCCATTTGCTTTCTAAGTTGAAACTTCCATTATGACAGAATAAGGCGGTGAATCGGTCGGTGTGTCCAGCAATCCAATTTATCATGTAACCGCCGTAAGATGCACCAGCAGCAAAAGTGTTTTTGCTGTCAATGAAAGCAAAATTGTCTAGAGCATAGTCATAGCTGTTCATTAAATCAGTATAAACTTTTCCTCCCCAATCATTTCTAATTTCATCGGTAAATTTTTGCCCGTAGCCAGTTGATCCGCGTGGATTTGGAGCAACAACAACATATCCTTTACTTGCAAACATTTGAAGATTCCAGCGGTAGTGGAAATTATCTTCCCATGCGCCTTGTGGTCCGCCATGTATTAAAAATATCATCGGATACTTTTTATTAGGATCGAAGAAAGGCGGTTTGACTAAGATTGATTGGACTTTATCTCCATTTGCACCCTCACACCAAAAAGTTTCAACAGGATTCATCTCAAGCTGCGATAGAATTTCTTCATTGGTGAATGTAATTCTTCTTAGCGTATTATTTCCATCAGTGCTCTGAGAAAATATTTCTGCGGGCAGATCAGATCTTTGTTTTAAGAAAAAAAGATTTTTGCCATCTTTAGATAATTGAATGCTAGTGTTGTAATTATCTTTGTGAAATAATTGCACTTCCAGCGATTTAAGATCAAGTTTATAAATCGAATTGTAAATTTGATTTGCAGAGGTGAAGTAAACTGCTTTTGAATCGGGAGTCCAAATAAATTCTTCAACCGACCGATCACTATTTTCAGTAAGGTTTTTTAACTCTCCGCTTTTACGATTGAATAAAAGCAAATCTTTTTTATCTGCTTCAAAACCGGTACGCTTCATAGAAGTCCATGCAAGCCAATTTCCATCTGGCGAATAAACCGGTTGGCAATCAACTCCCTTACTCTTCGAAATGAGTTTTGGAGTTTTAGGTGATGTTAAGCTCAAAAGGAAAATCTCAATGTTTGTACTTGTTGCTTTTGAAAATTCGGGATTAAGCGAATAAGCAATTTCACTTCCATCAGGAGAAAAGTTATAATCATTCGATGAACCAAGCGCCATTGGCGGAACATCTTCTTTATTTCCTTCAGTCAAGTCCGTAAACTTTCCAGACTCAACATCCAGCAAAAACAAATGGCTTCGTTTATGTCCTCGCCAATCATTCCAATGACGATACATCAACTCAGTAAAAATTTCTGCTTTTACTTTGCTTTCTTCTCTTGCCTTATCCTTCTGCTCATTACATTCTTGAGTTGTGCATTCCGGATACACAGATGAAGTGAATAAAATTTTCTTTCCATCGTTTGACCATTCAAATCCTGATGCTTCGGTGTAAATATTGGTTAATTGTTTTTCATTTGTGCCATCAAAGTTGCATTGCCATATCTGTCCTCCTCTTACAAAACCAATCGATTTGCCATCGGGAGAGAACTTAGGTTCAGTTTCATTTTTATCAGAATTTTTTAAGGCACGCAGATTTTTTCCATCAGTATCAATTAAAAAAATATCAGCGTTACCTTTGTTTGCTTCAAAGCTGTAACTGGTTGAACTGAAAGCTAAAGTCTTGCCGTCCGGTGAAACATCGAATGACCCGATGCGCTTCATTGCCCAAAGGTCATCAACTGTAATTGCACGTTTTGTTTGTGGTAGAATTGCTAGTGGAATAAATAATAATAATGTAATTTTTCTTAACATGGTTTTCCCGAATTTTTCAACAAATGTTAAATCAAAAATAAGGTTTGGCTGTCGTAAAGACAAAGAAGTTGTGTAATATAATCGTAAATTTTAAATGTTAATTTCAAAGGCAATGCAAGAAAGTCACAACATATTTTTACCGGGTGGTTTTAAGCAGTTTAAAACCCTTAAAGGCAAATTTTCATTTAGCAGTAGGGCTGTTCTAATCATAGGTTCTGGAACTGAAAAAATTGCTGAGAAGATGATAAAGTCCGGATCCTCCAAAGTGAAAATTATTGTGAATGATGTGGATTCGCTGCTTACTTCCAAGCTGCAATTGCATTCTGATCTTCCAATTGAAACTAAGTTGATGGATTTTGATAATACTGATTTTGCCGATAAAGAATTTGATCTGATTTATGCACAAGGTTCTATTTCCTCTACAAACAGAAATAAAATAATTAAAGAAATTAAACGAGTCCTAAAACCAGAAGGAACTTTTTGCGTTGGTGAAATTACCTCGCTTGAGAAAGTTTATCCAAAATTTATTAAAGAGATTTTTGAGTCTTCTGATTTACTTCCTTTATTTCATGAAGAATGTGAAAAGTATTACAATAACAGAATGTTTGATGTGCTTTTTACCCAAGATCTTTCATCTTCTTTGAAAAGTTTTTATGAAAACGCAGCTGTAGAATTGAAGAAGAATATTGACAAGCTTAGCGGGCAGGAAAAAAGTTATTATAAAAAGTTACTTAACAAAATTAGTCATGAATCGAATGCTTTTCTTAATCTCGGTGCTGACAAGTACATTGGGTTTAAGATGCTTATCCTAAAACTTAGCGCCTCTGCGTCTTAGCGTGAAATTTTTTCTCGCAAAGACGCAAAGACGCAGAGAAATTATATGCAAAAGAAAAAAGGTGACATAATAGAACTCCAAATTGGGAAATATGCTTTTGAAGGGAAAGGTATTGCCAAAGTTTCAAAAGATGAATTACTTGGACTGTCTTCTGATTCGAAGCAAGAAAAGAACTATGTAGTGTTTGTTGATGGTTCTTATCCCGGCGATAATGTAAAAGCACGTCTATTAAAAATTAAAAATTCGTATGCAAAAGCAATTACTGTTGATATCATTCATGCTTCGGAAGAAAGAACAACGGCTCGATGTAAGTTCTTTAGCGTCTGCGGCGGCTGTAAACAGCAAGATTTAATTTATGCTTTGCAAGCAAAATACAAACAGCAGCAAGTTGTGGAAATTTTTAATAAGCTCGGTGGATTTAAAAACCTCCAAGTTGAACTAATAATTCCATCCGAAAATATTTTTTATTATCGGAATAAAATGGAATTCTCATTTGCGGATAGAAGATGGCTCACAAAAGATGAGCTGGCAATTGAAAACATAGAGAAAAACTTTGCCTTGGGTCTGCACATTCCAAGAATTTTTGACAAAGTACTTGATGTTGACGAATGTTTTCTGCAATCTGAAATTAGTAATCGGATTCTGAATTTAACTCGCAGATATTTTAAAGAACGTAACTCCTCAATCTATTCAACCAAAACTCACACGGGATTTTTAAGAAACCTCGTTATCAAGCAATCTCAAAAGACAAATGACATAATGGTAAACCTTGTCACTTCAGAGGAAAATGATGAATTGATGCTGGAGTATCGAGATGTTATGTTAAAAGATATTCCTGAAATAACGACAATTGTAAATAACATCAGCAAGAAGAAAGCGGCAATTGCTGTCGGTGATTATGAAAAAGTTATTTATGGTTCCGGATTTATTTATGATATAATTGGTACGTATAAATTTAGAATAAGTGCAAATTCATTTTTTCAGACTAACACTCTGCAAGCTGAGAAACTTTATCAAACCGCATTGGATTTTGCCGAATTAACTGGTCATGAAATTGTTTATGATCTTTACTCCGGTGCTGGAACAATTGCGATTTATGTTTCCGAAAAAGCTAAGGAAATATTTGGTTTCGAATCGGTTGAATCTGCGATTGATGATGCAAAGGTTAATGCTGAGTTAAACAATATTTCTAATGTAAAATTCTTCAATGCTGATCTTTACAAGTCTTTTCTTCCAATTGTTGAAACGAACCAGCTTCCTAATCCGGGTGTAATCATAATTGATCCGCCGCGAAGCGGGATGCATGAGAATACTGTGAATGATGTGATTGCTCTTTCACCACAAAAAATTGTTTATGTTAGCTGCAATCCAACAACCCAAGTTCGCGACATTAAGCTGATGGTGAATGCTGGTTATAAATTGGAGAGAATCAGACCTGTCGATATGTTTCCCCATACCTACCATATCGAGAATGTTGCGCTTTTAAGTCGATAGAACGAAGATTTTTATGATGCTTATGATTTTTTAAGATCATAATTAATTAATCGATCATAAATATCAGCGTTCTATTGAGTTTATTTGTTGTTCACTATCAGTACAAACTCGCCTTTAAGTTTTTCTCTGTCAGCTATTCTCAAAACCTCCTCACAAGTGCCCCTATAAAATTTCTCCTTCGCATTTGTCAATTCGTAGGCAAGGACGACAGGAATATTCTTGCTCCAAAATTTTGCAATATCTTCGAGGAGAGCATGTAGTCGGTATGGCGTATCCATCAGAATAATAACTTCTTTTCTTTTCTTCAGATCCATTATCTGATTTTTACGGATATCTCTTTTAGGGGAAAGCCAGCCGTAGTAATAGAATCTATCAAAAATAATTCCGCTGCCAACTAAAGCTGCTAAAATAGAACTCGCTCCGGGAACCGGAATAACTTCAATTCGATTTTGGATTGCAAGTTGGACAAGCAAATGACCGGGATCGGAAAATAACGGTGTACCACAGTCGGAAATTAATGCAGCAGATTTACCTTCAGCAAGTTTAAGAATAATCTCATCTACATTTTCATTTTCGTTATGCTCATTTATTGAAAAAAGCTCTTTGCTAATGTGTAAATGTGAAAGCAGTCTCCGCGCTTCTTTAAATTCCTCGCAGATAATGAAATTGACATCTTTAAGAATTCGAATTGCCCGGAGAGTAATATCTTCGTAATTCCCGATAGGTGTGGAAACGATATAAAGTTTACCAGGCATTTATTCTTTTTTGTTAAAAATTGATGGTAACAGAATTATTTTCCTTTAAAATTAGTCATAAAATTTCTTAAAAAGTTTGAATTTGAAGGATAAGAAATAGTAATTTTACTGCCAGTCATTCAGATTCAGTAGATCATTTGAAAACAAATCTCCATAATATTTAACAAATCTAATTTTCAGTTTAATCAAGGATATTAAATGAATTTTAAAAGCACTTTCTTAATCTTTATCTTAGTCTTAATCATAATCCCCGCAACTGCACAGCAAACCTCTCAGACTTTCCTTGAGTTAAAAGATACCGGAGTAGAAGAATTCATTAAACTTCATCCTGATTATGATGGAAGAGGGACAATAATTCTTATCTTGGATACTGGAGTAGATGTTGGTGTTGATGGACTGCTTAAAACTTCTACAGGTGAAACAAAGATAATTGATGTACAGGATTTTTCAACCGAGGGTGATCTTCCATTTTATGAAGCAGAGACGGACATTGAAAACGATTCGATACATTTTTCAAATTCAGAAAAGGGATATATGGTAAGAGCATCGATAAGCAGTTTACTAAAATCAAAAGAAGAAAAATATTTTATTGGAGCTTTTCCCGAAAAGCATCTCTTAAATTCCACATCTGGAGCGAGAGATTTAAATGGAAATAATACAACTGAAGACATTTATTACTTTTTGGTTTTTAACGCAGTTGAGGGAAATGACGACTTTTGGGTTGTTTACTTTGATACAGATGCAGACGGCGATATTTCCGATGAAAAGCCAATTAGAAACTATAAAGAAAAATATAATTACTTTTTTATTCCGAATGAAGAAGGTTTATCACCGTTTCCAATTGCATTAAACATACTCCCTGAGGAGAAAAAAGTAACTTTTCATTTTGATGATGGATCGCATGGAACACATTGCGCTGGAATTGCTGCGGGTTACAACATTGGAAATGCGGGAATAAACGGCGTCGCACCCGGAGCTAAACTTATAAGCTTAAAAATTGGCAACAACAACTACACCGGCGGAGCAACTGTTACCGAAAGCAAAAAACGTGCTTATATTTATGCCGATAAGCTTTCGAAGGAATTGAAAGAACCATGTATTATTAACATGAGTTTTGGAATTGGAAGTGAAATTGAGGGGAGTGCAGATCTAGAATTATTTTTAACTGATTTACTCAAAAACAATCCTTATCTCTATGTCTCTGTAAGCAACGGTAATGATGGACCAGGTATTTCAAGTGCTGGACTTCCATCCTCAACCTCTAGTGTTTTTGCATCTGGTGCCGTATTAACTACTGATGTTGGACGAGACAACTACGGAACAACATTTGAAAATGATATTATTCTTTACTTTAGCGGACGCGGTGGAGAAGTTAGCAAACCAGATATTGTTTCTCCCGGCGCAGCCACCTCAACAGTTCCTAATTTTTCTGGCGGAGATAAATTTTGGGGTACAAGCATGGCATCTCCTTATTCAGCCGGGGTAATGTCTTTGCTTTTAAGTGCAGCACAAAAGGAGTATCCGGATGTGAAAATTCCTTCACAACTTCTTTATAAAATTTTGCGCGAAAGTGCTGTCAAGATGAGTGGATACACAAATCTTGATCAAGGTGCAGGCTACATTAATGTTATGAATGCATATGAGCTGCTAAAAAAATATTTAGAGAATGATGAGCATCAGAAATTTGAGACTTATACAATTTCATCTTTTGCACCTAATACACCTGATACAAAATCTCCTAATCTTTACATTCGCGATGGTTCCTATTTAACTGGAGAAGAGATTTTTACTTTTAATATTAAAAGAGATGATATATTAAAGACTGATAAATTTTACAGAGTGTATAATCTTAAATGTGATGCTGATTGGCTTAAACTAATTCAGAAAAAAACTTATATCAGAAACGAACAGCAAGCTGCAGTTAATGTTAAGTTTGATAAGAAAAAGATGAACGAACCAGGTCTTTACAATGCCCGAATAACTGCAAGTAGAGATGATGGAAGTAGCACACCTGAATTTTCTATGATGGCAACAGTTGTAATTCCTCATCAATTTAGTGCTTCAAATAATTATAAAATGTGCTGGAACGATCAAAAAATTGAGATAGGAAAAGTGAATAGATATTTTTTAAGTCTTCCAGGCGGGCAAAATACCACAAAAATTATTTTGGAAAGTGATAAAAATAATTATGCAAAAGTTCGTTATCGCTTGTTTGATGCGAATGGAGTTGAGGTTTATCTTTCATCGCAGCTAAACTCTGTGAATAACGATGATATGCTTCAATCAGTTCATTACGATTTAGAACCTGGAGTCTATGAGTTAATTGCCGAAGGAATGTTTACAGCAAATGGTATTTCAACTTATAATCTTACTGTTGAATTTTCATCAATTCAATTAAGAGGCGAAAAGACAATTTCGAAAAAAGATAACGAAAGAATTTTTACTAATGTTTTTAATGGAATAAAAACATATAATTTGAGTGGTGAAATTCTTGGCTATGAAAAAAAATATCAGATTAGTCTTTCCGGCGATTCAATCTATAGAATGCCTTTTTCTCTTAAAAAAGGTGAACGCTCTCGCGAGTTTAAATTGGAGTTATCTAAGGAAGATTTTAATAAATTGACAGATTTTGCATTAATGATTTATGATGAAACTGGCTATGCTGTTTCTAAAGATGGGTTATCTTACAGAACTGGTGTTATTGATATTGAAAACCACAGTAATGAAGACAGTGTTCAATATACGTTAGCATTAATTCCGGCATTCGTTCACAAAGAATCTGACATGATAATAAAAGTTAACGAAATCACTTACTTCTCAAGTACTGTTCCGGTAAGCGTAGTCAATCAAGGAAAAAGATCAGTGACACTATATCCAAACTCCTCTAAAACTTTAACTTTTGGTTTGTTAAAACCGGAACAGAATTTACCTGAGGATGCTGAATTTTATGGCAAAATTTATTTTAGATCTCCCTCATCAAATAAAAAAGAATATGAACTTCCACTTAATTTTAAATTCTAACAGAAGGAAAAATATATGAGTGAACATCATGGCGGACAAATAAAAGGGCTTCCCGAAAATGCTTATACAGAGCTAAAACCGGGAGAAGAATACAAACCGATTATGCCGGCTAACACAACACCACAAGAAATTACTCCATACTCTGTAATTATGGGTTTGCTTATGGCTGCACTTTTCTCAGCTTCTGCTGCTTATCTAGGATTGAAAATTGGGCAAGTATTTGAAGCGGCAATTCCGATTGCAATAATAGCTGTTGGTGTTTCTTCTCTATTTAAAAATAAAGGATATCTCGGGCAGAATGTTATCATTCAATCTATTGGCCAGAATTCGGGTTTAATAGTTGCTGGAGCAATCTTTACAATACCTGCACTGTATATTTTAAAGCTGGAAGCTCATTTCTATCAGATATTTTTAGCATCAGCTTTTGGAGGAATTCTTGGAATATTATTTCTCATTCCATTCAGAAAATATTTTGTATCCGAAATGCATGGTAAACTTCCATTTCCTGAGGCAACTGCTACAACAGAAATATTGATTGCAGGCGAAAAAGGAGGAAAGCAAGCTCTTGTATTGGTTGTTAGCGGACTGGTTGGCGGTGTCTACGATTTTATTATTGCAACATTCGGTTGGTGGAGTGAAATATTTACAACTAGGGTTCTCGGTTTTGGCGATATGCTTGCCGATAAGTTTAAATTGGTATTTAGAATTAATGTTGGTTCGGCTGTTATGGGGCTTGGCTACATCATCGGGTTAAAGTATGCAGCGATAATTAATGCCGGATCTTTTCTTTCGTGGTATTTGCTCATTCCTGTTATATCATATTTTGGTGCTGGTTTAACTGAAACTTTTGGAACGGGAGCAACAAAGCTTATAGGTGTTATGACCGCTGAAGAAATATTCAGGCAATATGTTCGTCATATTGGAATTGGTGGAATAGCGATGGCTGGAATAATTGGAATTATTCGATCATCAAAAATAATCCGCGATGCTATCTCTCTTGGTTTCAAAGAAATTTTTGGTAAGAAAGGAGCATCTAACGGCGGATTGAGAACACAGGTTGATGTTTCAATGAAAATAATTATCAGCGGATTGGTGATTACTGCAATTCTTCTTTTTATATTTTTTCAGATGGGTGTTGTATATAACGTTGGTTGGGCAATAGCTGGCTTGTTAATAGTGCTTATTATTTCCTTTTTATTTACAACTGTGGCTGCAAACGCTACTGCTATTGTTGGTACAAATCCCGTAAGTGGAATGACTTTAATGACTTTGATTCTTTCCTCAATTGTACTTACATCAGTTGGATTAAGAGGAGAAGCCGGAATGGTTTCAGCTTTAATTATTGGTGGAGTGGTATGTACTGCACTTTCGATGGCGGGTGGATTTATTACAGATTTGAAGATCGGGTATTGGATTGGTTCAACACCAAAGAAACAGGAGCAATGGAAATTTTTAGGAGTTCTCGTATCTGCTTTAACTGTTGGTTCAGTTATACTGCTATTAAATGAAACTTACGGATTTGTTGGTGAGGATGCACTAGTTGCACCGCAAGCAAATGCTATGGCTGCAGTTATTCAGCCGCTGATGGACCAGCAGCCGGCACCATGGACTCTCTACATTGTCGGTGCAATACTCGCTTTAGTTTTAACAATGATAAAAGTGCCCGCATTAGCATTTGCACTTGGAATGTATATTCCTCTTGAATTGAACACACCTTTGCTTGTAGGCGGTTTGATTGCTCATTTTGTATCTACACGAAGTAAAGATGAAAAGGTTAACAATGCAAGAAGAGAACGAGGAACATTAATTGCATCAGGCTTTATTGCAGGCGGTGCTTTAATGGGTGTTGTTAGTGCATTGCTCAGATGGCAAGGTTTTAACTGGGTTGATCCCGAATGGGCAGAGTCGAATTCGGCAGAATTGCTTGCTATAATAATGTTAGCAGTAATTTGTGTGTACATGATTTGGGACTCGTTAAGAGGAACACCAGAAGATTAAAAATTGTAGGGAATGACCTCCTGGTCATTCCGCAGTTTGCGTTGATATAAAACTGAAAAAAAGGAACAACCAGGAGGTTGTTCCCTACATAAATGTTTTTAATAATTAGGTTTAGTTGATAGAAAATCTCCCCCAAAAAAATTGTAGGGAATGACCTCCTGGTCATTCCGCAGTTTGCGTTGATATAAAACTGAAAAAAAGGAACAACCAGGAGGTTGTTCCCTACATAAATGTTTT
>JACAFC010000054.1 GCA_013388515.1 Ignavibacteriaceae bacterium | reverse complement strand
GAATAATTTGAAAGCAAATCACAACCGTGTATTATTGGCATCAGGTGAAACCACAATTGGTCTTAATATCCTCAAAGAATAATTTGAAAGCAAATCACAACAGCAGCTTGATGCAAAAGTACTTGAGCAAAATTGGTCTTAATATCCTCAAAGAATAATTTGAAAGCAAATCACAACCGGTAGTGCACTGTAATAGAGATTGTTAAAATTGGTCTTAATATCCTCAAAGAATAATTTGAAAGCAAATCACAACTATAAATGTAGTTGTTTGTTTCATCTTTCCATTGGTCTTAATATCCTCAAAGAATAATTTGAAAGCAAATCACAACGGATACCGGGGAGGTAACATTGTCGAACGTATTGGTCTTAATATCCTCAAAGAATAATTTGAAAGCAAATCACAACGAGGGTTGCTATTATATTAAAGGGAGCTCTATTGGTCTTAATATCCTCAAAGAATAATTTGAAAGCAAATCACAACTACGGATGGTGTTAATCATGCGCTCTTTCTATTGGTCTTAATATCCTCAAAGAATCCCGCTTTGCAGGAAAAGCAAATCACTATGCAACTTCCGACAAGTTCAAGATGACATTGTTGTTTTACATCTTCCTGCCAATAACATCCGCAATTAATTTAACTTGCCTCATCATTTCAGCAAATTGATCGGGTAAAAGAGCCTGGGGTCCATCCGAATATGCATGTTCCGGATCATGGTGAACTTCAACCATCAATGCATCGGCACCAGCAGCAATTGCAGCGCGTGCCATGGGAAGCACTTTGTCTCGAAGTCCAGTTGCATGTGAAGGATCGGCAACAACAGGCAAGTGGCTTCGTTTATGTACAACTGGTATTGCGGAAAGATCAAAAGTGTTACGTGTATATGTCTCAAAAGTTCTTATTCCCCTTTCGCAAAGCATCACATTCATGTTTCCATTTGATAAAATGTACTCTGCTGACATTAGCCAATCTTCCACAGTTGCTGCAAGTCCTCTTTTAAGCATAACTGGTTTGGATGCTTTACCTACTTCTCTAAGAAGAGAAAAGTTTTGCATATTCCTTGCGCCTATTTGAAAAATATCTGTGTACTTTTCAATCAATTGAATTTGGGAAATTTCCATAACCTCAGTAATAACCAGCAGATTAAATTTATCTGCTGCTTTTCTTAAAAGTTTTAATCCGTCTTCGCCCATTCCTTGAAAAGAATAAGGAGAAGTACGTGGTTTGAAAGCTCCTCCTCTTAATATTTTTGCACCTGAATTCGATACAATTTCAGCAATGGTAAAAATTTGTTCTTCACTTTCAACAGAACAAGGACCAGCCATTACAACAACTTCATTCCCACCGATTACAACGTTCTTAATTTTAATTTGGGTGTCATCTTTTTTAAAGCTTCTGCTGGCAAGTTTAAACGGTTCAGTGATTCTGTAAACTTCTGCAACGCCTTCAAGTATTTTAACTTTCCGAATATCAAAGTCCGGTTTTACTCCAATTGCTCCAATAATTGTTTGTTCAACGCCTTGAGATTTGTGAACAGCAAAACCAAAATCCTCTAAATGTTTTACAATATTATCAACTTGTTTTTCGGTAATATTTTTTTCTAGAACGATAACCACTTTATCTCCGTTTTAATTAATGAAACTTTTTTTCGCCCGCTGTAATTTCCAAATCTATATAATCATCTTTGGTTGGGATAGCACAAGTATAATCAGCACTGTAAGCACAGTACGGATTGTATGCTAAATTAAAATCTACTGTGTACACATAATTTTTCTCAGGATACAAATCAAAATCTAAATATCTTCCTACACCATACGATTCGTTATTGGTAGTTTTATCGGTAAACCAAATACTGTAGTATTCAGTTCCGTTTTTTGTTGAACCTTTATACACATTAGTCTGATATTTTTTGTTTTTATAGTCAAATTTAACAAATCCGTAGCGAATTACTTTCCTCTCTTCACCTTTAGTTCCAAAAATAGTTATAGTATCTTTTACAGGATATTCAAACAACTTGCTATGAAAAACAAAATCCGGATCAACATCAAAATATTTTAAAGGATGAAATGCGACTTTACCCTTAAAATTAAAAGGGAAACTAGGGTCATTCTTCATGTAGTCATCTTTTTCTAACCTTTGCTTTTCAATTGCGGCAATGTATTCTTTTTGTTCGGGAGAATAATTCTCTCCACACGACATAAAAATTGCTAATGAGGTAAACACAATCACAATTACAAATATTTTCATCTTGGCCTTTTCCTTTATCTTACTCTTATTCTTAATCTTCAACTTACTCTCGCTCCTACTCCGGCTTAACTTTCTTTTTCAATTCATGAAGTTTATTCAGGGCTTCTATTGGAGTAAGCTGATTTATCTCCAGATCTCCAATTTCTTTACGAATTTTATCATCCTGAAATTCGAACAAAGAAATTTGGTTCATTTCTAAGCCCGATAATTTTTTCAATTTCTCCTTTTTTATTTCGTAAGGAGTAAGTTCCTTGCTCTCAAGGTTAGCGAGAATTTCTTTAGCACGGTTAGTTACAAAATGCGGCAGCCCTGCCATTTGAGCAACTTGAATTCCATAGCTGTGATCAGCTTTGCCAAGACTAACTTTGTGAAGAAAAATTACCTTATCGTCATATTCTCTAACTTCAACTTTGTAGTTTTTGATGCGGGGAAACAATTCAGCCATCTCGTTCAATTCATGATAATGGGTTGCAAAAAGTGTTTTAGCAGATACGGACGGATTATCATGTATATACTCTGTAATCGCCCATGCAATTGAAATTCCGTCGAAAGTACTGGTGCCTCGTCCAATTTCATCAAGTAAGATTAAGCTTTTACTAGTTGCATTATTTAATATGTTTGCAGCTTCCTGCATTTCAACCAGAAAAGTACTTTCACCGGCAGTTATGTTATCGCTTGCTCCAACACGCGTAAATATTCTATCAACCAATCCAATTCTTGCTTCTTTTGCAGGAACAAAAGAACCAATTTGTGCCATTAAAACAATCAATCCAACCTGCCTTAAATAAACCGATTTGCCTGCCATGTTTGGACCGGTAAGCAAAATTATTTGATCAGTTTCATTATCAATGTGACAGCTGTTTGGAGTAAACTTTTCTCCCGGTGGAAGAATTCTTTCTACAACTGGATGCCTGCCATCAACTATTTCAAGTTTAGAATCTTCACTTAAAATCGGTTTACAATAGTTAAATTGCTCCGATGCTTCAGCAAATGATAAAAAACAATCAAGCATTGCAATCAATCTGGCATTCAGCTGAATAGATTCTGTTTCTTCGGCAATCATCAATCTAACTTCGTTAAATAATTGCGATTCAAGATCATAAATTTTTTCTTCGGCATGAAGAATTTTATCTTCGTAATCTTTTAGTTCCGGAGTAATGAATCTTTCAGAATTAACCAAGGTTTGCTTGCGAATGTAATTATCGGGAATTTTTTCTTTGTGTGCGTGAGATATTTCAATGTAGTAACCAAAAACTTTGTTATAGCTAACCTTAAGTGACGAAATATTTGTTCTTTCACGTTCAGATTTTTGAAGCGCTGCAATCCAGTCTTTTCCATTTAGTGAAATTTCCCTTAACTCATCGAGTTCTGGACTGTAGTTATTCTTTATTACTCCACCATCAATTATAGCGAGAGGCGGTGAATCAACAACTGCCATCTCTATCCTGTCCACTAACCGGTCAAGCGAGGCAAGTGATTCACCTAACTGTTTGAGAGTTTTTGTTTTAGAGGATGACAGCAAATTTTTTATTTCGGGGATTTTTTTAAGTGAAGTTTTGATTGCATTAACTTCTCTTGGATTTGCCCTTCCTGTACAAATTCTTGAAATCAAACGTTCCAGATCGCCAATTTCCTTAAGTTCTTCAGAAAGTTTTCTTCTAGTTTGTTTATTTGAAAGTAAATCACCAACACATTCTTGTCTTTTTAAGATCTGTTCAAGCTTAATTAATGGAGCTGAAATCCATTTTTTAAGCATTCGGCCGCCCATTGCCGTTTGTGTTTTATCAAGAATTGATATTAATGACCCCTCTCTACCACCTTCATGAATATTAAAAGTAATCTCTAAATTCCGCTTTGTGGCGTAATCGAGTATCATGTACTCGCTTGGGTTGTAAGCTGAAATTTTGTTTAGATGCGATAGATTCGCTTTTTGTGTTTCTTGAAGATAATTTAAGATTGCGCCGCTCGAAATTATTCCGACCGAGAAACGATCTATTCCAAATCCTTTTAAATTCACTGTTTTAAATTGCATGAGAAGCAATTCTTTAGCATAATCAAAGTTAAAAATCCAATCATCCAGCTTTGTTATCCGAATGGTGGAATTTATTTTCTGAACCAGATTAGTAAAGAATTCCTTATCCCGTTTCTGAACTAAAATTTCTGAAGGTGAAATTGATTCAATGTGCTGCGAAATTTGATTTGCTGAAACTTCAAAAGTAAAAAACTCCCCGGTTGAAATATCGCAAAAAGAAATTCCTGCTGTTTCTTCCTTCTGACAAACTGCCATTAGGTAATTGTTTTTTTTGTGATCTAGCAACCGATCCGAAAATGCTACGCCTGGAGTAACGACCTCGATAACTTCTCGCTTAACAATACCTTTTGCAAATTTTGGATTTTCAACCTGCTCACAAACCGCTACCCTATAACCCGCACGAACAAGCTTAGGGAGATATGAATCAATTGCATGATGAGGAAATCCGGCGAGCGGAACATCTTCTGCCGCACCGTTGGCTCTTTTAGTTAAAGTTATTCCTAAAACTTTTGAAGCAATTTTTGCATCTTCTTCAAAAGTCTCAAAGAAATCGCCCATCCTGAACAAAAGGATTGTATCAGGATTCGCTTCCTTAATCTTGTAATACTGAGCCATTAATGGGGTTTGATTCATAGCATAACAATAAAATGGAGTTAAAAATACCTTAATGGGCTTATAATATCAATTCTTTATTCGTGAAATGGGAGACATGAAAGGTTAAACGAAAATTGTCAAAAATTAAATTAGTCTACCTTTAATAAAAGGAGTACCCCGACGAAGTCGGGGGGAGGGATTCTTAACTTAAACCTAAGAAATGTCCTCGATTAAATCCTCATGATATTTTATTAAAGGGGGACCAGCAAATCTGATGCTTGAATTAAAATCATATTTTCCTATATTTGCTCTAAATTTATCGGGTTAGGACAATACATTTCCTTACAATTGCAACCCGAATTCCTCAAACAAAATATTACTCGTTGTGAAAGAAGAATATCATAAGTGGTATACACAGTATCTTAATAGAGAATTTGAGATGCTTGTATTTGGACATTCAGGTTTTCCTGTAATTCTCTTCCCTACTTCAAAAGGAAGATATTATGAATACAAAGATTTCAAGCTTATTGAATCGGCTAGAGAATTAATCGAAACAGGCAAGATAAAAATATATTGCCCCGACAGTGTTGACGAAGCAAGCTGGTACAATTACTCCATTCATCCTGCAGATAGAGTTAAAACACATATTGGTTATGAAAATGTAATCATGAATGATGTTATTCCATTTGTAAAATATGAAACAGGGCAGCCAAAAGTTGGAGTTGGCGGGTGCAGTTTTGGCGGATACCACGCTGCTAATATTGCATTTAGGCATCCTGATCAAATTGGATATTTATTTTCGATGGGTGGTTCATTTGATATTAAACAATTCATTATGGGTTATTATGATGACAACTGTTATTTTAATAATCCGCCAGATTACTTACCCAATCTATCCGACCCTTGGTTTTTAGACAGAATAAAGAATATGGGAATTGTACTTGGTACTGGTGAGTGGGATATATGTTTAAATGATAATATACAACTTTCAAATATTCTGAAATCAAAAGGGATCAATCATTGGCTGGATATTAAGAAGTGGGCCGGGCATGATTGGCAATGGTGGCATCAAATGTTTCCAGAGTATCTTTCTCAAATTGGTTAATAGATGATTTCAGTTTAGTACTCAGCTGCTGGATTTAAAATTATTTTGTACTAAAGTTCATCCTATTTAGAATTTCTAACCTCACCTTAAAAGCTGGGGTTAATAAATGTCTAATTACTTTACGGCTTTAGCCACAATGTTAAAGGACTTAATTATTCAATTGTAAAAAATCATACAATAATTTTACCAGGAATGATATGAAAAAAATTGGAATTCTTTTTGGGCAGGAGAATACTTTTCCACCAGCTTTTGTTGAAAGAGTAAATTCAAAAAAAGAATCAGGAATAACGGCTGAACTTTTAAAGCTGGATAAAGTAATTCAAGGTGAACCTTGTGATTATGATGTAATAATAGATCGTATTTCACAAGATGTTCCCTTCTATCGTGGATTTTTGAAAAATGCTGCCATTAGCGGAACAGCTGTTATTAACAATCCATTTTGGTGGAGTGCTGATGAAAAATTCTTTAACAATGCTCTAGCAACAAAAATTGGAGTTGCTGTGCCAAAAACAGTGTTACTCCCATCAAATCAACACCCGCCGGATACAAACTCAAACTCATTCAGAAATTTAAGCTACCCCTTAGATTGGGAAGGTATGTTTAATTATGTCGGCTTTCCCGCATACTTCAAGCCATTTGCGGGCGGCGGATGGAAAAATGTTTACAAATTGAATAATGCAGATGAATTCTTTAAAGCTTACAATGAAACTGGTCAGCTTGTAATGATGCTTCAGGAAGAAATTATTTTCACAGAATATTTCCGCTGCTACTGCCTCGATAGGCAAGATGTACACATCATGCAATATGATCCCAAACAACCGCACCATTTACGATATGTACGTGGTGAAATGAAAACTGAAAAGAAAATGCTTGAAAAAATTAGAAATGGTGTTTTAGCTTTAAATAAAGCTTTAGGTTATGATTTTAACACTGTTGAATTTGCAGTGCGAGATGGAATACCCTACGCAATAGACTTTTGCAATCCTGCACCAGATGCAGATGTAAATTCAATAGGTGAAGAAAATTTTGAGTGGATAGTTGAAGCCGCTGCAAACATGGCAATTAGAAGAGCAAAAAATCATAAACCGGGTATGAACAATTTAACATGGGGTGAGTTTGTAAGTTCGTTTGTAAACAATAAACCTTTGAAAATTTAAGGTTAAAAGGAAAGACCAAAATTAAAAAGTTGCTTACTTGATTAAGAGAAAAAT
>JACAFC010000016.1 GCA_013388515.1 Ignavibacteriaceae bacterium | reverse complement strand
TTTTACCAATATCATATCTTAAAACTAAAGCTCCAAAAAAGTTAAAACGAATTCCTCCGCCAACACTTCCTAAGGTTGTTTTATAATTAGAATCCCATGCTCCACCAGCATCGGCAAATAATGCAGCCCTAATGCCGAAGAAACTCAAGCCAATAAACGGAAATTTGATACGGATTTCATCAATTAAAGGAAAGCGAAATTCCAACGAAGATAACCACATTTTTTCACCACGAATTGACCAGCGAGGCCAGCCTCTAAGATCCCAACTTCCGCCCATGAAATATCTTCTGGCTTCTTTTCCTTCATTATAAAATAATGCACTTCTTAAAGCTAAAGCAGATCTGAATCCTAATCGTAAATATTGTCTGTAATCCAAAATAGCAGTGAAATAATTTACATTGCTAAATTTCACATCTCCAGTGTATCCGAGTAAAACTCTGGCGCGCATACCGTCTAATGGCCCTGATGGACCCCAAATAGAATTATCCATCACCCAGGAGATGGTGTTGCTGAGCAAAAGCGCTTTTCGCTCAATTACACCGCTTACAACTTCTTTATCCGAATTGACTAATGAAGCACTTGTTTCAATTCTTTGAAACTTAGAGATTGGAAAATTAAGCAAAAAGAAACCGCCAAAGCTCCTTTCAAAAAAATATTCGTCTGTATCGCGGATGTCATATCGCCTTCCGCTAAAATGAAAAACGCCATATCCGTAATTAGACCGTTTCGATAAATCAATTCTCTGTAAAACTATATTGAAACTCTTTATAAAATCACTTTGAACATTTGCAGTGTTATATATTAAAAAGAAATAATTATCATCGCCTAAAAGATCACTTAAAGAAAAAACAGCTCCGCCTCTGGTTCCAAAGATCGGGTCAGTAGAAATTTGGCTTTGGGCATAATCAAGAGTGTATTCCTTGTCATAATTATAATTTTTTCTTTCTATATCGGAGATTATTTTTTGTGCTTTCCATTGTGTAGCAACATCAGGAAAGTTTTCTTGAGAAAACGATGAATCATTTCTTTCTAAGATAGTATATTTATATAAGTTGAAGCTGAATTTTTCAAAGCCGGAAAAAACTAGGGTAGTATCGTCATAGAATCTTGGATTGTATAACCCTGTAATGAAATTTGATATTCTTTTGATTTTGGATGGATGATGCTGCTTATATAAACTGAGGGAATAGATATTGTTCACTCCATCTTGATCACTTAGAAAAAAAAGTTCGCTCTTATCTGGTGATAAAAGTGGAGAGTGTAAATCGGCGTTTGTGTAAGTAAGATACGTAATTTTATAACTTTGCAAATCTAATCTAAAGAGGTTGTATTTTTTCTCAAACTTACCAGAAGTTCTATCTGAACTAAAAATTATTTGAGTGTTAGTCTCTGCAAAAATAGGCTCCCTATCATCATAATAATCATTTGTTAAACGTAAAAGCGAATCATATTGAATGTAATAAATGAACAAATCGCTAAACCCTTTTTGATCAATGGCATTAAATACAATGCTGCTGCCATCTGAAGAAAACTTAGGTGAAATTATATTCAATAAATATTCTTTACTGAAGGTTTTAATAATCCGGTCTTCGTGTATAGAAAATAAATGCAGAGCGTCAGTGCCCCCCGACTTTGTTGAAAAGGCAATTATCCCATCTGATGAGATATCTATTGAACTTTGGAATAGGTGAAAAGATTCTAGCTGTTCTGATTTTTCACCCCTTATAACTAATTCAGGTTCTTCAAATTCAATATCGAACTCATCTTTGTTCACTCCCACTTTCATTTTGTATAATGATGAATAACCATCACGATTTGCTACAAAATAAATAAATTTTTCATTTCCCGATTTATAGACAACGGGAGAAAAATTAAAACCAAAGTCTGTTATTTTTTGCGAGGCATTTTCAAGAGGAGTTTTATGCTGAATCATTGGATAATATTTCTTTTTTAAGAAGATAAGCCATTCGGCATCAATTTCCTCTAATGGTTTGCCAATTGTGTAAGCAATCACTTTATTGAAATCCGGGTACATCCAAAAATTATCAAGCATCTGCAGAATTTTTTCACTTCCGTAGGTTTCATCAACAAATTCCAGAAAACTTTGACCTTCTTTATACATTAAAAAAGTTCCATAAATCTGATACATATTAGTCAAAGGAACAAAATAGTTATTTAATACTGCATCGCGCATAACCATTTCTGCTTGTTCATCAATTTCCGTAGATAAATACTCAGCCAAGCCCTCCACAAACCAAAGTGGCGGCAATGCATCACTCGGTATGCGATGATCAGTTAAAACACGATAAATTTTATTAGTCATAAAGACATGTACCAATTCGTGTCTGATAACATGCTTGAAATCGTTTAAAGAACCTGTGGATGGGATTACAACTCTTCCTTTAATGAACTCAAAAAAACCGCCTACACCGTCTGGAATAAATCCCGGGGTTGTATTTGTTTGCTGAAAGTGTAAGTGTGTATTATAAAAAATAAGAGGTACTCTTCTAGTTAAAATGTGGTTCAACTTAACTTTTAATTCCGAGTATATTTCTTCGGCAAAATAACCCCCTATTTCGGCAAGCTGTTCAGTTTCGTTATAATAATAAATATCGAAGTTATTGGTCTTTAATACTTTCCATTCAAATCTTTCATGCTGTACCTTGTTTCTTCCAAAAAAATAAAATTGAGAGAATGAAGTGTTTATAAAAGTCGTAAAAACGATTAATAGAAAAACTATAAAACGTGATAAAAATGAAATGTAGGAAAAAAGTAGCCTTAGATTCAGAATATTAAAGCTGAATTTTGGATGAATTAACAATCTGCTGCCTACAAAATGAATCGATTTTTTACTGGAAAGTTATTCGAAGAAACTAAATAATCAACTATAATAAATATACCTTAGTAAAGAATATTAAATGATTTGCCTTGTCCGAATTATTGAATGTTCTTTAAAGAATTTTTCGATTTTATCAGTTATCTCCTTTTCAGAACCTGCTTCCAAACATTCATCTGCTAATTCCTTTGCTTTTTGATATGACATTGATCTAATTATCCGCTTAGCATATGGAAGTGTTGCAGGAGACATACTTAATGAATCCAATCCCAGACCAACAAGTAAAGGCATTGCTAAAGTATCAGCAGCCATTTCTCCACAAATACTTACTTCGCGATGAGCTTTTTTAGCTTCTCGGACTATGTGCGCGATAGTCCTAATAACAGCTGGATTAAACTCTTGAAACAGTTGAGCTACAAGATCATTGCCTCGATCAACAGCCATTAAAAATTGAATAAGATCATTTGTACCTATGCTAATAAAATCTATTTCCTGTGCTAGTTCTTTGGCCATAACAGCGGCAGATGGGACTTCAATCATTATTCCTATTTTCATACGCGAATCAAAAATTACCTTATCACGTTTCAATTCTCTTTTACATTCTTCAATTAACTCTTTTGCCATTTTTATTTCTTTAAGAGTTGTTATCATGGGAAGCATAAATTGGATATTTTTATTCTGACTTGCTCTTAGTACGGCTCGTACTTGGGTTTTAAAGAGAGTTGTATTTTCAAGCAGAATTCTAATTCCACGTAAACCCAAAAAAGGATTTGGTTCGGTATAATCCAAAAATTTGAATTTATCGCCGCCAATATCAAATGCTCTAATTGTTATATGCTCTGGATAAATTCTTGATGCAAGTCTGGTGTATATTGCAGCTTGTTCATCTTCGCTTGGAAATTCTCCAAGTTCTTCGAGTATCTGTTCTGTTCTGTACAAACCGATCCCTTTTGCACCACTGGTAACAACCAAATCTATTTCGCCGGATACATCTACATTAGCCTTCAAGTTTATTTCTTTACCATCTTTCGTTTTGGCTGGTAAAGTTCTTAGTTCTTCCAATCCTCTTTGCAGTTCAATTAGCTTTTCCTGCTTAAGAGTGTAGAATTTAAGTTGTTCTTCTGAGGGATTAGTGAATACATAACCATGAAAACCATCTATGATTATAGTCTCTCCGTCCTTAATTAGTTTTGTGCCGCTATGAGTACCCACCACTGCAGGAATGTTTAGTGAGCGAGAGATAATAGCAGCATGGGAAGTTAACCCGCCATGGTCAGTAACAAATCCTTTTACATTGCATCTCGAAAGAAGAATCGTATCTGCCGGTGTTAATGAATCACTAACTACAATTGCATCATTTAGAATTTTCGATTGCCATCTTTTCTTCTGCAGATTTCTGATGATCCTGTTTTTTATATCCTCGATATCATGTGCACGTTCTTTCATATATGGTTCATGTGAAAGAATCATCATTTGCTGATATTTTGAAATTTCATCATTCACAATAAACTCAGGTAATTTTTTTTCCTTTTCAATTCTCTTTTTGATAGTTGATATTAGAATTGGATCATCGAGTATCATCACTTGAGCTTCAAAAATAGCTGCCCTAGTCCCGCTCATTTTTTCTCGGGCAATATTTAATACTTTTGTAAGTTCTTTTTTTGATTTTCGAAGGGCTTCATCCAAATTTGCTTTAGCAACCTCAACCTCATAAATCACTTCCTCATTAATCTCAATTGCTTCTTTAGTAAAGAGATAGGTTTTTGCAATTACAATACCTGGGGCAGCGGCTATTCCCGCAATTTTGTTTTCAGCTTCTCTAATTATTTGTTTAAATGTTTTCATAATTCATCAAACCCTCTCTTAAAATAATCTACAATTTCGGCGGCAGCAGCTTCTTCATCTTCGCCTTCAAAAGTTAGAACAACTTCCGAACCCATTTCAGCAGCGAGTGTCATTACACCGATAATGCTTTTTCCATTTATATTCATGCCGTCTTTGTAAATAAAAAATTCAGATTTATACTTTGATGCTAATTTAACAATTGTAGCAGCAGGTCTGGTATGCATTCCAGCTTTATTAATAATTGTAACTTTTTCTTCTATCATTTCTCTATTTAATTCTTTCAATTAATGAGTAGGCAATCCACTGAAATATTTCAATATCTTCCTTGCGGGGCAATTTTTTTAATGAACAAACAGCTGCTTCAGTGTATTTAGAAATAGAGTTTTTTGCATCAGTAAGAACACCAAGCCTCTCATAAATTTGTTTATATTCTTCAACTTGATGCTTCTTAATTCCTTTATTAAGTACAACTTCGAACAAGGCACGTTTGTCATCATTCTTGGCTTTTTCAAATGCTTTAATAAATAAAAATGTTTTCTTCCCTTCTATTAAATCACCGCCAACAACTTTTCCGAATTCAGCTTCATCAGCAGTGATATCAAGCAAGTCATCTTGGATTTGAAATGCTATACCAATATTTCTCCCATAATCCTCTAAAGCTTTAATTTCAGATTTGCTTCCACCAGCTAATTGAGCGCCAACGGAGCAGCACATTTCAGCCATTGCAGCAGTTTTCTTCCTAATCATTTCCAAATACTCATTCAGCGTAACTTTATTTCTAGTTTCAAACTCTTTGTCTAAACTCTGTCCTTCACATACTTCAATTAAACCTCGATTAAAAGTTTCAAGTATTTTTTTTGCATTCCCATTACAGTCTTTCAACAAGAACTCATATGCAATAGAAAGCAGACTATCGCCAGCAATTATAGCAGTGTTTGTGTCATACTTTTTATGCAAAGTTAATCTTCCGCGGCGTTTATCAGCATTATCCATTATGTCATCATGAACTAGGGTAAAATTGTGGAGTAATTCAACAGCCAATGCTGCATTATAAGCACTTGAAAATTTAGCCCCAACTGCTTTAGCGGAAAGAAGCACAAGCAAAGGCCGTAGCCGCTTTCCACCACTTTTTAATAAATAAGCAGATGGCTCGTATAAAGAACGAGGTTCTCTTGCAACAAAAATTTTAGAGATTTTTTCCTCAACAATTTTTCTTTGTGAGTTGTAGAGCTTTTTATACTCTTTGATGGATTTAGGATTCAATAAAGTAATTCCTTTAATATTAGTTTGTTTTTCCGAAGTTCATTAAGTGTATTTGATCCTGTTAGAAACATAACCGATTTTACAAAATCAAACCAATTAGTGATTAAATTTTTTACACCTTCAATTCCACTTTTATTTAAAGTTTGCAGAATGATTCTGGCAGAAGCAACTATATCAGCACCCAATGCAATTGCTTTTGCTGCTTCAATTGAGGAATTGATTCCGCCGGACCCAATTAAAATAAATTTGTAGTATTTTTTTAATTTGTATACATCCTTTATACAGTATGAAGTTGGAAGACCCCAATCCCAAAATTCTTTTTCCTTTTCACTTTTATTCCGAAGTATTTCAACACCAGCCCAACTCGTTCCACCCGCACCGGCAACATCAATACCCTCAACTCCCGCTTCCAGTAATTCTTTAGCAGTTTTGCCGGAAATCCCCGCTCCAACTTCCTTAACAATAATTGGAACGTTAAGATGCTTCACCAATTTTCCAAGTTGTTTGAGTAATCCTTTAAAATTGGGTTCGCCTTCTTTTTGCAATAACTCTTGAAGCGGATTTAAATGCACTACCATTGCATCAGCTTCAATCTGATCATTCAGTTTTTGAACGACATCGATTTTTTTAAGTTGAACAATCTGCGCAGCGCCTAAGTTTCCTAATACCGGAACATTTCGTGCATTTTTTCTTATGATTTTATATGATTTAAGATGCTTATCATCTTCAAGGGCTTGCCGCTGACTTCCCACACCAATTGGTATTTTGAGTTCTTCTGCTGCAATTGCAAGTTGAGCATTAATATTTTCTGCTTCGGTGGTTCCACCGGTCATACAAGAAATTAAAAAAGGATAATTGATTTTCTTTTTAAAAAACTTTGTTTCAAAATTAATCTTATCAATCTCGACTTCGGTAAGGGCACAATGAGTGAATTCATAATTTTCAAAACCAGTGGTCTTAGATTTAAACTTCACATCGGCAGTCAAACATAATTTTAGATGCTCTTTTTTTCGTTTAACTGTTTGATCTTCTTGCATTTTAATTTTGTTGCTGTGTCTCAATTTTGAATAGATAATTGATGTTCTTATTAATATAGTTATGTTAAAGCCAATGTTCTATCTCGCTGCATAACCCCAGCTTTAAAGCTTGGGTTAACAGCTCATATCAAATATTCTGGACTTTAGTCCAATTATTTTGCCTATTAATCAACACTTGTAATCAGGCAGCCAAAATTTTATTTGATTGAATTACTTATCTTTACAAAAAAAATATACAATTCTATTTTAAAATAGGAAATTCCTCATGCAAAAACCTCGTTTATCCTTCTGGCAAATTTGGAATATGAGTTTCGGTTTCCTTGGTATACAGTTCGGCTTCGCACTCCAAAATGCAAATGTTAGCAGAATATTTGAAACGCTTGGGGCAAAGATAGAGGATATCCCAATTCTTTGGATTGCTGCTCCTGTTACCGGTTTAATTGTGCAGCCAATTATTGGTCATATGAGTGATAGAACTTGGAACAAACTTGGAAGAAGAAGACCATATTTTTTAGTTGGTGCGATTTTAGCTTCAGCAGCAATAATTTTTATGCCTAACTCCCCTGCCCTCTGGATTGCCGCTGGAATGCTTTGGATTATGGATGCATCAATAAATATTTCAATGGAACCTTTTCGTGCGTTTGTGGGCGATATGCTTCCATCTGAACAGCGGACTGTAGGATTTTCTATGCAAAGCTTTTTCATAGGAATTGGTGCAATTGTCGCTTCAGCTTTACCTTACATGATGACGAACTGGTTCGGAATTTCCAATTCTGCCAATTCCGGAGAAATTCCAGATTCAGTTAAATTTTCGTTTTACATTGGCGGAGTAGTTTTTCTCTTGGCAGTTCTTTACACTGTTTTTTCAACTAAGGAATATTCACCAGAAGAATTAAAAAGATATTCCGAGTCGGATGAGAATTCAATTCACTCCAAATCAATAGTGAGAACTTTGGAAAACATTTCTTCTGAACGCTTCAACAAAAATGGATTGAGCTGGATTCTAGTTGGATTAGCCGGTTCTTCTCTCCTCTACTTTATTCTTCATGAAAATGATTACGGACTGTATGTATTGTTTGTTGGCTGTGTCATTTTCGGGTTTCTTCAGTTAATTGCCGGATTCTTAACAAAACAAAAAAAGACCTCAGGCGGATTAGTTTCAATTCTAAATGACCTTTATAAAATGCCCAAAACAATGAAGCAGCTTGCTGTGGTACAATTCTTTTCTTGGTTTGCATTATTTGCTATGTGGATTTACACAACTCCCGCAGTTACACATCATATTTATGGAGCAACTGATCCCGCATCCGATCTTTACAATGAAGGTGCAAATTGGGTTGGTGTTCTTATGGCTGTTTACAATGGATTTGCAGCAGTTATGGCTTTTGTGATTATGTGGATGGCAAAAAAAACAAACCGCAAAACGGTACACATGATTTCCTTAGTAATTGGCGGGTTAGCTTTTACTTCGTTTTACGTAATTAAAAATCCAGACATGCTTTTGCTTTCAGAGCTGGGAATTGGTTTAGCTTGGGCTTCAATTCTTGCAATGCCTTACGCAATTCTTGCTGGGTCACTTCCGCCAGAAAAAATGGGAGTTTACATGGGAATTTTTAATTTCTTTATCGTTATCCCTCAAATTACAGCTGCAGCGATTCTTGGATTTTTTGTAAAGAACATTGTCGGCGGTGAAGCAATTTATGCTTTACTGCTTGGCGGTGCTTCTATGATCATTGCCGGCTTAATGGTTTATTTTGTGGAGGATAAAGACTAAAAGCCCCCTAAAACCCAAAAGGGAGACTTTAAAACTTTTTCTGGATGCACATAAAATGTAATTAATAAATATGAAGAAAGTAGTTTCACTTGAATCAACAATTTGAACGAAGAGAATTCATAAAATTAATGTCAATAGCAGGAATGTCTCTTGTACTTCCCGTATCAATGAATAAAAATACATTTCACAACTGGAAAATCAATCCACAATTAAAGAACGATTACTTTTCTTTCCACTTTGATTCAGAAACCGGACGATTTAGTATTATTCAAAATAATGGCAATTTTTCTCTGTTAAACGGAACTACGAGAGCAAATACACTTTTTGGTAAAAGATCTATTTCGGAAAAGTCATATCAGCATTCACTTGAAATTATAACTTTCAAAGATCCTTTAGGTATTGGTAAAAAAATAATTCTTAATTCAAAGGACTCTCTTGGCGAATTAGATTTTGAAATTGAAGTTTCACTTTATGATAATTGGAATCAAATTCTTCTTGAAGCTAGATGCAAAAATGTTTCTAAGCGGGATCTTAATATCAAGAGCATTGAACCGATTTGTGCAATTGAGGAAATTGGAAGTTCGCTTAACTGGGATGGCATTTCGAAAGTTCTTACTAATGGAGCAATGTACTACGACTCGGGAATGATTCATGAATTTGGCTCACCTTACAAGGAACCAACTCCCTATGGTCCAACCAAGGGAGGAATACTTTCACCAGATTTTGTTTATCCGGCAGAAAACAGAATTAGAAGCTGGTGGAATCTTGCATTCTTTAGAGGTTATAACAAAGAAGGTTTGGTATGCGGATTTTTAGATAATAAAAATGGACTCGGACAGCTTGTTGCTTCAAAAAAATCTTCAAGTGAAATTTCTCTTTACACTGAATCTGTTTTTGCACCAGGATTTATTTTGCCCCCAGGCAAAAGTATTAGTTCAAATAAATTTATGATTAGTATCGATAAAAATCCTTACCAAGCTCTTGAAAATTATGCTAAAGTGATGGGAATTTTCAATTTGGCAAAACCTAGCTCCATTGTTAATGGCTGGTGCAGCTGGTTCTACACTTACGGAGATGTAACTGAAGATGAAGTTATTAAAAATGCAGAGTTCATTTCAAAAAATCTGAAACAGTATGGATTAACTTATGTTCAAATAGATGAAGGTTATCAGAAGTATCATGGAGATTGGGAAGGTAACTCGAAGTTTCCTCATGGCATGAAATGGCTTGCAGATAAAATTAAATCATTTGGGCTAAAACCTGGACTATGGATTGCTCCATATATTGTTTCAGAACCTACGGAAATTTTCCAAATGAATCCTGACTGGTTCTTAAAAAAATCAGATGGAAGTTTAATGAGAGTTGGGCCCTGGCCAAGCGAAGATACTGACTGGTTTAGAGATGAAAACCCCAAGCGTTATGGATTGGACATAACACATCCTGAAGCAGCAAAATGGTTTTATAATCTTTTTGATACAATCGGAAATAAATGGGGCTACGAGATGATCAAAATTGATTTTGTTGCTTGGTCAATATTCTCAGCACACCATTTTTATGATTCAGCAAAAACTCCTGCACAGGTTTACAGAAAAGGATTAGAGATAATCCGAGAAGCAATCGGCAATAAAAAACATATTAACGATTGCGGTCCCGGTAATGTTTCTGCAGGACTAATTGACAGCATGAGAATAGAATTAGATCAAAATTACGGTTACTCAAAAGCGGCATGGCAGCAGTATTTTCTTGACTCATCAAGCAGCGCACCAGCGGCGGCAAAAAGATATTACTTCCATAAAAAAACTTGGATAAATGATGCTGATCATGTTTGTATAAATCTATTACCATTTCCTAAAGCTCAGGCAGCGGCAACTATTATTGGATTAAGCGGCGGCAACATTATTTCGGGTGATCGTCTTATAAATATTGATGCAGTTCATCTTAATATACTAAGCAAAATATATCCATCATTTGGAGAAGCTGCAAAACCGGTTGATCTATTTGATAATGATAAGCAAACGGTGTTTGCATTAAAAATTGAAAAAGATTTTGGCAGTTGGACAGTGATTGCTTTTTTCAACCCTGATGAATCTGAAACAATCACAAAAGAATTTTCGCTTGAACGCTTTTGGCTCGATCCAAATAAAACTTACATTGCTTATGATTTTTGGATGCAGAAATTCTTTGGAGAATTCTCTAATTCGATAAAAGTCCGTTTACTGCCATCAAGTGTAACATTAATTGCGGTTCATGAAAAGCTGGATAGACCCCAAGTTCTCTCAACAGACAGGCATATATTACAAGGTGCACACGAACTTGAGAATGTAAAATGGGATGCTGTAAACAATACGCTTTACGGAACTTCTCTCGGTATTTTGAATACATCGCATAACATTGCTGTTCATCTTCCAATAGGACAAAATTGGGTACAAGGCCAAAACTCTCTCTATCATGATTTTGAAAATTTCTCAGTAAAATTTGTAGATGATCAAATTGTTCAAGTAAATGTTAAGTTTGAAAAGGGTGAAAAGATTGATTGGTATATAAATTTTTATGAGAGTTTTAAATAAATCTATTATGTAGGGATCGAGCTCCTGCTCGATCCGCCGTTTACGCAAGCTTTAAATTCGGAACAACCTCTGCCAGAGGCAGATAGGAGGAGGTCGTTTCCTACATTATATTTTTTCTTTCTTCACGAATCTATAAATAGCATACTGGTAGGGATCGAGCTCCTGCTCGATCCGCCGTTTACGCAGCTTTAAATCCGGAACGACCTCTGCCAGAGGCAGATAGGAGGAGGTCGTTCCCTACATATGTACTTTTTCTTCTTTCACTAACATCCATAAAAATGCGGAAATTGCAAGTGTAATTGTGCTGATTATAAATATTAAACTCTTATTTTCTGCTTGACTGATCGCTAATCCAATTCCAAAACTTGCAACAAGCTGAGGAAGAACTACAGACAGATTAAATAATCCCATGAATAATCCCATCTTTGCCTGATCAACTTGCTGCGACATAATTGCAAACGGCAAGCTGATTGTTGATGCCCAGCCAATTCCAAGTATTGCCATGATGATGTAAATAATGACTGGTGAAAATCCTAAAAACAGCATTGCAGCATATCCAATTGCCATGGATGCTATACAAATAAAATGTGTTTTCACTTTTCCAATTTTTCTGGTGATTGGCTCCAATACAAATGCCGGTAACACAGCAGCAATGGCATTGAAAATTAAAAAGCTGATTGTAACAACTTTTCCCATTTGAATTGAGACATCTTCAGGAATAACACTTCCCTCTCCATAGCCGAACACTTTGTATTGAACATAAGCAAACATGTAAACAAACATCGTCTGAATTCCAACCCAAGTGAATGAGTGAGCAGCAAGAACTTTCTTAAATCCAATCAATCCTTTTTCTTCAATCGATTTTCCTTCACTTTTCTGCATCAAAACTTTGAAGATGAAAAATAGAGTGATTATAAAACAAATTATTTCGGCAAAGTAATTATCAAAATGAATATTAAGCATGCGCATAGTGATAGCGTAAATTGCATAAAGTAAAAATCCCCACAGTGGTTGAATGTAATTAAGAATATCTCCAAAAGATGATTTTGCTTTGCTTTTGTTATTGGCTTCCGATTCACCAGCAAGGTAGCGAGGTTCTTCAATAAAAAATGGAGGAATAAGAGAGAGCAAAAGAACTAGAAATACACCAAAGTAAATTAAAACATAATTATCCCAAACGGCTCCAATTACGTAAGCAAGCACCCCAAATGTTCCGGAAATAGTCTGCATCCAAGTGTAACCTTTTGTGCGTTCAACGCCTTCTGGAGTAACATCAGCAATAATCGATCGAGTAGGATTGAAGCTGACATTTATTGCAAGATCAAGAGTCAGAGCAACAACAATGGCTACGCCTAGTATTCCTCCTATTCCAAGTGAAGAAGATATTACGTCAATGTTTGGCAAAGCAAGAAGCATCATTGCAGCTAAGAAGCCGCCAATGAGAATGAATGGCCTTCGGCGTCCATTCCAGAGCCAAACATTATCGCTAATAATTCCAATTATAACTTGACCAAGAATTCCGGCAATTGGTCCGGCAGCCCAAACTAGTCCAACATCGTGAATATCAAGTTTATATTTTGTACTTAATATCCAGCTTAGTGCTGAAATTTGAATTGACAGTGCAAACCCCATTGCAGTAGCGGGTAATGCCAGTATTGCATAAAAAGTGTTTGTAAGTTTTTTCTGGATTTCTAACATGAAGATCTTCCTTTGATATTTAATTTTTTATCAATAAAAATATTTCTGCTATTTTATTTCCAATTTTAATTTTCTTTTCTTGAGTAATATCAAAAACTTCTTGAGTTTTAATGTTCCTCAATTTCTGAGTCTTACCCAATGTTTCGTGGTACTTGTTCAGATCCACTTCAACTTCTTCATCATTTGCATTTACAATAACCATTGTGGCTTCATCATTTGTTTCCCTAAAGTAAGTGTAGAGATTATCGAATGGATAGAAATGAATTAGTTTTCCTTGAGAGAGAGATTTATACTTTTTTCTAATTTGTAAAAGAAATTTTGTGAATTCATAAATTTCATTTTCATATTCAGTTCTTTCTGTGCTGTCAAAAGCATTGCGGGAATCATCACTAAATCCTCCAGGAAATGTCGAACGAATGTTCCCATGTTTATCGTCTCCCACAATTCCAATTTCGGAGCCATAAAATATTTTGGGGATTCCTCTCGTAGTAAGCAAAATTGTTAAAGCAATTTTATACTTTTCTAAATCTTCATCAGCTATAAACAAAGCACGAGAAATATCATGATTATCAAAAAAAGTAAGCAGATTATTTGGATCATGATAAAGATAATCTTGTGCAAGTGTGGTAAAAATTCCCTCAAGTCCTTTCCTTCCGTTTAAATAATCCCGAAAAGCATCTGCTAAGGCAAAATCTGTAACACAGGGAAGATTTGAATCGAGATGCACTCCAAATTTATTTTTTTGTTGATAAGCAGCTAAGTACGCCGGAACTCCAGTCCAAATCTCACCAACAATATTAAATTTTGGATATTCATTAAGTATAGCTTTATTCCATTCAGCCATGGCGTACTGGTTGCAATAAGGATAAGTATCCTCCCGAATCCCATCAATTCCCGAATACTCAATCCACCAAATTGCATTCTGAATGAGATATCTTTTTAAGTAAGGATCAGCTTGATTCAAATCAACCATGTAATCAGTAAACCAACCATTCCAAGTTAAATCAATGGCTTCACCAGGGCTGTAAGGATCGGGAAAAGTCATTTTATGATGATTTGCTGGAAGATGATTTTCAACTGTTCCGTTAATCCAGTTAGCAAATGGAAGTTTTTTTATCCAATGATGATTTATCCCGATATGATTACACACATGATCCATAATTACCTTTAAGCCGCGCTTATGCGCTTCATCCACTAAACTTTTATATTGTTCGTTCGTTCCAAAACGAGGGTCAATTCTATAAAGATCAGTTGCTGCATAGCCGTGATAACTCATCCACATATTATTTTCAAGCATTGGAGTAACCCAAATTGTCGAGACTCCGAGTTCTTTCAAATAATCAAATTTGGAAATGATGCCTTCGATATCACCTCCCTTTCTTCCATCTAAATCATCTGACGTAAATTGATCCAAGCTATCATCAATTTTATTGTTGCTTGGATTTCCATCACAAAAACGATCCGCCATAATTAGATAAATAACATCTGAAGTCGAAAATCCTTGTTGTTCATTTGGTGAAATCTGCCTTTCAAGAATTGGATATTCTATGGTTTGAGTTTCAGCACCCTTGGAGAAAACAAACTTATAGCGGTCAGCTTTAATATTCTTTAGGGAGAGATCAACAAAAATGTATGATGAGTTTTCTGAGGAGGTAATTTTTTTAATTTTTAGTTTGCTGTTAGAACTCTTGACTTTGATATCGCTTAAGTTTTCCCCGTAAACCATCAATTGAAGTTCAGTGTTTTTCATTCCCGTCCACCAATTTGGCGGTTCAATTTTGCTAATCTTAAATGATTGAGCAGCAAGCGTTGTAATTAAGATTACCGAACTGAAGTATATTCTTAAAATCATATTTATAAGGTTGATTTATATGCTTCAAAGATAGATAAATATTTTGTTTTATTGTATTCCAATTAACCAAGCTGCTTGAGAGGTATGTAGGATTTTTAAGAATCTGGTTAGCTTTTTTGAAATCAATTAAATCCTCTAAGTTATCCTAATTTTAATAATGTAATGAGCTTTATTCACCTTAAGCTGGTTCATTACTAAGGTTAGCCATCCTGAAGGTCGCCGCTAACCATGAATTGGTGTGAGAACATTTTTTAATCACTACACACAAGGTTCAGAGCTTAATTTTAATTTATTCTAGGCACTTTATGTTCCTAATCAATTCTGTCTGCAGACAAAACAGTTTCAGAATGATGGTATCCGGGCAGCATCCAATTTAGTAAGAAAAGAACCGTCATGCATAACCATGTAGTGGTTGATCAACTCTGAGTTAGGTAATTAGTTGAAGGCATTGATAAATTGTATCATTTTGGTTTCTACATCAAAATAGTATACAGCTACAAATTTCTACTCTTAACCTTAGTAACAAATCATTGCTTAAAAGATTCAAACCTTATTATTCTATTTTTTGTGAACCATTGGTATAAACCAATCGCTAATTCCGTCCTTCTAGATTAAACTTCAAATATTTTTATCTTGTCTTGCATTTTATATCAATTAAAATGATTTTTGTTTTCGAATTTCTAAATCATGGAAACTAAAGACCAAGAAAAAAACATTACGGTAAACCGCAAGGCAAGGCATGAGTATTTCATACTTCAATCATTCGAAGCTGGTATAGTTTTATCGGGAACTGAAGTAAAAGCTTTAAGGCAAGGTAAAGCAAATCTGGTTGATAGTTATGCAAGTGTTGATAAAGGTGAAGTGTGGCTGCACAGCGCAAACATTAGCGTATATGAACAAGGTAATATCAATAATCATGAACCAACGCGATTACGAAAACTTTTATTAAATAAAAGTGAAATCCGAAAACTCATAGGTAAAGTGAAAGAGAAAGGATTAACATTAATTCCATTACGATTGTATTTCAAAAATGGAAAAGTAAAAGTTGAGCTGGCAGTTGTTAAAGGTAAAAAAGTTTATGATAAACGTGAGTCCATTGCAAAAAGAGATTTTCAGCGAGATCAAGAACGAAGATTTAAGAATTAATAAATAATAAATAAGTGGCTAAAGCCTAGTGTTTATTGACTTTCTATAACCGCAGACTGAAATCTGGGGCTAATGAGAAACCAGATAACCGATGACTTTAGTCATGAACTAAAACGAATATTATGACAAAAATTAAATTCCCCTCAATCAATGAGCAGATGGATCTAATCCGAAGAGGAACCTTTGAGATTATTCCTGAAGAAGAACTTGTTAAAAAATTAGAGAAATCGATTAAAGAAGGAACACAGCTGAACATTAAACTCGGCTGCGATCCAAGCAGACCAGATTTACATATTGGTCATTCAGTTGTATTGAGAAAATTAGCACACTTCCAATCACTTGGGCATCTAGCAATTTTAATCATTGGTGATTTCACAGGAATGATTGGTGATCCTTCGGGCAGAAATGTAACTCGTCCTGCTTTATCGTTAGAAGAGACACGTGAGCACGGCAGATCATATTTCGAGCAAGCATCAAAAATTCTTGATAAAGAAAAAACAAAAATTGTTTACAATTCAGATTGGCTTGGAAAGATGACTTTTGAGGATGTAATAAAATTATCCTCAAAATATACTGTAGCAAGAATGCTTGAGCGAGATGATTTTACCAAGCGTTACAAATCCGGTGAACCAATCAGCATGCATGAAATCCTTTACCCGCTTGCACAAGCAATGGATTCAGTTGCAATAAAAAGTGATGTTGAACTTGGCGGTACAGATCAAAAATTTAATTTGCTAGTTGGAAGAGATATTCAGCGAGAATTTGGACTGGAAGCTCAGGTTATTATCACTATGCCGCTTATTGTTGGTACCGATGGTGTTGAAAAAATGAGCAAATCTTACAATAACTACATAGGAATCAGCGAACCGCCAAAAGAAATTTTTGGAAAAACACTTTCTATTCCCGATTCATTGATTTACAATTACTTTGAACTTGCTACCGATTTATCAAATTCAGAGCTGAGTGAGATTAAAAATAAATTGGAAGACCCAAAAACAAATCCGCGAGATATCAAAAGACATCTTGCCAAAACTTTAGTTACGATGTACCATTCTGCTGAAGAAGCACAAAATGCCGAAGAAGAATTTGACAGGATATTTGTTAATAAAGGAACTCCAGATGAAGTATCCGAATTTAAAATTCAAATTAATAAAGAAATAAATATTTTAGATTTAATAATTTTGGTAAATTTCGCTTCGTCAAAAGGAGAAGCAAGACGACTTGTTACTCAAGGAGGTGTTACTCTAGATGGCGAAAAAATAACCGACTTCCAAAAGTCAATCTCGCCTAAAGATGGATCAATTTTAAAAGTCGGTAAACGTAAATTCATAAAACTTATAAATTAATTTCAACGAAAGGATCCTAAATTGTACCTACCTACCAAAATCTTTTTTACTAAAGGTGTTGGAAGAAACAAAGAATATCTCAGTTCATTTGAGCTTGCATTAAGAAGTGCCAGAATTGAAATATGTAACCTTGTTACTGTAAGCAGTATTTTTCCAGTGGGCTGTAAACGAATTTCCATCGAAGAAGGAGTAAAATTAATTACTCCCGGACAAATAACTCACTGTGTAATGGCACGAAATGCCACAAATGAACCAAATAGATTAATTGCAGCATCTTTAGGAGTTGCCCTGCCGGCAGATAATTCGGCGTACGGCTATCTCTCTGAGCATCATCCTTTTGGACAAACTGAAAAAGTAAGCGGTGAATATGCCGAAGACTTAGCAGCTACAATGCTTGCAACCACACTTGGTGTAGAATTCGATCCTGAAAAAGATTGGAGTGAAAGAGAAGATCAATACAAAATGTCTGGTAAAATTGTAAAATCTTTCAACGTTACTCAATCTGCTGAAGGTGATAAGAATGGACTTTGGACAACCGTAATCGCCTGCGCAGTATTATTACCATAAGTTGAATTTTAGAAATTACTTTTAAATATTATTTTAATTGAGCATAGTTCTAGGAAAGTTAAAATCTTCTTAGAACTTTTTTATTTTTTTTACGGATATGAATAACTATCTAAGTGTACTACTTTAAATTCGATTGTTCAATATCCCAAAAGCATGAATAATTATTGAAAGAGTTAAGCCAACGATCATAGGCTCAATTGATTTTATATAATTGTTAATCTCTAAAAGCTGCCGAAAAATAAACCAGCTAAACCCTGCTGAAACAGATGCTATCATTTCAAAAAGTAAAAGCTTCTCGCTTATTTTGAATTTGGGGTAATACGAACTTATCACAGGGATAATTATTCCAGGAATACAAATAGAACCTATCGTGTACCAAATTTCAATTACAGATGGCATTAGGTAAGCCAGCAATATTGATAATATACCGGATATTATTAATCCGTAAATCGTAAAGTTTTTAAGTTTGCTCAGATCTTGCTTGGAAGAAAATCTAAAGAAAAAATCACGACTTATAGTTGCTGCACTTAAAAATAAAAAACTGTTCAATGTTGACATAATTGTAGCAAAAAGTGCCGCATAAAATATTCCTTTGATTCCACTAGGCAAAATCGCTTCGGCTAATAGTGGATAGGATAATGTAGGATTTGAAAGATTCGGCAGATAAGCGCGTGCATACAACCCAGTTAAAGTAGTTAAGGCATCAAAAAGAAACATGAACACAATTGATATTATAATTCCCTTTACTGCAACATTTCCATTTTTTGCTGCATAACATCGTTGATGAAAACCAGGATCTGCAAAAGTCCAAAGTGCTATAAGAAACCAGACAATTAAAAATTCTACTGAAACTCCGCCAGTAGGATTTAGATGAGCTGAAGGTAAATTATTTTTAATGAACTCAAAATTACCTAAAGATGAGAAGCAGAAAACTACAATAATTATGAAACCAATAAACATTATAAAGAATTGTAAAACATCTGTGTATAAATCTGATCGATATCCTCCCTTAATCAGATAAGCAGCTGAGAGCATAAATCCCAATATTAATCCAATCAGAATATCAACATTAAAAACCAGCGAAAGTAAATTGCCTGTCATTAATAAGTATGGAGCTGGAGAAACTAAAACAAAAACTAAAACTGCTGAAACTAATCCAACTTGCCTTCCATAAACTGAAGATAGTTTATCAGGAATTGTGAAGAGTGATGCATTGCGTATTTTTCCAGCTAAGAAGACAGCAAAGAGAAATGCGAAGACATAGTAAGGAAATCCCTGTGTAACCCATGAAACAATTCCGTATCTATAAACAAATTCCCCAACTCCCAGTATTCCGCCGTACCAAGTCGCAACATTTGTTAAGATGAAAAGAATCAATCCAACATTTCTGCTTGAAAGTAAATACCCCTCTGCATCGTTGCGTGATTTTCTTCCCGAAAAAAATCCTATTGAGAGAACTGAGACAAAAAATAATATTAAAACAATAAAATAAAGAATATTAAATGAGACCATGCTTTTTCATAATGTTGAAATCCCTTACCAAAAATATGACGCCCCCTATTACATTTAGTTCAATAAATTCACCAAGTGCAATATTACTTGTACCATCGTTACGTCCGAATGGAAGAGCTTTATTTTTAAGTGGATATTTCAGCCCTTTTGAGGATATTGTGGTTTGTTCACTTATTCCAAATATCGAAATAGTTTCACCAGGAATTGTTTTTATTTTATGAAATCCATTTAATACAGTTAAAAAAGAATTTTCAGCGATAATCTTAACAGTAATTTTTTCAAAGAATTTAATTGCAATACCCAAATTGCAAAATGTATGATCTAATCTATTACCAGTAACACCAGTTAAGATTGCTTCTCTAAACTTCAATTTTATTGCTTCTTTCAGACATTTTTCAACATCAGTATCATTTTGTCTTTTTAACTTAATTACTTTAACACGATCCTTGTAGGCAAGCAAAGTTGATTCATGCACTGAGTCCAAATCGCCTATTATAAATTTTGGTTCCAGATTTAACTTTAGTGCTGAATTTGCACCACCATCGGCGCAAAACAAAACCGAGTTTTTATTTCTAATAAAGTATTCTATCACCTGTTTTGAAGGCGGCTTACCATTTGCAAGAATTATACATTGTTTCAAGTAATTATACCTTAAATCATTTATAGCCCTATTTGTACTCCAGCTAAAATATTTCTTTCAGCAGCAGGAAAAAATTCTCTACCAATGGCATATGCAGAATAAAGTTTGTTGAAAATATTGTTCGCTTGAAAAAATATTCTGGAGGATGTAAGCGCACTGAATAAGTTGAAGTTATAACTTGCAAATAAATCTGCTGTAAAATATGAGTCATTTACATTATCAATATAATCAATAAAACCAGGATTGATATTCAGGTATTCAGTTATTTTAGTGTCAAAATTATCAGAGAAAAATTTGCCAACATACTTTCCAGTTAGTTTTAAATGTAGATCGTCAATTTTAAAGTTGATTAAAAGGTTAAAAAGTAAGGCTGGAAATCCGCCAATTCTATTATCACTCAGATCAAGCGATGTAATATCATTAAGATAATATTTACCTTCTTTTATAATGTTCCTGCTCAAAGTCGAATTACCAATAATCTCAAGCTCCTCACTGGGTTTAAACATAAAACTTAATTCCACACCTTGATGTAATGTACTTTTCATGTTTCCGGTTATTGGTTGGCCAAATCGATCTAATTTACCACTTTTTACTATTTCATCTTCAAAGTCCATATAAAATAGGTTGAATGCATAAGAAAACTTTTCACCAGAAAAATACAAACCGAATTCTAAATTATTCATGGTTTCAGGCTGAACATAAGGGTTACTAAAATCATATCCGCCCGATTTTTTTTCATAGAACTGAGGTACTTCTCCGCCGCTTGATTCGGCAGCATCATAGTAGTTTTTTAATCGTGGCTCCCTTGAAACTCGTGCAAGTGAAAAATTAATCATGCTGCCCGAACCAAATGAGTAATTAATTGAAGCTTTCGAATTAACAAAAAGATTGTCAATCTTAAACTCGGTGCCAATATACTTTTCATTGAAAAGATGATATTTGTGATATGCCAATTGTATTTCAGCAGATAAGGTAAACTTCTCATTTATTTTATAATTCTCATTCAAAAAAGCATTAAAAATGTCCTTGCTAGCATTGTAAAAATAATATCGATAGGATTTTGTAGTTCCTGGAGGAAGATTTACACCATAACTGATGCTTCCCCAATGATTTGAATTGTGTTTTCTAAATTCTGCGCCGATTACCAAATTGCCATTTTCATGTGCTAGATTCAATTTTGGAATCCAGCCAAATTGTGTGTTTTCAACTTGAGCTCTAATTAATACGTTCTGTGGATTATCTACTGGATAAAAACCATTTTCATTAGTTAGTCGTAAATAACTTGTGTCAGCCCAAGAACCGTCATAATCGAAAAAACCTTCTCCAATAATAAGAAACAATACTGAGTTAAGACTTAAACGATCATTAATTTTATAATCGTTTAAGAGCTCGAAATGAGGCTGTGAAAAGTTTTCAATCTCCTCCGCTCTTCTTTCAGATTTATAAGTTATTTCTTTTTTAACTTCATCAGATTCCCAGTAAGAATAATTTTTTCTTCTTAATTGCTTATCCTTCATTGCGAATTTAGGCAATCCATAATATGCCAAGCCATCAGATATTGGTCCTCCGTACAAGTTTATTTGTGTAGTTAATTTCTCATCGTAACGTGCCGACGAAAAATAGTAAGAGTTGAATTTTACCCACGATTTATCCCGGTATCCACTGCTTAAAATTTGTGACAGTTTTCCATAGAAAGAATACTTTTCGTTTATAAGACCACTCGAAAAAGACAAACCATACTTTCTTGTGTTATAACTGCCCAGACTTACCTGAAATTCCAGCTTAGATTTATGTGCAAATGAAGAAGTGATGATATTCACTGCGCCTCCAATTGCAGGATATCCAATCATGCTTGAGCTTGAGCCCCTTTGAACTTGGATAAGTTCAGCGCTTGAAATAAGATCGGGAAAATCTAACCAATAAATATTGTGATCTTCCGGGTCATTTTGTGGTATCCCATTTATAGAGACGGAAATTCTCCGTTGATCAAAACCTCTTATACTGAGATAATTATATCCAATCCCATTTCCTGATTCGCTGTAAAACATTGTCGAAGGCGAAGATGCTAAGAATTCAGGTATGTCTTGTAAAGTATAATTATCCTCGATGTGTTGTTTATCAAAACTTGTATAATTAATCGGAGAAATTTTTTCTCTATTTCTAAATGATTCCACCAGGATAGATTGTGTGGAAAGAACTAAAGGATTCAACCGAATTATTTTAATCTCAGTTGAATCAGTGAAACTTTCAACTGAAAGTTGTTTTTTTTCATAACCAAGATAACTCACTTCAATTATATTTTGGATATTCGTTATACCAGAGATTATAAACAATCCGTCGGGATCTGAAAACGTTCCGGTTGGAGTATCACCTAATAAAATAATATTAGCATTATAAAGTGGTAAGCTGGTTTTAGAATCAATTACCTTTCCCTTGATAACTATATTTTGTGCCACTATGGAAAAGCAAACTCCGGATAGAAGAATAATTAATTTTATCATTTTACACCCTCAAAATAAAAAAGCCGTTTTAGGAAACGGCTTAAAAAAATTAATTACTCTAATTTCCGTTTCCCTACGCTAGTATGATCCAGATCAGGTTAAAGGGTTTTTTCTCAGTTATCCAAAATTTAGGATAACACCCCTAACGGCTTAAAAAATAATTAAGAACAATAGCTAATTAAAACTAAACTTGAACATTAGGTCAATCAAGTCTAATTTTCTGACCAACCACAATTTTATTGTCAGAAATTCTGTTAATTGATTTAAGTTTATTAACAGACATATTATAATTAGTGGCTATAGAGAACAGTGTTTCACCTTTTCTAACTGTATGAATTTTAGAAACCTTAGTACCATTTTTATTAGTTTTAGCCTTAATATCATTAATACTATTATCTGAATAAATCTTTAATTTTTGCCCAGCAAATATCTTTCCTTCGCGAATGTTATTCCACTTAATAATATTTGTTGTGGAAACTTTATAAAGCTCAGCAATTTTACCAATAGTATCCCCATTCTTAACTTTGTAGTAATTCATGGTTGCCGGTGTTTTAGTAGTCACATCGCCAAGTGAGGATGAAAAATCAGAAGAATAAATCTTTAAGTTTTTGCCAGCATATAGTTTATTTGAGTATAATCCATTCCACTTTCTTATCTGGGTAGTAGTAACTCCAAACTTCTGCGCAAGTTCACCAATAGTGTCTCCAGATTTAACTTTATACTTGTATAAATTCGACTTTTTATGACTGCTATTTTTTTCACTAGTTACCACAAAATTGGAACTTTTATCTGAGAGGACTTTTAATCGACTACCTAAAAGAATTTTATTTGAACGAAGATTGTTCCATTCCTTTAATTCTGCAACAGTAACACCATATTTTAATGCAATTGAGTTTAAATTTTCACCGCGCTTTATCCTGTGGTAAGTCCATGTACTTGGTGATTTCTTGGTAATTGAGTTCTTAAGCGAACTTTTTTCGGTTGCAGTTTGGTTGTCTAAACTTGCATAAAAATCCTTTTTATTTTCGGGAACATACAAAGTGAGGCTCTGTCCAACATTTATAGTTGTAGTATAAGGAATATTATTCCAATTGCGAATGTCCGTTACCCTCGTATTAAATAATTCTGCGATACCTAATAAACTATCATCCTTTTTAACACGGTAAGTAACGGCGACTTTGCCTGCTGGTACGACCGGCGTTTTTAATATAGGAGCTTCATCATCGGTTTCAACGGAACTTTCCTCATTAGAGCTTATTTCATTTACTTCATTATTTTCTGAGTTATTTTGTGAGGAGTTTAGTGTAAGGTATGGAGAGATATATTCATCACCTGAATTTTCAGAATTTTCACCAGCTGTTTCAATATTTGAATTGTAAGCTACATCGTTGCTGGAAACAGAAGTCATCGGTATTCGTAATTTAATCCCGCGTGAAAGTTTAGTTTTTGTTGAGATATTATTTGCATCTGCTAAATCATTTTTAGAAATACCGTAGCGGGAAGCAATTTTACTTAAAGTTTCACCTTTTTTAACAGTATGCACCATATAATTTCTTTTTGCATACTCAGGTATATCGCGCATATTCTCGACAAAAAGGCTAAATGATCCACGTGGAATTTTTAAGGGGTAACCTCCACTATAATTCATTGGTGTAGAAAACTGGGTCAGTTCGGGATTCATATCCTCTAGTGTCTCAACTGGAATTCGAGCCGCTTGAGCAAGATATGTTAAGTCTATAGCTCCATCAACGTTATAAACTTCGTAATCGTAGGGTTTCTCATAACTGATGTCTGTAATTCCATATTTTTCTGGGTTCATTGCAATCAAACAGACCGCAATATACTGAGGTACATAATTTCGTGTTTCTTTGGGAATATAATTCATTATATCCCAAAAATTTGTATTACCTGATCTTCTAATTGCTCGAGTGATTCTGCCTTCACCAGCATTATATGCAGCAAGAGCAAGATACCAATCGCCAAGATTAGTATATAGGTCTCGCAAATGTCTGGCAGCAGCCCTTGTCGATTTCACAGGATCTCGACGTTCATCATAATAAAAATCAGATTCCAATCCGTACATCCTGCCTGTAGATTTTATGAATTGCCATAAAC
>JACAFC010000065.1 GCA_013388515.1 Ignavibacteriaceae bacterium | reverse complement strand
CTGATCTTAAACCAACATCAGTTTCTGAAAGAACTATCAAAACAGATTCACAGATTAAATCAGTCCTCAAAACTAAAAGTATAAATCTTAACTCAGCTACAATGGATCAGTTAACAATGATACCAGGTATTGGTCCTAAAACAGCATTGAATATATTAGAGTATCGCAAAGAGGTTGGCAGGTTTTCAAGTATAAACCAACTTTTAGAAGTAAAAGGCATTGCTAATTCAAAGTTTGAAAAGATAAAAAACTTTGTTTATGTGCAGCGCTAAAAAAATAATATCTCATAGATTCCCATTTTATGAATAGACTGAATTCAACTTTATCAATCACTCTTAACAATGTAAAACTGCAGGCTGCTGAGATTTCATTAAAGGGTGATCGCTTATTTATAAGCAATATCGGTGAAGTATACTTTAATGAGGAAATAGATTTTTCAGTTGATAAAGAAACTAAAATGCTTTCAACTCTTCTTTTAGCATACGAAGAATTTTGCATTAAAAATACTGTCTCCTCAAGTTCAGCATCAATTATACTCCCGCAGGAATTATTTATTTCTGCATCATTTGTGGCTGAATTATCATTATTGCATACTGATCTTATCGATGAATTCAAATGGAGGCTGGCAATATTATATCCCTTTTTGAATTGGAATGATTATGTAATTAGTTATTGCGACGCTGGGGTTACCGCAAATGAAAAGCAATTTAATGCCATAGTATTTGCATTAAACCGCAAGTACATAAAAATTGCTAATGATTTTTGTTCTAAAACAAACTTGAAGCTAAATTTTTTAGATCATTCCCATCTTGCTGCGAACAATCTTCAAAAGGTTAATCCTTATTACGATTCCGAAGCTAGAATTAGTTTTTACCTCAATCAAAAATCTTTATCATTACTTGTTTCAAAGCATAACAATCCTTTAAAGTATCAAGACATACCAATTACAAATTTCAATCAAATTCCAGAATTAATTAACGGAAAGATTATCGAACTTAAAGATGCTTATTCCAATTTGAATGATGCTGTTTTATTTGGTGATTCTTCCTCTCATACAATTGCAAAAGTTCTGACTGATTTAACAGGTATCAATTTTAAGTTAATCAACCCATTCATTCACTTTCAGGCAGATGAAAAAATATTAGTCAACAAATATTTTACCGAGACAAACCATTTATTCTCCGCATCTGTTGGCGCAGCATTACGAGTCTAAATTCCAGAAAGTAAAGAGTACAAAGAATTCATGAATGTTATTTCGAATTCGCAAATTCTTAATTTTAAATTTATAAGCTCATGAGAATAATAGCCGGTAAATTCAAGGGCAGGACAATTACCTCGCCAAATTCTAAATACATTCGTCCGATGACAGATCGTGTGAGAGTTACTCTTTTTGATAAATTGACGAACATCATTGATTTTAATGGGCTAAAAGTTCTTGATTTATACTCTGGTTCGGGATCAATTGGATTAGAAGCATTAAGTAGAGGAGCTGCAACAATTCATTTTGTTGAAAAGGATTTTACAATCTTTAAACAACTGCAAAAAAATGTTGAAACTCTCAAAGCCGAACCACAATGCAGAATATTCAAAATGGAAGCTTTGAAATTTTCAAGGTTAAAAGAACATGACAAATACAATCTAATTTTTGCTGATCCTCCCTTCTTTAAGGATGATATTTATGAAGTGCTTGAAAATCTAAGACAAAACAATTTTCTTAATGAAGATGGAATAATAATTATTCAACGTTCAGTTCAAACTTCTGAAAAGGACAAACTTCATTTAGCTTTAGGACCATTTAAAAGAATCGGTGATTCGTGTTTGTACCAGTTAACAAATTAGCACCCGAAATTCCTTACAAACATTCCGAGCTGTAAAATCTTGCCCCATTAAAATTTTGAATACTTCGCTTTTTAATCTTCTAAAATTGCAAATCGTATTGTAAAACCGGCAAAACAATAAATTGCTGAGATGAACTCTCTAATCCAAAATCATACATTAACCTTGCTCCAAGAACAAGCCTACTCCATTCCGTCATCTCAAGAAATATTCCCGGAGTGAATGAAACAAAAGCAGACATGACTTCACCACGAGAGTCCGTTTCAGTATGTACAGGGATTATTGGGAAGAAAAGTGAATTAGTTGATGTTTCAGGTTCATAATCCAATAAAGATTGAGTGAATAAAGAAAGGTTAAAGAAAAAATTAAATGAAAATTCATTCATTTTAGTATTTACATTTAATTCTGCGTATATATTCATTACTGATTTTTTTGAAATGTCTCTGAAGTAAGAGATTGAGGTTTCTGAATCGCCCCACAAATAATCAATTTTGGTAACAACAATCGATTTGGCATCATATAATATTTCTTGAACAAGAATTCCAAAGTCAAGGCGCGAAGCTATTTTCTCTTGCTCGCTTACAACCGCTAAACCGCATGAACCACCGATAAGTTGCTGGCCATTAATCTTAGAATAATTAATACCGGCAGCAAGACCAAATTTATGAGTTAAGGCCACATCAAGGTCTAGTCCGAAGTAAATTGTTGGTACTTTCCACACTAAATTTTTATTCTTACCTCTAAATAATGAATCTTGTGTGGTATCTCTGTATCGTATAGAACCAGTGTTTGCGGATATCTCAGAAAAATTACTAACATTAATTCGAGGAGAAAATGTGATTGTACCTGGAATTCTATCTTTAGTGATATGGATTGCAGGTGTATTCATTGGCGCTTTTACTTCAGCCTCTTGCAAATAAAAAGTCTGATCAACTGAACGGCACGAAATAAGCAGGAAGGATGTGAATGTGAGAAGTTGAAATAATTTTTTTTCCATCATTTTTTCTTTCAATAAAATAGAGGCGAGCCGAAACTCGCCCCATCAATTTTTGATTCAAATATTTTTATTCAATCACTTAATTAATACCATTTTTTTTGTTTGGATAAAACTTCCTGCTTGTATTCTGTACAAGTATGTACCACTCGCTAACTTGTTAGCATTAAACTCTATTGAATAACTACCCGCATCTCTATACTCATCTACTAAAGCTGCTACCTCGTTACCGAGCAAATCAAAAATCTTTAATGTTTGTTTACCACTTACTGGAGACTGCCACCTAATTATGGTGCTTGGGTTGAAAGGATTTGGAAAATTTTGTGACAGTTCAAGACTATTAGGTATAATCTCCACAACCACTTCAGTGGAATATTCAAATGATCCATTATAATCTATCATCTTAAGTCTATAGTACACTTTACCTTTAGAATCCATTTGCTCTAAATTATCGGTAAACGAGTATGAATGAGTTAAGACAGTTGTCCCGTTACCAGCAATAAAACCTATCGTTTGCCAATTGTGATTCCCGGTTTTTCTTTGAACTTCAAATCCGCGGTTGTTTTTTTCAGTTACTGTCTGCCAATTAATATTCACAGTATTACCGCTGATATCGGCGTTAAACGCACTTAGCTCAACAGGCAAAAGTACTCGTCCTTGAGATGAAGGTGTAATGACTTGATTCTTGATGACGTAGTTTAGAAGTGCTTGAAATTCTGTAAAATCCTGATACAAGAAAACATCAGTAAATTGAATTCCATACCAATCTTGAAGTGGAATCATTAGAAACTCATTGGCTGTAACTGAATAAACATGAGCTGGATCAAGCGGCTGATCGTTAACAGTTAGCCATTTTAAACGAGTACCTTGCGGATCAGCTATAACGCATTGATATTTCATGCCAGAAACTTGGGGAACAAGTTCATCAATTAGCTCGACTGTAGATAGAACCGATTCAAACGCCAGCCAGAGCTGTTCGCCTGTAATATTGAAAGTAACTAGCCTGAATCCAAGACCATTTACTTCGTTAAATCCATAACCAATTGCTCTGAATAAATCAATTGGGGTTATCGGTCCTTGATAAAGTTTTTGCGCAATAGAACCGCCGACTGTAATAGCAATATCTGTTTTTGTAGTATCTCTATAAGCATCCGCAAACAGATTTCCAAGAGGAGTATCATGCGGACCTTCGGAATAAATGTCAGTTACTTCTTCAAAATCAGCTGTTGCAAAACCAACCTGCTGTGTGAAAAATGGGATACCGTAGGTGCCTCTATTTCTGCAATCATTCCATCGACTGCAGCTTTGACAGTTGGTTCCTCAGGAACAGATATATCTAATGGAATGGGTTGATAACTTGCTAAACTTAACGTACCATTATCAAGTACAAGTTTAGTTTGTCCAATGTGTGAATAGTTTGATCCAGCTTGAACAAGCCATGTTGTTTGACCAAGAGGATTTGTAACCTCCTTTGGACCATAGAGATAATGATCATGTCCCCCAATTATTAAATTAATTCCAGGCACTTGTGCCGCAATCATTTCATCATAATATTCACCAAGATGTGAAAGCAAAATAACGATGTTACAGCCCTGAGCATTTAGCTCTTGAACAGTGATTGCAGCAGTAACGCCAATATTAGTATCAACAAATACAGGCGCTGGTTGAGAAATCATGTTTGCTGTTGGAGTTGTTAATCCAAAGATTCCAACTCTAAGTGAACCAAATTCTTTAATAATATAAGGTTTAATAAAATTCTTTAGATCTTGAACAGAAGGATCATCTAGAATTAAGTTTGCAGAAAGCAATGGGAAGCCTGAAGGCAGCAATCCATAATGACATGCAGTATCCAAAATAGCCGGAGTTAAATCGAACTCATGATTACCAACCGCCATAGCATCAAATCCAAGCATATTCATGATTTGAAATTCTGCTGCACCAAAATAATGATTGAAGAACATATCACCTATAAAAGAGTCGCCGGCATGAAGGGTAAGAACATTTGTTTCTGTCATCTTAGTTAATCCAATTACACTGGCTGCTCGAGCTATACCCCCCTGAGTTCCGCTCAGGTCTGGGTTTCTGGGAGCCAAAGGAGCAAGACATGAGTGAGTATCATTTACATGAAGGATCGTAAGAGTATCCGCAGCTGCAATTAGCTCAAAAGTAAGGAAAACAACTATGAGAAAAATTGCTAACGAAAAATTGATTTTGAGATTCATAAACACCTCCGAGAAATTAATTTGTGTTATGTTAATTACTCCGGAAACGTATCGAATTATTAGAAACTTGTTGTCAAAATATTGTCATACCTTTATCAAATAATTTTCAATTGTACTTTGTTTAAAACAATTGTCTCTTTTGCAACAAAAACTTGGATTAAACTCTAATGCAGTAATTTGTTCTGACGAATTCTTTTGAGAATTGTTTGCATAATGCGCTCAAATATTATTGACTCATACGATAACATAGAACCAAAATATCTTCACGCCTTACAGGTTTAGATTACTTAGGAATGCCGATATGCCCGTTTAGGTGGAGGAAGATTGATAAATCTCACAAATAATTTACATATTCAACTAATAATAGGCAATAAGAATTTATTTAAGATTTAGTTTAAGCTTAGCCGATTTCTGTTTATGCTGTGTTGTTTTTTGATTACTATAGACCCGCTTTTCAGCATGATGCTTCTGAAATATTGACAGCTTGAAATAAATGAATGTAACCATCAAAATTTTTAATAAGAATTGAATTGTATTCTCTTCTTTATTTTGTTTTAGAATGATCTTCAGCCATCTGCTAAAAATATTCTTCCATGAAAAAAAATATTCATTCACTTTTTTATAGCACATATAAATCTGTTCTTCTGTAAGATATTTGTGCTTGAATACAACGTGGTCACCTTCGTAGTGCGAAATATCAAAATCAATTATTCTGTCTTCAGCCAAAACTTGATAGTACCACGGCGTTCCATAAAGAGGGATTGATATTGAAGGAAGTATAACAGCACAACCGACTTCGTCCAACATTCCTGGAAGCTTTTCATAATATTTAAGAGTATCTTCTTCCAATGCAAACATCAAACCGGTAAATGTCAAAATTCCCTTTCGATGAAGCTTATCAAATACTTCTTTGTACTCGGTCACCTTATTTTGCTTCTTGCTGACTGAATTTAAACTATCGGAGTTTAATGACTCCATCCCAATGAAAGCCATTCTGCAATTTGCTTTGGCTAAGAGTTCGACAAATTCATTATCCCGCAAACATTCAACGCTAAATTGCACACCAATTCCCCAAAATTTTAATTTGGCTATTTCTCGTAATAAATTCTTCGCATTCTTTAAATCGCCACCAAGATTGTTATCAAGAATCATTGCCATCTTTCGCTTAAACCAGGGCAATGCTTTTGTATTTTTTAGATCGCGAATCACATCCTCAATCGGTCGCAGTCGGTATGGAATTCGCTTAATATTAAGTTGGCAATAAGTACAAGGATGAGGACAACCTCGGGTTGCTTCAACTACAATTGGAGCGGTAAAAGTTTTTTCAGCCAGATCGTATCTTGGAGGAGGAATATTTTCTAAACTGCTGCCCGCATCTGCATAATATTTGTTTTTCAAATTTCCCTCTACCATATCATATACCATTTGAGGCCAGATGTATTGTGCTTCTCCAACTAAAATTGAATCGAAATGTTCCTGCACCTCATCCGGGAAAGTTGAGGCATACTTGCCGCCGCCAACAACAATTTTTTCCATTGCTCTAAATCTATCCGCAACCTCAAAAGCGTGAGGTGATAGATAATCCATAAAACTTATTGCTATAAAATCGGCATCAGTGTTATAATCGATTGGACGAACCATTTCATGAAGAACTTCCACATCAACTATTGGTGGAGTCATTCCAGCAAGCAATAGTCCTGGCAAAGGGGGTGATGGAGTTTTTGCATAGTATGGATTGTTCTCGCCTAAGTTTTGGAATAAAACAATTATCAGAAGTTTTGGTTTTTTGGCTGATGACTTTGTCTTTTTCATTTGCTTCTCCTTTATGTTTATGAAGCTTTCCAGTAAGAAATTTCATTACAATCATTTTTATATAATTTCCAGACTTGATCAATTGTTTGGACTAACCGATCGATATCTTGCTTTGTATGAGTTGCCATCAAGCTGATTCTAAATCTTTGCTGTGATAATGGAACCGCAGGATACTCGAT
>JACAFC010000015.1 GCA_013388515.1 Ignavibacteriaceae bacterium | reverse complement strand
GGTGCAACTCGTGCTTTCCCGCCTAAAAGTAATTTAATTCCAGATAAATACCGTCAAATAGGACAACCGGTATTGAGCTTAAAGAAATTTCCGAGAATCTGTGGGAAATTCCAAAAGTAGGGGAAATGAAAGTTCCCGGAAGGATTTACATCTCCGAAAATATGGCTGAAAGATCTTTACAAAATGATCAAGCTTTACAACAGGTAGTAAATGTAGCCCAATTACCTGGAATACAACGATTTAGTCTTGCAATGCCAGATATACATTGGGGATACGGTTTTCCTATAGGCGGGGTAGCTGCTACCGACCTTGACGAAGGAGTGATTTCGCCTGGAGGAGTTGGTTATGATATCAATTGTGGCGTACGAATTGCCGCCACATCTTTAGAATTTGATTTTGTAAAACCCAAAATCGAATCTCTTATTACTAATTTATTTCAATCAATACCAACCGGTGTTGGTGCTCATGGAGCTATAAAAAAATTATCACAAAAAGAATTGAAAAAGATATTATCACACGGTTCACATTGGGCTTTGGAAAATGATTTGGGTGATTCTTCAGATGTTGAGTTTACTGAGGAAAATGGTGTATTAAAAAATGCAGATCTTGATTCAATCAGCGATAGAGCAATTGAGAGGGGAATTGATCAAGTGGGAACACTCGGTTCAGGTAATCATTTTTGTGAAATTGATATTGTAGAAGAAATTTACGATGAAAATGCAGCTGGCATTTTCGGACTTTTTAAAAATCAAATTGTAGTTCAAATTCATACTGGATCGAGAGGGCTTGGATATCAAATTTGTGATGATTATTTGAAAACAATTCTTATGGCTAATAAGGCATATGGTTTTTCTTTACCGGATAAGCAATTGGCTTGTGCACCAATAAATTCTCCAGAAGGGAAGAGGTATTTAGGCGCAATGCAAGCTGCTGCCAACTTTGCGTGGAATAACAGGCAGGTGATAATGCATTTAGCAAAAAAAAGTTTTTTAAAAACCTTCAACATCACTCCAAACGAATTGGGCTTTAAATTGGTTTATGATGTATGCCATAATATCGCAAAGATAGAAGAGCATAACATTGAAGGAAAATTAAAACGTGTTTGTGTACATCGAAAAGGTGCAACTCGTGCTTTCCCGCCTAAAAGTAATTTAATTCCAGATAAATACCGTCAAATAGGACAACCGGTACTAATTCCGGGTGATATGGGGCGATACTCATTCGTTTCGGTTGGTACTGAAAAAGCCATGCAAGATACTTTTGGAAGTTCATGCCATGGTGCTGGCAGAAATTTGAGCCGCACAAAAGCACTTAAAGATGCTAAGAATAGGAACATAATTGAAGAATTGAATAGACGAGGAATTGTTATACAAGCGTCTGGCTATAAAACTATTGCCGAGGAAATGCCTGATGCTTACAAAGATGTATCAGAAGTTGTGGACATAATGCACAATGAAGGCATTACCAGAAAGGTTGTAAAATTAAAACCTATCGGAGTTATCAAAGGATAATTTTTTCCCCCCGAATTATTACGAGCAAGAATTAAAATTCAACATATATAGGTAGTGATTTATCAACTTCATAAATTATAAATTTCTCTCCTTTCTTATTAAATTTCCCTTGATAAATAATAATTTGAAGCTTTTTTTATAAAAATTATCAACCATCAAAAATTATGAAGTTGGAGAACTCTTTTGGTTATTGAAATAATTTTTTTAGCAGCATTGATAGGATACTTTCTCCAATCAGTTCTTTTCGTTATTGGAAGCTCAAAAAGTTTTCCAAGAAATATTGATGAGAGTTTACCTGATGTTTCTGTAATTGTTGCAGCACGTAATGAAGAGAAAAATATTTTAAATTGCTTAAAATCTTTGAACCAGCTTGATTATCCCGAAGATAAAATCCAAATAATTTTAGTTGATGATAGATCTACGGATAACACTGGAAACCTGATAGATAATTTCATTTTAGATAAACCTAAATTCACCAAAATTTGCACCAAAAAAGAAATTGGACGATTGAAGGGGAAAACTAATGCGTTGGCAAATGCTTTGGAAATTGCTTCAGGTGAAATCATACTTACTACCGATGCCGATTGCGTAATGACTCCAAGCTGGGTTAAATCCACAGTTTCTTATTATTCGAAAGATGTAGCAATGGTTAATGGTTTCACAACACAAACTGCATCAAGCAATTTTACAGGTATGCAAGCTATTGACTTTATCTATTTACTTATTGTTGCTGCTGGAACAATAAACCTTGGTACTCCAATAAGTTGTATTGGTAATAATATGTCTTATAGAAAAAAAGCGTACCTTGAAGTTGGGGGTTACGAGAATTTACCATTTAGTGTTACTGAAGATTTTAACTTATTAAAAGCTATTCATAGACTTAAAAAGTATAAAATAATTTATCCTCTTGATAGAGGTGCCTTAGTAACATCAGTTGCTTGTGATAGTTTAAGATCTCTCTATCATCAAAAGAAGAGGTGGGCTGTAGGCGGATTAAAGGCTGTTTGGCAGGGTTATGTAATATTTATTTTCGGATACATTACTAACTTGTTTTTATTACTTACGCCAATATTCTTTTCAAAAGTATGGTTGTATTTAATTCTATTTAAACTTTTTATCGATTTTTTTATGCTTTTTCCTGCATATAAAAAGTTCGGTTTAAGCAAAGATTTGAAATATTTTATCACTTTCGAAATTTATATTTCTGTTTATGTAACATTACTGCCTATTATGGTTTTCTTCACCGGTAAAAAAGTGAAGTGGAAAGGCAGAAAATATTAATGCTTCTTTTGTGTAACTATTATGTTACATACCGATGCAATGCGTATTGCGAGTTTTGTCATTTCGCATTCCATGAAAACTTTAATACCTCGCCATTTGCTAAGCTTAAAAATTTTGAATCAAATGTTACTCAGCTTTCTGATTTAGGAGTAAAATTTATTGATTTGACCGGAGGTGAGCCATTATTAAACAGAGATATTCACCTAATGGCTGAATTTGCTCATAAGCTTGGAATGCAGACCAGCATTACAACCAACACGTTACTTTATCCCAAATTTTCTGAAAAACTTGCTGGAAATATTAATCTTCTTCATTTTTCGCTGGACTCACCAGACGAAGAAGAGCATAATAAAATAAGAAAAGTTGATTGTTATAAGAGCGTATTTAATAGTATTAAGGTTGCAAAATCGCTTGGTGAGTTTCCTGATATAATTTTTACCGTTACAAATAATACTTATAAAAAACTGCCTCGGATGTATGACATAGCAAATGAAAATGATTTAGTACTTCTAGTAAATCCTGTATTTTCATATTTCGGTAATCCTGGATTATCCGATGAAGCAATCAACTTCATTGATGATTTTGTGGATGGCAAACTAAATATTTACATGAATCGCGGTTTTTTGAAATTGCGGAAAGATGGCGGCAATAATATTCAACATCCTTCATGCAAAGCAGTTACAAGAGTTGTGGTAATCTCTCCAAATAACGAAATAATCTTGCCATGTTTCCATTTTGCACAGAAAACAATCCCAATTGATAAACCTATAAAGGAGATCAGAAAATCAGATGTAATAAAGCATTTCCAAGCGAATGAAGGAAGATTTGATTTTTGCCAAGGATGTACGGTGAATTGTTACTTTGAACCATCATTTGCATTCCCTTCAAATTATTATTCATATTTAAGTTTAAGCTCTAAATTCAAATACACTTTTAATAAACTTGTGAAACAAAAAATTCAGAAGAAATTACTAACAATTACTAAAGCTTAGAATGGCAAATAGATCTTTGATTTTTATTTTATTCATTATAATCCAGTTGTTTTCATTTAAAGTGCAAGGTCAAACCATCTGGTTTCCAGATGATTTGAACGTTCAACCCTATACTGCAAATGCCCTTGAGCCAAAAGCCGGGTTTGAATTTCTTAATGGCAGGAATGAAATTAGATTGAACGTAGGTACCTCAAGAGATTTTTATAAAAGTTTAGATTCAAATATTGTTTTTAGTTTTGGTGGTGATTTTTTTACTTACTCTCTTTTAAGGAGTGAGCGAGACTTTCATTTCCCTGTAGATGCAATTGACTACTTATTTGGTCTGAATGCTAGTTACAAAATAAAAATTGAAGAGCATGAATATGGGTTGAGATTCCGTTTAAGCCATATAAGTGCTCATTTTGTGGATGGTCATTATGATTATGCAGAAAACAATTGGCGGAATGGGCAAAAACCTCAAGTTTATAGCCGGGAGTTTATTGAATTAGCTCCATTCTATAAGTTTAAAAATCTTCGTTTGTATACAATATTAACAGCTATCTTCAACATTACTCCTGATAAAATCGGTAAAGAAATATATCAAGCAGGGTTCGATTACTATTATCCTAATTGGCCATTTGATATAATTAATCCTTTTCTTGCGTATGATTTCAAACTAAGTAAGTTCGAAAAATTTATTGGAAGCAATTCTCTAACACTTGGTTTTAAATTTGGTAAGTACGATTCTAAAGGTTTTAGCATTAGATTTTCTTATTTTTCGGGTAGAAGTATTCATGGTGAATACTATTCCGTTTATGAAAAATATACTTCAATAGGTTTTAATATAGAATTATAATATGCTCAATACGGATTCGAAAGATTTTGTACCGCCTATCACAAGAATTTTAAACTTAAAGACAAAGAAAAAGTATTGGATTCACATCGGCTTATTTCTTTTAACTTTTATAACTACAACATTTGCCGGTGTTGAGTGGACAACAGGCTCTTTGGGCCCATATAGTTTTGAGATGTTGCTTAAGGGATTGCCGTATTCTTTCTCTATACTTTTTATTATAACATGCCATGAATTTGGTCATTACTTTGCAGCAAAGTATCACAGGGTCGAAGCAACTCTGCCTTACTACATTCCATTTCCTCCAATTCTTGGGTTTCTAAATTTTGGTACAATGGGAGCAGTTATCAAAACAGTTTCGCCTGTAAAAACAAAAAAGGCCATGTTCGATATTGGTATAGCTGGACCAATTGCAGGTTTTATTGCAACCTTAATAATATTGATTTATGGATTCCTCAATGTTCCTGGTGAAGAATACATTCTTGCTATTCATCCGGATTATAATACTCCCGAATATGGTACTACAGGTTTGCAGTTAGTTTTTGGTGATACAATTTTGTTTTCTTTCCTTAAGTATTTATTCGTTGATGGTTCTATTTTCTTTCCTCCAATGTCTGAAATATATCATTATCCGTTTTTATGTGTTGGATGGTTTGGATTACTTATAACTGCTATGAACATGATACCGGTTGGGCAGCTTGACGGGGGGCATATTTCTTATACAATGTTTGGTGAAAAAAATCATTTTACGGTTGCTGTAATAGCATTCGTTTTTCTGTTTATTTTTGGCATTAGTGGTTTTGCTGATTCTATGTTAGAACTAAACATGAATATCGGATGGAGCGGCTGGCTGTTGTGGGCTTTAATTCTCTATTTCTTTGTTAAACTTAAACATCCCCCAATTGCAGATTCCGAACCTGTAGGCAATACAAGAATGTTACTTGGTTACATCAGCTTTATTATTTTTATACTATCTTTTGCCCCAAGCCCAATAATCATCACTTCGGCAGGATATTAAATTTTACCTTGAGTAGCAGTTTGAACTGATAGAAATTATATACAATGAAAAAAACTATTTTATTATTGCTGGGGTTATCCTCAATAATCTACTTCGGTTGTGAAAAAGAATATGATTCGGTGGTAGATCAATCCACCTCTACTTTTCAAGTTACTTCCGTCCGCACAATTGAATCATTCCGTTACATACCTGGTGATTCATTACTTCTTATTTCAGTTACTTTTGAAAACTCAGAGGATATTTCAACTGTTTACGTTGACATTATTTCTTCGGCTGGACAGGCACTCAACTCCAATTCTGTTAAACTATACGATAACGGAAATACTGAAAATGGAGACTTGCAAGCAAATGATAATACCTATTCAAACAAGTTCCCGCTTAGTCAAACATATCCTAACGGTGATTATTTAATTAAGTATTATGTTTTAGATAATAACAACGTTACTAAGCAGGTTGCGATACAAAAATTCAAGTATGATAACGGTCAAACTAATGTCGCTCCAATAATTTCAAACACTATAATTGAACCTGATACTCTGGTTGTAAATGATACCACTGTTATCCAGATTTCAGTTCAAGCTCAAGATCAAAATGGCAATTCAGATATTGAATGTGTGTTTTTTGTCGTTTATAAACCTGATGGTAGTACGAATAATTTCAAGAATGAACTTTTTGATAGCGGTAATAATTCACTGCATGGAGATCAAATACCTGCAGATGGAATTTATTCATTAAAAATTCAAGTTGATCAAACGAATAATAAAGGCACCTATCGTTTTGAATTTCAAGCCAGAGATAGGGGGAAAAAAATAAGTAATATTATTAACCACTTTGTGCTGATCCAATAATGCGATATTTTTTCATCGTCTTAATATGCACCTTATGCATCCGTATTAGTCTGGATGCTCAAACATTATTGAACTCCTATCACATAACCGAACATGAATTGTCAAAAGTGTCTGCAAGCAATCCCGCTAGCAATAGCATAAGCGACATTCTTACTATTGGTGATACGGTCTGGTTAGGTACCAGTCGTGGGGTCAGTCTCTCGACAGACAGAGGTGATACATGGACTAATTTTTATGGCACAGCAGAATTTGGAACTGAAAGCATCTCTGCAATTGCCTTCGATAATAATACTAAAACAATTTGGGCAGCGACTGCACATTCATTTGAAAAAGATGGTCAATCCCTTCCGGAAGGCAGCGGGCTCAGATTTTCCACTGATTTTGGTCAAACCTGGAAGTTAGTTTCGCAACCATTGGACAATGATGCCGATACTGTTGAGCTGTATGGCAGCAATTCTCTTAGAGCACTTCCAGTTACAGTTGCTGTTCAAAATTTGATTTACGATATAGCTTTTACCAAAAATACTATTTGGGTTGCTACTTTTGCCGGCGGTTTACGCAAAGCTAGGATAGACAGCTTGATTCTGAATCAGAACCAGAAATGGCAAAGAGTTATTCTTCCACCGGATTATCTAAATTCTATTAAACCAACTGATACACTTAATTTTTGTCTTCAACCAGTTGCGGGATCTTTTTGTAATGAGGATAATTATAATCATCGTGTATTTTCAGTTATCTCTATTAATGATTCCACGCTTTATGTAGGTACTGCGGATGGAATAAATAAATCTACTGACTATGGTGTAAGTTGGAAGAAGTTCAATCGAACTAATCAGGATTTTCCGATTAGCGGCAATTTTGTTGTCGCTCTTGGGTATAATGATTATGATAAGACACTTTGGGCTTCAACTTGGAAAGCTGATGGTGCAACTGAGTTTTATGGTGTGAGTTCATCAACTGATGGAGGAGATACTTGGCAAACCTTTTTGGATGATGAAAAAGCTCATAATTTTGGTTTCAAGTTTGATAATGTGATAGCACCAACCGACAACGGCGCATTTAGAACTAGAAATAAAGGATTGACCTGGATTTTACCCAACACTATAACAGATGAACAATCAAAATTAACCTTGAGCACTAATATTTTTTATGCTGCTGCTTCACAAGGCAACGATGTATGGTTAGGGTCAGGTGATGGATTAGCAAAAATTAATGAAATTCCGGGAACAGTTTGGGAAGGAAAGTGGAAAGTTTTTTTTGCTTCCATTCCACTCGAGTCAAAGGATGAATCATATGTTTTTCCAAATCCATTTTCACCAAAGGTTAACGAAGGATTAAAATTTAAATACTCTACAGATGGTATTGCTGCTGATGTTACTATTCGAATTTATGATTTTTCAATGAACTACGTTCGGACATTAATTCAAAATGCACCAAGAAATATTTCTACTGACATTGAAAGAGTTACTTGGGATGGAAAAGATGATGCTGGGAATATCGTTTCCAATGGTGTTTATTTCTATAGAATAGAAATTGGCAACAAGGATCCCCTTTATGGTAAAATTATTGTAATGCAATAATATGAATAAATTATTTTCGCTAACCTTCATACTGTTTATATTACTTTTTGCAACTGGCTCTGCTCAACCGGAATTTACAAGAATATCCAGTATGCCAGGAGCATTCAGCAGAATGGGTTTTGGAGCTCGTGGAATAGGTATGGGCAATTCGATGTCTGCTGTTACTGAGGGCAATCTAGTTTCATATTATAACCCCGCGCTAATAGTTCATCAGGAAAACAATTCATTTCAGACTTCTTATTCCTTTTTATCATTAGACCGGTCACTTAACTTCTTGAATTTTACAAGAAAATTTGAATTCTTCTCCAAAAAAGACTCACTTGCAGAAACTCCTAAACCTAGAGCAACCGCTGGAATTTCTGTTGGGATTATTAATGCTGGTGTTAGTAAAATAGATGGTCGAGATAATCAAGGTATAAAAACCGGCGACTTATCTACATCTGAAAATCAATTTTTCTTAGGTTTGGCTAATAAGTTCTCGGAAAAATTTTCACTCGGTATTGCTGTCAAGTTTTATTATTATAAATTGTATGAGGATGTTACCTCAACCTCTGTAGGGTTTGATTTAGGTGCGTTGTACAAGTTTAATGAGCATTGGACCTTTTCATTAATGATCACAGATATCAACAGTAAATATAAGTGGGATACTGCTCCAGTTTATGAACTTCAAGGATCGACAACTGAAGATAAATTTCCGTTACTTAAAAAAATTGGAGTAAGCTACCGTAATAAAAATTTGGGATTGATTGTTTCAACCGAGTTTGAAAACAGTAATGCTGAAACGAATTTCTTCCGTTTAGGCAGCGAGTATAACATTTTTGAAAAATTATTCATCCGATTTGGTATTGATAGACTAAATATTGGAAAAGGTGAATTCCTCCCAAAACCAGCTGCTGGATTTTCGTACTTTAAGGAATTTGGAAGCATCATTTTTAGGGTTGATTATGTTTTTGCAGTTGAACAATACTCTCCTTATGATAAACACATTATTGGATTAAATATTATTTTTTAAAAATAGACTAATAACAAGAATTTAATGAGAATATTATTAATAACTCTGCTCTTTTTTACTACTGCTATTTGTCAAACCGCAGGTAATACAGGATTATCATTTTTAAAATTTGGATTTGGAGCTAGAAACATTGCAATGGCAGATGCTGGTACTGCCGGGGCAAACGATATTTCAGCACTTTATTATAATCCGGCTAAACTTTATAAAACTGATGGTAATGAAATCCTTTTTATGCATAATGAATGGATTCAGGATGTAAGAAGTGAAATGCTGGGTGTCAAGTCTTCAATTTTCGGACAACCTTTTGCATTAGGAATAAATGTAACAAACATTAGTGATATTGAAATAAGAAATAAACCGGGGGAAGCTGAATCAACCTTTGATGCGAATTATTTTTCTGCCAGTATTTCAACGGCATTTGGCTTAACCGAATCTATTTCCGCTGGTATTTCCGTAAAATATTTGTATGAAGGATTATTCACAGATGAGTCTAACGGGTTTGGAATTGACTTTGGTCTAGAATATGAAACGCCTATACAAAATTTAGCACTATCTGCCGTAATCAAAAATCTTGGATCAATGAATAAATTACGAGATGAAGAGACAAAGCTTCCATCTGAATTTAGAATTGGCGGTGAATATGCTTTAAGATTGAGCGATAGTAAGTTCGAAATAATTTCTGCTGTTGAAATACAAAAATATTTTGACACAGACGACTTTCATCTTAATATGGGTGCAGAAGTGTTCTATAATCGATTGATTGCTTTGCGTGCTGGATATCAGACGGGATACGATGCAAGAGGCTTTACTGCTGGTGTAGGCCTTTGCTGGGGCAACCTAAGATTTGACTATGCATTTCTACCATTTTCGCTTGGACTAGGGAGTGCAAATTTATTCTCAGTTCAATTAAAATTCTAAAGCAAATTTATTTAGTTATTTCTTGAATCAAGTGGGTAAGTTGGTCTTAAATTTACCTTGATTAACTAAGTATACCTGCCTTTTAACAATCCAATTAAATTAAAATACTTTATTCCTTTTCCTTCCATTTAATTGGAACAACTTTCATCTTAAATACGTTTTTTGTTTCCCTAAATTTTCCACCCCAAAATGGATTCGAAAATTTGTGGGTTTCTATCACAATCTCAAAATTCTTGTTTTTTTCATTACCGCCAATGTCCTTGTAATTCATATTAAGCAGCAGCTTGGGAAATTTCTTAACATCTTCGTTTTTGCTGAACAAACCTGGTATATCAAACTCTCTATGCTCAAATAATATAAGTCCGGTATAAATAATGAACAATTCTAAATATAAATTGGTAAAAGGAATTCTGCTGATTTTAGTTTCTCTTGATGAAGGAAGTATGAAATTCTTAAAATCGGAGAATGTAAATTCTCTATCGTTTATAGTTATTTGGTATTTGGAATTGCGTAATTCTAATCTTTGAGATTCTTTGTCAATCCTATAAATTTCAAACCAATTAAGCTTGTGATTAAGTGTCTTGATAGATTTTAAAATGGAAAACAAATCAAATTCAAAAGTAAATTTGCAATGAACAGCACTTCCGGTTCCTACATTGAAAATTCTAAAGTTTAGAGGCTCATTTATCAGGTCTTCTTTAGTAATGATAATTCTAACTTCATTATCCCTTTCAATTTTAGTTAATACTGTTAATTCTATTTCATCAATATAAATTTCTGGTTTTTCAGCAGCCTCCATGTGCTTTTTCAAGAGGTTTAATTGTTGTTCATTTTGCTGCAGTCTCCGGATGGATAGATATAAAGTTATTAAGACGATCAGAACTACTGAGAGTGAAATAGGCAAAAGAAAAATGGAGATAAATTCTTTTAATCCTTCATCTGTAAATTTTATGAGCAAACTGCGATTTAATATTATTGAAGTTATAGAAGCGGCAATAATTATCGATAAAATTAAACCGAGAAATTTGATGGCGTAAAGTAAATATCTTATCATAGTGCTACTGTGCATTTACATCTCCTCTGGTTATCATTCCCATATTGAAGCCTAAAATATTAAATAATAATGTAAACTTAATTTTAATATAGAAACATATTAAAATTTAATTATGTAAGGTAAGATTTTCGAAAAAATTCTTTTAATGCAAATGAGAATGGTTTATGAATTGAATTCTAAAAAAATGAAAATGATCCATTTAAAAAAAACAACCCTGTGTTGGGGAAACACAGGGTGCGACTCTTTTTTTATCAAAGGGCAGGGGAGAACCCTTTGAAAGAGTCAAAAACTTTTTTTTATCTGTAGTAAAGATATGTTAGTTTTTGAAAGTTGTCAATACTTATAATAAGTATTTATTTACATTTTGATTTAAATCATATAAAAAACCCCCAGATTTCTGAGGGTTTTTTATACTTAAGTGCACTTAGTTAAAGTTATACCTTAAACTGATCATAAGCTGCCAAACATCATTGAGAGAGTTATCATCGGTCAACGGTTTGGTGTTTAAGGTTGTTCCAGTGTTTCTAAATCTGTATAGTGCTCTGCCTTGGGAATCTGCTCCGCGAGCAATTAATGGCTGTACATTGTTGTTGCTTCCATAAGTGAATTTTTCACCTACTCCCCAATCTTTATTTAATAGATTTCCAAAGTTTATTACATCAACCCTGAATTGTAATGAATTGCGTTTTCCTAAGAAATTGGCAAATACTTCCTGAATGAAGCTTAAGTCAGCTCTGAATACCATCGGAAGACGGGCTGCTCCACGCTCAGCATATTTCCCTCTGTTTCTTCTTAGATATTCATCATTTTCGATGTAAGCGTTCCATGCAGCAATTTGTTCCGCAACTGTAAATGTCCTACCAGAGGATGTATATTGTTCGAAATTCATTTCAGATGCATTTCTTGGGATATAAATAAGATCATTATTTGTACCTCCATCGCCATTTAGGTCACCGCTAAAAGTATAACTGTAGTTGCTGTAACCGAAGTTGCTGTTTGCCTCACCGCCCCAAAATAGCGAAATAGTGGTGGCACCAAAATTAAAGTATTCAGCTCTATAAGAGAGGCCAAGAAATATTTTATGACCTGGGGTACCGCCCCCATATGCATTTGAGTAAGATACTGGTGCATTATTAGGATCACCAGAAATTTGATTTCCAAAGAATGAACCAGAAGCAATTGATCCTGGATCTACGGTGTTTTTAGAAACTCCGTACCCATAACCAGCTTTTCCAAACCAGTGATTATCAAAAGTCTTTTCTAGTGTTGCAGCTAAATTCCATGAATAACCCTCGTTTTGATTTTTTAGAACAATGGCATTCGAAACATTCGAGTTGATCCGATTGCTTGTCCAACGAGGACGATTATCTACACCACTGAATGTAGTTTGCGCAGCTGGTAGGTTGGCATTGATGTAGTAAATTCCGTTTATATCTCTGTTGTATAAGAACTCCAGAGTTCCGACCAATCCCATTGGTAATACCTGATCAACGGCGATATTACTTCTCCATACTTGCGGGAATTTAAAATCCGGATCGGTAAGTGCTAATTCATAACTTGATGCTGGTGCACCTGTTACATTAGTTGGTTTGTAGCGATCAGGGTTTGGGTTGAATGGTCTCTGACGGGTATTATCTAATTGTTCAAATCCAGTTAACACACCCGTATTTCCTATCTGATTAGAAATCCATACATATGCAGGTTTACCAGTGAAAATTCCTGATCCACCGCGGATTTGTGTAGTTCTATCGCCATACACGTCCCAGTTAAATCCAAGCCTTGGTGAGAACAATGGATTTGCATCAGGTAATTTTTCTGTTTCGTATTTTACAGCAGCACCGGTTTCATCTCTGAAAGAAAGTGCATCTGCATTTGCGTTTTTATAACCTGTTGCTTCAAAGAAAGGAATATCAACCCTCAAACCTACGGTTAATTTCAATTTTCTATTTACTTGCCATTCATCTTGTGCATAAGCTCCTGCATAAATTACTTTTAAAGGTTGAATTGGCTTTACTTGACCAGGAATGTTTGACCAACGTACTTGGAAACGGCGTAAGGTAACAGTTGATGTATCTCTATTTGGATTTGTCAAATAAGCATTTGCATCTGTGTAAAAATCGGCAAGTGAATTGTAAACATAAACGCTTTGTGAACCTGGGAAGAAGACGTTTTCAGATTCATATTTCTCTGCACTAATTCCAAAAGTTAAATAATGGTTGGTCATATACCACGTTAAGTTATTTTGCAATTGGAAAGTTTTATATCTTAGTTCATTATTTGGGGTAAAAGGTTCAAATCCAAATGTTGTGTAATTTGTGGTGTTGTCAAGAATTTCAACTAACGGGAAAAAACTACCACGAGAATCACGACTTTCATCGTTATATGTGTAACCAACAATTAAGTTGTTAGCCATGTTATCACTTAATCTTGAGTTCCATTCACCAACGATCGAGCGAATATTCTCTAGAATAATATAGTTAGAATTTTGGAAGTTCAAAGAGTTTGTTGTGCTTCTTCTGCTTCCAACGCCTAAAGATGAAGAGTTTGACAATAATACATCGGTTTGAGAATCTAAGTGTGTGTAACGCAAGCTAATTTTATTATTGTCATTTAAGTTATAATCTAATCTAAGTAATGCTCTGGTAGCAGGTGTTTCATGATCATATCCTTGATATGGACCAGTTTCATAACCAAAATTATTTTTCAAATACAAACTGAGTGCGTCTAAATCTGAAGCCAATACACGGGTAATGCTTCCACCAGCAGTTTGATTTGCAAGTCTTGCAGTATAAGTAGTTCCTGGTCGTACGTCTTCATCCTTTTCAAAACTGCCAAAGAAGAATAATTTATTTGGGATAACAGGACCACCAAGACGAACACCAAATAAATTATATTTGAATTTACCTGGATTATATTTCAAGTCAGCAGCCTCTGTACCAACT
>JACAFC010000274.1 GCA_013388515.1 Ignavibacteriaceae bacterium | reverse complement strand
GTGGTGTTGATCAAACCACCCTGAACGCCATCCACTCGATCAGGTTCTGGTTCATAAAAACCAGCAATACAAATATTCTTGATTTCTAAGTTGCCGCCGTTTAATACCATAAAATTTCCCGGTGGTCGAGTTGGATTCGATCCGGTTCCAGTTTCCCAGAGAAAAATAATGGGCTTTCTACCGGAACCCTCTTCAGCTCTGAGGCGAAGGGTTCTGCCTTTGGGGACAGTAAAGATCGCATTATGAAGGTAATATTGATCTCTGGCAAACTCATAGACACGATTGGCCAGCAATCCACCGGCTGCGGCGGTATCGGCCACAATCTGCCGGTTGACATACGAATCAGGAGAACCATCGAACGGTCTTATTTTTACGATAATCTCCTGTCCGTACAGGGATGTCGCCACCAGGAAAAAAATGACGGCAACCACTCCAAATTTTACATAGCGCATGAGAACCTCCTTCAAAAAAAGATTTATGGTCTTATGGTTACTGCTGCCCATGAAGCATGGCGACTGATTTGGCTATTAAAGATGAAATCAACACACACGAACCATTTTTGCTGGCATCACCTCCTAAAAATATCTGCTGGCGGATTAATTTAACAATATTGTTTGTTATGCTATCTAACCATTTTTCTCGGCATCACCTCCTGATCAATATGATTATTAAAAACGTGTTCACCGATCGTTGGCATATTGGATTTCCGTTTTGCTCCAGCAGGCATTTTAAATGTTTCCGAATCGGGTCTTCATCGACCAAATATCCGGTATCCCGAATCTGCCAATGTACTGAATAACTTCTTTGCTCCTATCCCATGGGCATGTCAGGGTTACTTTCAGAAAGAAAGCAGAGCAAATTCTTTCGCTTCTCATTAGGAGCAAATTATCTGAGAAGTGATATTCCTCTCATCAGAACTGTGCGATGATACCAAAATCGGCAGTCAACCCATACTTTTCGCTTTCATTGAACAGGCGACGGTCATATACTCGGTTGTATAT
>JACAFC010000014.1 GCA_013388515.1 Ignavibacteriaceae bacterium | reverse complement strand
TGGAAATATTAAAGAATGGAAAATATCTTAATTATTCAAACGGCTTTTCCCGGTGATGCAATTTTAACATTGCCCATGATTGAAAAACTAAAGGAGAAGTATCCAGAAAGTTTCATTGATGTTTTGTGCATACCGTCCACCAGTGAAATTTTTTCTGCTTCACCATTTATACATAACGTAATAGTATTAGATAAAAAAAAGTCTCATAAATCCCTATATAAACTTTTAAAATTTAGCTCAGAGTTAAAAAAGCATGGTTACAAAAGAATTTATTCACCACACAGATCCCTTAGGACTGCTATTCTAGTTATGCAAACTGGTGTAAGAGAAACATATGGTTTTTCGAATTCTTCTTTTCCCCACGTATATAAATACTTGATTGATTATAGACAAAATGAGCATGAAGTCAAAAGGAACTTGGATCTCATCGGTTTTAATAGTAACCCCGATGAGTGGCGAATTTTACCAAAGTTAACAGTATCGTCTCAATCTCAGGAAAAAGTTAGAAAATTTATTGCAGCGAATGAACTATCAGGTAATATTTTAGCAGTCGCTCCGGGAACAATATGGGAAACCAAAAAATATCCTGAGCGTTATTTTAGGGAAATAATCAACTCGTTTGTTGATAAATCTTTCAAAGTTTTGATTGTTGGAGGTAAAGCTGATGAAGAATTGGGATTAAGGCTTGCATCCGATCAAAAAAACGTTATTGTAACATGCGGTCTGTTTTCAATAATTGAAACTATTGAAATCCTAAAAAAAGTAAAAATATTAATTTCAAATGACAGTGCACCAGCTCATATGGGAGTGTGTGCTGATATACCAGTTCTTACAATTTATTGCTCAACAATTCCTCATTTTGGGTTTTATCCTTATAATAAAAAAAGTTCGTACATTAGTTTTGAGGATTTAAAATGTAAACCTTGCGGCATTCATGGTTTTAAGCAATGCCCTGTAAATACTTTTGATTGCGGATATAACCTTTCCCCAAAATTTGTTATTTCAAAAATAGAAGAAATGCTAAATGATCAAACTGAATGAGATTGAATACATGTGTGTTGAAGAAGAATTGGAGAATTCAATTCTTCATGCAAAAAAAATTTACTTTGAAGGTGGAGTTTTTGTGTATCCTACGGATACGATTTATGGGTTAGGTGCTAATCCATTTAATGAAGATGCTGTTGAAAAAGTAAATAGTATCAAGGGCCGCTCAAAAGATAAAAGTTATATCCTTTTGGTTGATTGCATTGATACTTTATCTAAGTATGTTGAACTTTATTCGGAGAATCATCTGGATTTTCTACTTTCAATTTGGCCAAATCCGGTATCGGTTGTTTTAAAATTAAATCGTAAATCAAGGAGTGTTTTGGGAATTGAAACAGCTGCTTTTAGAATTCCAAATCATCGATTCTGTCAAAAACTTATTGCTGAATTGCAAATGCCCTTGATATCAACAAGTGTTAATAGAGGAGGGAATCCTCCATTGAACCATCCTGAACTAATAAAACAGGAATTTTCTTCTGAAGTTTCAGGTATTTTCTATTCCAATAAGAACTATGTAGAAAAAGCTTCAACATTAATTGATTTAACAGGAAGCGAATTGAAACTGTTACGTGAAGGCAAAATAAAATTTCAAGAACTAATTAAAAAATTTCAGTAAAGTTTTCAATTACCGAAATTATACGTGAAATGAAATTAAAAGATCTGAAATTCATTAAAAATATTGTGATAATTACAGTTTCCGATAAACCATCAGCGGAAAGCACCAAGATTAGTTTATCAGTAAAAAAACTGTTTATCATTTTATCCGTTTATTCAATTATCCTTTGTGTGACCGGATTCTTGGTAATTAATTTTACACCTTTAAGCAAATTATTTTATTCAGAGGATTATTATTATCAAAAAGAAGAGAAGGAAAAATTTCTTGAGCTTAATAAAAAGATATTATTCTTGTCTAAAGAAATTGAATCATTAAAAACAACAAATGAAAAATTAAGGTATGCCATTATTCTAGGTGACTCAAGCGTCTTTATTAAAAAAAATGATTCGTTAAAAAACGGCAATCTAAAGAAAAGAATAGAGGGAAATCTTTCTTACATTATTAAAGTTCTCTGGAAATTGTTTTTTTCAGATAATCAAAAACAACAAATATTTACTCGTCCAATGAGTGGGTTTATAAGTCGGGAGTTCAATCCGGATGAAGGACATTATGGAATAGATATTGCCGCAAAAACAGGCACGCCAATTTATGCTGCGGCAAGCGGGTATGTTCTTTTTGCTGATTATACCACAGAGGATGGTTATATGATAATAATTATTCATCCAAATGATTATATTTCGATCTATAAACATTGCTCTTCATTGTTGAAGCAAAAAAAAGAAACAATATTACAAAATGAGTTAATTGCATTGTGTGGAAATACAGGAAAAAAGTCATATGGGCCGCACCTTCATCTCGAAATTTGGAAAAACGGTCAACCATTAAATCCTAAAACGTTATTTATTAATTAAGTAGGAGACTACATAAATGAAATACAAGAATGAAACCATTGGTAAAGATGAGGTTACTATAATCGGTGCTGGAGTTGTTCTGGAGGGCAAATTGTCTAGTAATGGTAATGTACGAATTGACGGTTCAATTAATGGTGATATCACAGCTAACGGAAATGTTACTATAGGCGAATCTGGTGAAATTTCTGGTGAAATTAAAGCTGAAGTAATTAGTATTGGAGGCAGAGTATTAGGAAGTATAAATGCGAAGGAAAAAGCTATTTTAGAATCTAAAGCTGTTCTACAAGGTGACATTGTAACAAAAATTTTAGTCATCGAAGCAGGTGCAATATTTGATGGTAACAGCAAAATGACTGATAAGGGAACTTCGTACAGTTCTCCCGGGTCATCTTCAATAAGTGATGATTGAGGATAAAAATAGTAAGAATTCTTCTTCCAATCCTTTTAAAGATTATGCTCCTTATCTTGGGCTAGGTGTTCAACTTGCAGCTTCTATTGTTATTCTACTTTTTATAGGCATTTGGTTGGATGGAAAATTTGATAGTTCGCCATATTTAACTCTTGTATTTTCATTTTTGGGGATATTCACTGGGATGTACCATTTCATTAAGTCAGTCACGAGACTTGATAAATGAAATCAGTCCGTAATTTATTTTTTATAACTTTCCTCTGCATCCTTTTTTTTTCCATTTCACTAATCGTTTTTTATTTGGCGGGTTATTTATCGAAAAATGGCTTAATTTCCTTATTTATTGGGGAAGGCATAGCTGCCCAACATGGTGTACTAGGATTTATTTCAATCAAAAAACACAGTGATAAATCCCAAAAAGTTTCATTTAACTATCTTTTGGGAAGTATGGCAATAAGGTTCTTGATTTCGTTAGTTTTAATTGTTTTAGTTTTGCTTTTTTTGGAAATAAATAGGATAAGTTTTATATTTTCCCTCCTATTTTTTTACATTTTTTTCTTGATAATAGAAATTATTTACCTAAATTTTGGCTAAAATTAAGCTTTTCCAATGTTTCTTGGTTCAGACTCAACTCATATAATCGTTAAAGACAGCGTAAAACATTCCAGCGGTGGGGGTGATTGGATCCTTCATCACGTAATGGATGGAAATTACCTTGATTTTGAGCCATTTGGTAAGGTTTATCTTCCGCACATTCAGCTTATGGGTTTGGATCTGTCAATCACACGTCATGTTGTTTTCTTATGGATTGTAGCGATACTACTTTTAATTTCATTTTTTATAGTGGCTCGAAGCTATAAAAAAACACTAATCCCTCACGGATTCACGAATTTTATTGAAACAATTATTGTTTTTGTACGGGATGAAATTGTTAAACCAACCATTGGGCACGGTTATGAAAAATTTTTGCCATACTTACTAACTGCATTCTTTTTCATACTTTTCAGTAATTTTATTGGTTTGGTTCCTTACACAGCAACTGTTACAAGCAACATTGCTGTAACAGCTACATTAGCTGGTTTTACGTTTTTCACAACTCAAATAGGTGGAATAATTCATCATGGCTTTATTGGCTATTTCAAAGGATTGATTCCGCCGGGCATGCCAGTTGCACTATTACCTTTGATTGTTCTTGTTGAGATTTTTGGCTTATTCACAAAACCATTTGCTTTGTGTATTCGTCTTTTTGCAAATATGACAGCGGGACATGTGGTTATTCTTTCCTTAATAGGACTTATTTTTATAATGAAAACAATTTATTTCGCTCCCGTGTCAATAGGGTTTGCCCTATTCATTTATTTCTTGGAGTTATTGGTTGCACTTATTCAAGCATATATTTTTACAATGTTGTCATCTTTGTTTATTGGGATGGCAGTTCATCAAGATCATTAACAATTAAAAAATAAGGAGTAATAAAAAAATGGAATTAGGATATTTAGGAGCTGGAATAGGCGCTAGTATAGCAGTTCTAGGTGCCGGATTAGGAATTGGAAAGCTTGCAAGTGCAGCTTTAGAATCAATGGGACGACAACCCGAAGCTGCTGGTCCAATTAGAACAGCTATGATTATTGCTGCTGCATTGATTGAAGGTGTTGCATTTTTTGCGCTTGTTGTTTGTATTCTTCTTGCAGTTAAAGCATAATAAAACTAAAGTAGGTTAAACATAATGCTTGCAACAAATGTTCTTGCCATGTTAGCTTTAAGTTCTGAAGGCGGCGGTGGAAGTTTGGTTGATATCAATCCAGGTTTAATAGTTTGGACTGCAATTACTTTTCTTCTACTTCTATTCATTTTAAAAAAGATTGCCTGGAAGCCAATTTTAAGTGCTCTTGAACAGAGAGAAACTGCAATCAAAGAATCACTTGAAAAAGCAGAAAAAGCAAAAGATGAAGCACAGCGGATACTTAATGAGAATAAAGCAAATCTTTTGAAAGCTGAAGAAGAATCGAAAAAGATTATCGAGCAGGGTCGTATTTATGCCGAGAAACTCAAAGATCAAGTGTTAAAAGAAAGTAAGGAACAAGCCCAAAAATTAATTCAAGATGCTTCAGCTGAAATTGAGAGGAAGAAAGAAGCAGCTTTTAGTGAATTAAAATCTCATATTGCTGATTTGGTTATTGAGACTACTGAAAAAGTTCTAGGTGAAACAGTCGATAAATCTGTTCATAAAAAAATTGCAGACAAGTATATAAATGAGATTGCTAAAAATTAAGTATGGCTGAGCAGAAAATATCTACACGTTACGCATCATCTCTTCTGGATTCTGCAGTTGAGAAAAACTTACTTGATACCATTTCAAATGATGTTGAGTTTGTTTCTCTTGTGTTAAAACAAAACCCTAACTTGATAAGAATGTTAGAAAACCCGGTTGTTAAGTCTGAACTAAAAGGATCTATTCTCACTGAAATTTTCAAAACAAGAATTAGCCAGGAAACGTTAGAGTTTGTGTTATTCGTTATTAAGAAAAACCGAGAAAATATTTTGAATAGTATTCTTGAGAAGTTTAAAGAATTAAGAGATTTAAAATTGGGTTATGTAAATGTTAATGTTATGGTCGCATCGGAATTCACTAGTTCGCAGAAGGAAGAACTGAAAACCAAATTGCAGAATGAACTTAAGAAAAAAGTTAGAATGAATTTTCAAGTTGATGAGAAACTACTTGGCGGTTTTATTATTCAGGCAGGCGACACTGTTTACAATGCTTCAATAAAACATCAATTAGATTTACTTCGCAAACATTTCAACAAAGAAAGTACATTAGAAATAAGAAATTAAAAAGGAAATAAAATGGCTGAAGTTAGGCCTGATGAAATATCAGCGATATTAAGAAAACAGCTCTCAGGTTTCGAAAGTGAAACGGATATTTACGACGTGGGAACAGTTCTCCAAGTTGGCGATGGAATTGCTAGAGTTTATGGTTTGTCGCAGGTGATGGCAAGTGAACTTGTGGAATTTCCTAACGATGTTTTTGGTATGGTATTAAACCTAGAAGAGGACAGCGTTGGCTGTGTCCTCTTTGGAGATTCATCTTTGGTTAAAGAAGGTGACATCGTTAAAAGAACCAAACGCGTTGCTTCTTTGCCCGTTGGTGAAGAAATGCTTGGAAGAGTAATAACACCTCTTGGGCTTCCTGTCGATGGTAAAGGTGCCATTCCAGCTAAACAATTCCTTCCAATTGAGCGTAAAGCTCTTGGTGTAATCCAACGCCAACCTGTAAAAGAGCCGCTTCAAACAGGTATTGCAGCCATTGATGCAATGATTCCTATAGGCAGAGGACAGCGAGAATTGATTATTGGTGATAGACAAACCGGGAAAACCGCTGTTGCAATAGATACTATAATAAATCAAAAATATACCCACACTCAAGAAGCTAAAAATTTAGGTATAAAACCCGTCTATTGTGTTTATGTTGCTGTAGGGCAAAAGAGTTCTACAATTGCTCAAGTGGTCGCAAAACTGCAAGAAAGCGGAGCAATGGAGTACACTACTGTTATCTCCGCCTCAGCTTCAGAGCCATCACCATTGCAATTTATTGCACCGTATTGTGGAGCAACATTAGGCGAATACTTTAGAGACAACGGTAAGCACGCATTAGTAATTTATGATGATCTTTCTAAACAAGCCGCTGCTTATCGAGAATTATCCCTTTTGCTAAGAAGACCCCCAGGACGAGAAGCATATCCTGGAGACGTCTTTTATCTGCATTCACGCCTTCTTGAAAGGGCTTCAAAGTTAAGTGAGGAACTTGGTGGCGGGAGTTTAACCGCACTTCCAATAATCGAAACTCAACAAGGTGATGTTGCTGCTTATATTCCTACCAATGTAATCTCTATTACCGATGGTCAGATATATCTCGAGTCAAGTTTATTCAATGCTGGTGTTAGGCCTGCAATTAACGTTGGTATTTCGGTTTCACGAGTTGGTGGTAATGCGCAAATTAAAGCAATGAAAAAAGTCGCTGGATCATTAAAGCTCGATTTAGCTCAATACAGAGAACTTGAGGCTTTTGCAAAGTTTGGATCAGACTTGGATAAATCTACTCTGAAAACATTAGCTAAAGGTTCTAGATTAGTTGAATTATTAAAACAGGGTCAATACGCCCCAGTGCCTGTTGAGCGGCAAGTTGTAAGTATTTTTCTAGGAACAAATGGTTATTTAGATGAAATTAGTGTCGCTGATGTAAAAAGATTCGAAAAAGAAGTGCTGGAGTTCTTCGAAGTAAAGTACAATGATGTTTTTGAAACAATTAAAAAAGAAAAAGATCTAAATTCTCAAACGATAGAGAGAATTAAAAAAGCTGCCGATGAATTTTTACCTACATTTAAAAAGAGTGCGTAAGTAATTTACCCATGGCTACATTAAGAGACATAAAAAATAGAATAAAAGGTGTTAAAAGTACCCAGCAAATAACAAAAGCCATGAAAATGGTTGCTGCTGCAAGGTTACGCCGTGCTCAAGAAAATGTTCTTAATGCTAGGCCTTATGCTCGTAATATTTGGCAAACTTTATCGCATTTAGCTACAGAAAATGATTTAAAAACTAATCCATTTTTTGTTCAACGCGAGATTAAAAAAATTGCATGTGTAATTGTTACCGCGGACAGAGGATTGTGCGGCGCATTTAATTCAAATTTGATAAAAGAAGCTGTGAGATTTATTGATGATGAACGTGGGAACAATCATGATAGGGTTCATCTTTTTTGCGTAGGAAAAAAAGGATTTGACTTCTTTTCGAAACGCAATTACAATGTTTACTATAAAAATATTGGATTGTTTTCTTCGCTTAAATATTCCGAATCTCTTAGTATAACTAATGCACTGCTTTCAGCTTATTTGGATGGAACTTTCGATAAAGTAGTAATAATTTATAATGAGTTTAAATCAATTATTCAGCAGAAAATAACTATCGAGCAATTCCTTCCAATTACTCTGGTCAGAGAGAAAAATGTAAACAATAATCAGTCAAATTACATTTTTGAACCTGATCAAAAATCCATTTTTGAGTATATGCTTCCCAAACATCTCAAAGCGCAAATTTGGCGAATTCTTTTAGAATCGAATGCTTCTGAACTTGGTGCACGAATGACTGCGATGGATAATGCTTCGACAAATGCAAAAGAGTTAATTAGAACTTTACAATTAAAATATAATAAGGAAAGACAAGCAGCGATTACTAAGGAGTTATTAGAAATTGTAGCCGGTGCGAATGCTTTGCAGGCTAATTAGCCAAGCCATTCTTTCTTAACCGAAATAATATTACCAATGTTTGAAGATTTAGCTTTAAAATTAGATTCAACCCTTAAAAAAATTACGGGTCAAGGAAAGTTGACGGAGAGTAACATCTCCAATACTTTGCGCGATATAAGGAGGATTTTGCTGGATGCAGATGTTAATTTTAAAGTTGCTAAAGATTTTATTGAAGATATTAAGAGCAAAGCTTTAGGCAAAGAAGTTTTAGCGTCCATAACTCCCGGTCAATTAATTACAAAAATAATTTATGACGAGATAGTCCGTATTCTTGGCGGAAGCCAAAGCGAATTGAAAATAAATGGTTCTGGAATTACTACTATTCTTATATCAGGACTTCAAGGTTCAGGCAAAACAACATTTAGTGCTAAACTTGCGCGAAAACTTAAGGACAATCAGCGTAAAACTCTTTTAGTTGCTGCAGATGTTTATAGACCAGCTGCAATAAAACAATTGCAATTGTTAGCGGAACAAATTGATATACCAGTTTTTTCTTTAGATGAAAAAGATGCAATTAAAACAGTGAAATTGGGAATTATACATGCAAAGGAAAATAATTTTAATACAGTAATAATTGATACTGCTGGTCGTTTACACGTAGATGATAACATGATGGATGAGATACAGCAAATCAAAAACTTAGTTTCACCTACCGAAACTCTATTTGTTGTTGATGCAATGACAGGGCAGGATGCGGTAAATTCTGCTAAAATATTCAATGATAGATTAGATTTTGATGGGATTGTACTCACAAAATTAGACGGTGATGCAAGAGGCGGTGCTGCTCTTTCTATTCGTTCAATTGTTGGAAAACCTATAAAATTTATCAGTAATGGAGAAAAATTAAACCAGCTAGAATTGTTTTTCCCTGATCGATTAGCGTCAAGAATACTAGGAAAAGGTGATGTAGTCTCCTTAGTTGAAAAGGTACAAGAGGGTTTTGAAGAATTAGAAACCGACCGACTTGAAGAAAAATTAAGAAAAAATGAATTTGATTTTGAAGATTTTCTTAAGCAAATTAAAGCTATAAAGAAAATGGGTTCGTTATCATCGCTAATTGGGATGATTCCTGGTATTGGTTCACAAGCAAAAAATCTTAAAGTTGATGATAACGCACTTGTAAAAACTGAAGCTATTATTAATTCGATGACTATTACCGAACGTAGAAAACCGAAAATTCTTAATGGCAGCAGAAGAATGCGAATAGCAAGAGGTAGTGGAACATCAATTCAGGAAGTAAATAGACTGATTAAGCAGTTTGGCGAAATGCAGAAGATGATGAGCCGGTTTACCAAAAAAGGTTTTGGTGGATCGTTCCCAAAAAATTTTAAATTAAATTGATTATAATGATTAACCAGACGGAGGTCAATTAAGTTAGCAGTTAAGCTAAGATTAAGAAGATTGGGCAAAAAGAAACAACCAATCTATAAAATTGTTGCAGCCGATTCTCGTTCTCCAAGAGACGGAAAATTTATTGAGGCTATTGGTTTATACAATCCCCTCACTCATCCAGCAACATTGGATTTAAAAGAAGACAGAGCACTCTATTGGTTGAACAATGGAGCTCAACCAACTGATACGGTAAAAAATTTATTGAGTCAGAAAGGAGTTCTCCTTGAAAAGCACTTGAAAAAGAAAGGTGCTTCCGATGAAAAGATAAAAGAAGAAAAGGAGAATTTCTTAAAACTTCGAGAAGCTAAATCAAAATCCGGTAAGGTTCGAAAGAAGAAAAAGGGCGACAAAACCGCTCAAGAAGTGAAGCATGACCAAGTTTCTGAAAGTACATCAGAAGATAAGGGCGCTGCTTCTGAAGAGAAATCTGCTTAGTGCAGTTTTTTCAGATCTAAGCTGGTTACTTCCTGTACTTTAATTCTATTGCGTCCATACTCAATTAAGGAGGTGTCTTCGTATGAAAGAGTTCATTGAGTACATCGCAAAGCAGCTTGTAGACAATCCTGACGGTGTTGTGATTGACGAAAAAGTTGATGAAGACAAAAAAATCTTACTTCACCTTAGAGTTAGCCAGAATGATGTTGGAAAAGTAATAGGGAAGCAGGGTAAAACAGCCGCCGCAATGAGAGTATTATTAACAGCCGTTGCAGCAAAACATGGAAAGCGAGCGGTTTTAGAAATTTTAGACTGAGTTTTGTTTTTTAGTGATAGAATATTTCCTTATTGCAAAAATAATTTCTCTTGAAGGCGATAAAGGATTTTTAAGAATTACTCCTTATACGGACGATCCGGATAGGTTTAAACTTCTCAAAAATGTATTTATTGATTTTTGGGGTGAGAAAAAAATATTTTCCTTACAGACTGTTGTTTACAAAAAAGGAAATATTTTTTTAAAATTTAATGGTTTTGATGATAGGGAATCGACAGAGATATTTATTGATAAGAATATTTATGTTGATGAACAAAATCTGATAAAATTACCCAATGGTCACTATTTTGTTCACGACATAATCGGCTGCATTGTTTTAAGAAATGGTTTGGAGTTTGGTATTGTAGTGGATGTATATTCCTTAGCTTCAAACGATATTTTTGTTATAAAAAAAAATGATAATGCGGAAATTCTAATTCCAGCAGTACAACAGTTCATTGAAAGTATTGATATTGTGAATAAGACTTTGGTATTAAAACCTGGCGAAGATTTTTATGAAGAAGATGAGAATTGATATTTTAACGGCTGTACCCGATCTCTTTAATAGCCCCTTAAATTCTAGCATAATTCAAAGGGCACAAAACAAAGGCAAAGTTGAAATATTTGTTCATAATATTCGGGATTACGCTTTTAATAAACATAAACAAATTGATGACAAACCGTTCGGCGGCGGGCCAGGGATGGTCCTAAAACCAGAACCGTTCTTTGAATGCATCGAGAAACTTTTAAGTGAAAGAAAGTATGATCATATCATATTCACAACACCTAAGGGTAAAATTTTTAATCAAAAGATTGCCAATAAGTTTTCTCTTTGCCAAAATTTAATGTTTCTGACGGGTCATTATAAAGATATTGATGATAGGGTTAGAGAAAAATTCGCAACGGATGAAATTTCTATTGGTAATTTTGTGCTTACTGGCGGAGAACTTCCGTCTCTTTTAATGATTGATGCCATTATTAGGTTAATCCCTGGAGTTCTTAATGATAGTGAATCAGCATTAAATGATTCATTTCAGGATGGAGAGCAAATTGAAGCACCTTGCTACACGCGCCCTGCTGAATACAAAGGGATGAAAGTTCCAGAGGTACTTTTATCAGGAAATGAAAAAGAAATTAAAATTTGGAAACAAGATCAATCTAAATTACTAACTGAAAAATGGAAAAATTTAAATAATAAAAGGATAACATAATGATAGATGCAAGTAAAATATTGCCTGAACAGCTTAAAACCGATTATCCCAAATTCAATACTGGTGACAGGGTAAAAGTTCATGTGAAAGTTATTGAAGGCGATAAAGAAAGAATACAACCTTTTGAAGGAGATGTAATTAGTATTCGCGGCTCAGGTTTGAATAAAACATTTACAGTAAGAAAAATTTCCAGTGGTATTGGTGTGGAAAGAATATTTCCATACAATTCTCCCAAAATCGCAAAGATCGAAGTTGTACGTGAAGGAAATGTTCGACGAGCTAAACTTTACTACTTGAGAAATTTATCTGGTAAAGCTGCACGAATCAAAGGAAAAACTACTTAGAGACTTTACATTAACGCCGCTGCAACAGCGGCGTTTTTATTTACAGATGAAACTGTTTTTGCCTAACAATATTTTTTCTAAGATACTATCTTCTGCATTGAAATCAGATGATGAGTTAATCATAAATACAAATCCTTCAGGATTACTTTCAAAAAATTTAATCAGTAATCTTGATTCAGTTGCTCTCATTCCTGTACTTGATTTATTAAATCATAAAGATTTATTCATATCTAAAAAAGCCGGCATATCTTTCGATGAATCCTTAAGCAATTCTTATATTTATTTCAATCAACACGAAAAATTGGATAAAGAAATTGTCTTGGCAGGCGACGTTTCATCGAATGAAGCTATATTAACTAAAATTCTTTTCAGTGAAACTTATAACAGTAATGTGCAATTGTCTTTTGAGAAAATTAATGGGGGGGCCTCCACTAAAAATCGAGTTCTCGTTGGAGACAGAAATTTTATTGATGAAAATTTAAGTTCAGCAATAAGTTTTACAGAGGAAATAATCGAATTAATCTCTGCTCCATATGTTAATTTTGTTATCGCCAGCAATTCTGAAGAAATGCTAAATCAATTTCACCTAAAGTTTCAGAAGGTAATCTCTTCAATTGATCCCATTGTTTGTTTTGAAAAATTCAATAATGATTTTCCACCAGCAGCTAAAAATTATTTATCCGATAACTTGCAGCATATTACGTTTAGTTTTGATGAACAAGATATAGAAGGAGTAACACAGCTGCTTCAACTGCCTTACTTTCATGGTATCATTGACGATATGATAGATATTAAGTTTGTCTAATTGGGTTTGAAGCTTCGAGGTTATTCAATAACCTCGAAGCTTAGAGTATTAAATCTCCACGTGACTGACACTCAAAACGTTTGGATTTTCACTCATCTTTTTTAGCATTTCGGCAGTAACTGGATTTTGAAGTTTCATAGTGCAGCATGCAGCTATTCCACCTTCAAAAATTATATTTTCTATTTCTTCGATGTTTATATTCCCGCTTCTAATTATATCTAAAACAGTTGCTAATACTCCGGGTTTGTCATAATGTTTTACAACTAATTGATATTTTGCATCTGTGATCTTAGCTCTATTAACCCAGTGATCTATAACGCCGCTGTGAACGAAGTGTTTAATAATATTTACTGTTTCTTCTGCTACAGCCTCCTGAGCTTGTTCGGTAGAAGCACCAATATGATGAGTTACATAAATATTTGGATTGCCTTGCAGCTTGGATTTTACTTCACCAGATTTGCCTTCAGGTTCTCCCTTAAAAACATCCACAGCAACTCGAATATTTTTTTCTTTTATTGCTTCAAGCATGTCATCTTCAACAATTATATCATGCCTTGAAGTATTGATCAGCAAAGCTCCATTTTTCATGTAGCTGAACATTTGCTTGTTAAACAATCCTTTTGTTTGAGGAGTGGCTGGCAGGTGGATGGTTACAATATCGCAAAGAGGAAGTAGTTGATCCATCTCACTAAAGTCTTTAATCTGAACTCCTTCAATTCTGGTAATATCCTTTCCGTATACATTCATCTCAAATGCAAGTGCTCTTTTTGCAACTTCCTTACCAATGTTACCAACTCCGATTAATCCAAGTGTCTTACCCTTAAGACCCTGCCCTTTTGAATACTTATCTTTATTCCAAATACCATTTCTGAAATCAGCAACATTATCAGGAATAAATCGATCAAGCGAAATCATCAAACCCATTGTTAATTCTGCTACAGCAACCGCATTCATACCAGGGCAGTTTGTAACATAAACGCCTTTTTTATTAGCTGCTGCAATGGCTATATTATTCACTCCAGAGCCAGCACGAATTATTAGATTTAATTTATTGCTTAGTGAGATTGTTTCTTCATTAACAATTGTAGACCGAACAACAAGAATGTCTATTTCTTTTGCAGCTTCGGGGAGATCCTTCTCACCAAGTTTTGGTTGATAAATGACATCAAGGTCAAGGTCTTTCATTTGCTGAATATACTTCTCCGGAAATTTATCTGCTATTAATACTTTTAGTTTCATGGCTTCCTCTTAAAATAAAATTTTTATGAAGATTGTTTTAGTGAACTTGAATTTCTATTTCAACATTGGAATTTTTATTTTCCAATTCTTAGCGTTTTCAATAGCTTGTTTATAACCTGCATCAGCATGACGTACTATTCCCATTCCAGGATCATAAGTAAGAACTCGTTGCAATCTTTCTTCAGCTTCTCTTGTTCCATCGGCAACCACAACCATACCGGCGTGTATGGATTTACCAATACCAACACCTCCTCCATGATGTACAGAAACCCAGCTTGCACCCCCAATAGCATTTAATAATGCATTTAGAATTGGCCAGTCTGCAATAGCATCACTGCCATCTAACATTGCTTCAGTCTCTCTATTTGGTGATGCAACAGAGCCACAATCTAAATGATCTCTTCCGATAACAATTGGGGCTTTAACTTTTTTATCTGCAACCAGCTTGTTGAATAACTTACCAACTTTAGCTCTTTCTCCATAACCTAACCAACAGATTCTCGCCGGTAATCCTTGGAAATGCACCTTTTTTTGAGCAAGATCAATCCAATTTATTAAAGATTTATTTTCTGGAAATGTTTCTTTAATTGTTTGATCTGTAATAAAAATATCATTAGGATCACCGGAAAGTGCAGCCCATCTAAAGGGACCTTTTCCTTCACAAAAAAGCGGACGAATAAATTCGGGAACAAATCCAGGTATATCGAATGCGTTTTCTACTCCGTTTTCTTTTGCTTCTCCGCGAATATTATTTCCATAATCAAAAGTTATAGAACCGTTTTTCTTAAATTCAAGCATTGCTTGAACATGCTTAACGATAGTTTTTTTTGCCAGAGTTATATACTCTGTTGGGTTTGTTTTTCTAAGCTCTAATGCTTTTTCAAATGGAATACCCATAGGTACATAGCCATTTAGTGTATCATGTGCAGAAGTTTGGTCTGTTAAAACATCAGGAATGATTTTTCGATTTAACAATTCAGGAAGAATTTCACCAGCATTACCCAAAAGTCCCACAGACAATGGAGTCTTATTCTTCTTTGCATCAAGTATTAATTTAATTGCTTCGTTAATATTATCCGTCATAGTATCTAAGTAACCAGTTTCAATTCGCTTTTGAATACGAGTCTTGTCAACTTCAATTCCAAGAAAAACCGCACCATTCATTGTTGCAGCTAGTGGTTGAGCACCTCCCATGCCTCCAAGACCAGCTGTTAACAATAGTTTTCCGGTTAAACTTCCATTAAAATATTTTCTAGCACACTCAGCGAATGTTTCATAAGTTCCTTGCAGAATTCCTTGAGTGCCAATATATATCCAGCTTCCAGCAGTCATTTGGCCGTACATTGTAAGTCCAAGTGCTTCAAGTCTCCTGAATTCATTCCAGTTAGCCCAATCAGGTACAAGCATGGAATTTGAAATAATAACACGGGGAGCATTTTCATGTGTTTTGAATATGGCTACTGGTTTTCCTGATTGAACAAGAAGAGTTTCATTATCTTCTAATACTTTAAGCGAGTGGACAATTGCATTAAAACTTTCCCAATTTCTAGCTGCTTTTCCTTTACCGCCATACACAATTAACTCGGAGGGGTTTTCAGCTACTTGTGGATCGAGATTGTTCATCAACATCCGCATAGCTGCTTCTTGTATCCATCCTTTACATGTAATTTCTACTCCAATTGGCGATTTAATTTCTCTACTCATTTCAATTCTTAAAATGCTTATTCAAAATGTTTTCGTATTGTTTGAGCATAGATTTATAAAGAAATTTTTTTATGAATCCGCTTTTTGGAATTTCTTTACGTATAAATTTTACATTTTCATTTAACTGATGTTCGAGGCGAGTACGCTCATCTTTTGTGAGCTTTATTGGATATTGAGCACTGTTCAATTTTTCTAGAATTGCACTAAAAGCTTTTGATTCAGCAAAAAATTTTGAATCGCTTTCAGTTTGTTTTAGTGTTTGTTTGCAAAAAGTTGCAAGAAGTTTTTTTTCGTTTTTGTCAAACTCAAAATTATAATTTGTGAATAGTTTTTTCATTTTTCTCCGGATATGTATTGAATGAAAGCAGCTTATCCTTCATTTTCTGGTAACCAGGTTTAATTATATTGTAGATGTAATGAAGCCTTTCTTTGTATGGAATGAATGCCGATTTCATGGAATTAATAGTGATCTTTTCTAAATCTTCAAGATTGAGGTTGAAAACATCGATTGCTGTTAGGAATTCCTTTGTCATTGTTGTGTCACTCATAAGTCTATCATCCGTATTTAAAGTAACACGATATTTTTCTTTGAACAGTAAGCCGAATGGATGATTTTCAATTTTATCTACGGCACCGGTATGAACATTACTTAAAAGGCAAATTTCAAGCGGTATTCTTTTATCTAAAACATATTGAGCCAAATCTCCAAAACCAACTACATTTCCTTCCTTATCTAAAGTAAAATCTTCGATCAAGTGAGTTGCGTGCCCAATTCGGTGGGCTCCACACCATTGAATTGCCTGCCAGATTGATTCCTTGCCAAATGCTTCACCGGCATGAATGGTAATATTAAAATTAGCTCGTTGGATGAATTGAAAAGCGTCAATATGTTTTTTAGGCGGGTATCCTCCCTCCTCTCCAGCTAAATCAAATCCAATTACACCTTTATTTCTGAAATTAACTGCAAGTTCAGCTATTTCTAAAGTGTTTTTCATATTTCGCATACCACATAAGATTAAACCATACCCAACTCCAAAATCCTTTTTCCCTTGCTCAAGCCCCTCGAGTACTGCAGATACAATTTCTTCGTACCATAATCCTTTTTGGATGTGAAATACGGGAGCAAATCTTGTTTCTACATAACAAACATTATCATTTTTCATGTCTTCCATCATCTCATAAGCAACTTGCGTAAGTGCTTCCTTTGTTTGCATGACTGCAGTTGTGTGTTCAAAGCCTTGTAAGTATTCTACAAGATTTCCTTTATTTGCACCTCTATGAAACCACTCTGCAAGTTCGCCTGGATCATTAGTAGGGAGCTTGTCATATTTAAGGTCTTTTGCTAGTTCAATAATAGTTTTTGGTCTTAAACCTCCGTCAAGATGATCATGCAAAAGAACCTTTGGAACAGATTTTAGGATATCTTCTTTAGTCAAAACAACACCTTAATTTTATTGCGAAAAATATCCTTTAATTAATGTAAAATCAATTTAAACAAGCAGCACCGCAACTACTTTTTCTTAATAAGTTGTTCTATTTATTAAAGATATGGTACATAATTTCTTGACACTGCAAGCTTAAAACGGTAACTTTGATAAACACAAAATGAATTATTTGGAGTAGTAAAATGCAAGGAACAAAACTATTTATTGTTTTTATGTTTTTGGTTAGCATTGTTTTTAGCGGTTATCAATGCTCTTCAACCGAACTTACTAGTGCTAAACTTTATATACAGCAGAAAAATTATGATAAGGCAATAGAAGCACTTCAGAAAGAAGTTCAAAAAAATCCTAAAAGCGATGAGGGGTATTATCTTTTAGGAGTTGTTATGGGTGAAAAAGAAAAATATACTGAAATGATTGATGCCTACAAGAGTTCACTAGCAATAAGTAATAAGTTTGCTGACAACATAAGCTCTTCGCGAAAATATTTTTGGGCAAATTTGTTTAATAAAGGTGTTGCTTACTATCAACGAGGTGCAAAAGCTTCTGACAAGGACAGCGTTAAACTTTTGTTTGACCAATCAATTAATGCTTTCAACTCCGCCATAAATATTGAACCAGATTCAGCTGATACATACAAGAATTTGGCTTTTGTTTACATGAGTGCGCAAGATTATGATAATGCAATTTCCCCGCTTGAAAAATTAATTGAGAAAGAACATTCATTAGACGGTTATAAATTTTTGGGTGAAATTCTTTATGCTAAAGGAAATGAATTCAAGTACAAATATGATAACAATAAAGTATTATCAGACAGCCTTGAAGCCATGAAATATTTTGATAGAGCAATCAATGTATGCGAGGAAGGTAGAACAAAATATCCTGAAGATGCGGACTTACTGCTAACCTTGTCTAATTCATATATTGCGGCTAATAAAATTGAAGTTGCTATTGACGCTTTCAAAACCGGAGTTCAGAAAGATCCTAACAATCAATATTATCGATATAATTATGGTGTTCTTCTTCTTGGAAAAAATGATTTTGCCGGAGCTGAAGAGCAATTTAAAAAAGCTTTAGAAATTGATCCCGAATATTATAATGCAAGTTACAATCTTGCTGTAACCTACGTAAAGTGGGGTGCTCATATTAACAAAATTGCTGATGAAAAAGGTGATCTGAATAATAAAGAGTACAAAGATAAGTATCAGAAAGCTTTACCATATTTAGAAAAAATAGTACAAAATAAGAAAGACGATGCACAAATGTGGGAACTTCTTGGCAAAGTTTATTCAGTACTCGGTATGGCAGATGATGCAAATAACGCGTTTAAAAAAGCAGATGAACTTCGTAAATAATAAAAAAATATAATTAATTATGAATCAAAATAATCAACCTCAAGGGCAGCAAATTAACATTGAGCTTGGTGAGAAAGAAGCCGAGGGTATTTATTCTAACTTAGCAATTATTACTCATTCACCTGCTGAGTTTATTATTGATTTCACTAGAATAGTACCGGGTGTTCCTAAGGCAAAAGTTCATGCTAGAATCATCTCTACTCCCCAGCATGCTAAAATGCTCATGAAAGCATTAAAAGATAACATCGATAAGTTTGAAGCTCGTTTTGGTGAGATTAGACTTGAACCTGTATCATCTCAACATTTCGGATTTATACCAATGACCAAGGATGAAAAGATTAACTAAATACTAATCTTTATGATCTTCATATAAAGCCGTCTATTCGTGGACGGCTTTTTTGTACATTCAAACTCTTGTAATTTTTACTTTTCTTGTATAAAAATATCAGATCAACTGGAAATACATACTAAACGCCCCAAGATACATCAATAATTAATGTGTTTTTATTCGGCATAACGATTGAGTTTTTAAATATGAGTAGATTTGTCTTGTTATGAGATTGTGCATGGCTTATTTTATTGACATTTAAGAAATGGTTTTGTTATGAAAAGAATCAAATCAATTTTATTTGTTGTTTCTCTCCTTATTTTAACCATGATTGGGTGTTTCGATATGCCGGAAGAAATAATTCTTCCAGAGTGGGATGTTGAATTAAACGTGCCCATTATCGATAGGACTTACACACTTTATGATATGTTTAAGCCAGAATCAAAGCATTCAATCAATTCAACTTTATCCCCTGATGATTTTTATCTAGTTCAAACTGATAATTTTACCTCTAATACCGATGTAGCAAAATATATTGACTTTTTGGAAACAACTTCCATCTCCCAGAATTTGATTATTCCTGCCAATGTTCCTGCAACTGCTATTTATATCGAATTTCCGGAGCAATTGGAAATTGATCGTGCGGTATTCAGCAGCGGAATACTTTCAATATCTTTTCAAAACCCAACTTCGGCTGCGATCACTTCCCAGTTGAGAGTCCCTGGAATAACAAAACCGGATGGATCGGAACTTATTATTGAAAGGAGTGTACCGGCATTTAGTCAAGACTCAGTTAATTACGATTTAACAAATCATAGTTATAATATTCCGACTAATCAACCAGTTCAAAATAGAAACAGTCTGCAGTTTGTTGCCTCAGCAAATAGTGTGATGAATGGTTCTTACGAGAGTCTGAATGTTTATTTGAATAATTTAAAGTTTCAATCCATTACTGGTTCGGTACCGAAGTTAACAATGGGCCGCAAGAGAACATCTGCTTCATTAAATATTAATGATGCGGCTGATTATAGAGGTAAACTTTTTATTAAGGAAGCCACTTTAAATCTTAAATCGGAATATATCTCAGCCCATAATAACCCATTTGAGATGGAGATAGCTGATATTAACTTAATAGGATTGCGAAAAAACGGTGAGAAGATTCAATTAGAGAAAAAGGATGGACAAGCTATAACTTTTAAATTAGTGAGCGGGGTATATAATCTGGTATTAAATGAAACTAACAGTAATATAACTGAATTTATGACATGGCTACCAGACTCCATTGTTATAGAATCTGAATACATAATAAATCCTGCAGATGATCATGTAATTAGAACTATTTCAAATGAAGATCTAGTCGAGTTTTCAGCACAGTTTTCAACCAAAAGTATATTTGCAATTAAGCAGACAAATTTTACTGATACCTTAGATATTGATTTTTCAAGTGATGATAGGGATAAAATTAAAGATGGTGTAGGTGCCGAGTTAAGCATTCATCTAGAAAATGCCATTCCCATAAATGCTTTTATTAAAGTGACGGTAACGGATGCAAATTACTTACCACTTTTTACTTTAACACACAGTCAATCAGGCGTTGACTCACTTCAATTTTTAGGTGGTCAAGTAAACACATCAACTGGCGAAGTTATTTCACCAGTTATTACTTTAAATTCTGTTAGCTTATCAGGTGCACAAATTCAGCAATTAGCAAATGCTCATCATTTAATACTATCTGCTACTGTAAGTACAAGCAGCTCCAACGAATCGGTTCCAACTACAGTTCAATTTAAATCTTCAGATTGGCTCAGGGTTAAAAGCTACGGCAAAGTGAAGTATCATATAAATCCAGAGGAGAAATAATCATGAAGTATTTTATTTTATTTAGAAGATTAATTCTCACAGCAATAATATTTTGTACAATCACTTTTACTGTAAATGCACAATATGGATCCTCTGGAACGGTTGATGCAAGAAGTACCGGTCTTGCGAAGACTTATAATGCAACTTCATTTGGCATCTATTCACTTGGGGTCAATCCGGCAAATCTTTCTATTATGGAAAACTCTGATGTTGAATTCTCAACAATAATTCCCTTGCCATACATTTCTCTTCATACTGGAACTGATTTTCTCTCGGTTAACCAATTTAACTACTACTTTGGCGGAGTTGATGGTAAAGCAAGAAATCTTTCCGAAACAGATAAACAGAATTTCAATGATTTATTTACTGACGGAGGTTTTGTTTTTGCAAACTTTTCAACTTCCTTATTCAGCTTTGCTCTAAATGCAGTAGAGGATGTAGGGGTATTTGCTTTTTCAATCAATGACTTTGCCGGAGGCAGTATTACTATTCCCCAAGCAATAGTTGATCTTGGGTTAAATGGAAATCAATCCGGAAAAAAATATAATTTCAATGATGAGAACTTTAACAGTTGGTGGATCCGGAACTACAGCTTAACATATTCAAGAGAATTATTAAACTCACCCGGTAATGATATAAGTAAAATACTAATCGGTTCTTCCTTTAAACTTGTTCATGGATTTTACTACACTGGCATAGAGAAAGTAAATACAAATCTGGAAACAGGAAGCATGAATGAAATAATTGGTAATGCTGACATGATCGGATATTCCTCTTTTTCAGATGGTTTTGGTGTTAAGTATGATTTTGACTCAACAGAACAACAATCAAACATTGGTTTGTTCATGCCTCCGGCTGGAAATGGATTTGGTTTTGACTTAGGTCTTTCATTTTTGCTGGGTGAAAGCTGGAATATTTCAATGGCAGTTACAGATATTGGCAGCATAAAATGGACGAAAAATGCTGCGGAGTTTAATGCAACTGGAGATATTTACGTTGATGATTTAACAGATGAGGACCAATTAGATTCATTAAAAGATAAATTTACGGGGGATTCCAGAAGTATCGAAGGGTTTACAACAGGTCTTCCAACTGCATTTAGGC
>JACAFC010000090.1 GCA_013388515.1 Ignavibacteriaceae bacterium | reverse complement strand
CTAGATGTTCGGTAAATAAATTTTCTTGATTTAGTTCCTGCTGCTGCTTAAATCGATTTACAAGAAAAAACATTTGCGTTTGGAATGCATAACGTTTTCTATCCAGGTAAAAATTTTCAAGAAAAGGATTCACTTCAAATTGTTCAACTATTAGCTGAGCATTTAGTTTATCTTTAATCTTTCTAGCTAAGGAAGTTTTTCCTGCTCCAATAACACCTTCGATAGCTATATATGATATTTTAGAATTTTCGTCCAAATTTTTTCCTTAATTCAATTTATTTTATATCTGGTTTTTCTAATAATTGTTTTGGAAATATTGTCAGTGCAAATATCCTGAATTTTTAGCTTTAATGCAGGATGAAAAAAGCTGGCAGCAATTTCTTTAAGCGGAGTTAGTACAAAGTCTCTATCTTGAATTCCATAGTGCGGGACTTTCACCTTATCATTTTTAAAGATAATCTCATCAAAAAATAACAGATCCAAATCAATTTCTCTTGGTCCCCACTTTGTTGACTCTTTTCTGCCAAGCTCCGTTTCAAGATTTTTAAGATAATCAATCATTTCTGTTAATGAATAAGAGGTTTTAACTTTAATGACTGCATTTAGAAAATCCGGTTGATTCGCATTGCCAAATGGTTTAGTTTCGTACACAGATGATTTATTCAACAAAGTAATTTTAGAATTATTACTCATCCGTAAAACTGCTTGCCTAAGATGATTTATTCTATCTCCTTTATTTGAGCCAAGTGCAATGAAAACATTGCTCACAATATTTTGTGCGAGATTTGATTTAGATTTTTTAAATCTCTGAGCGTTCTTTCTCAACTTCAACCTCTACACAATCAACAACTCCACCTAAAGGAGGATTATTTTTTCTAACCCGTACACTTACTTTTTGTATTCGTTCGAAATTTCTTAGCAGCTCATCTGCAATTTTTGATGCAAGCGCTTCAATTAAATAATATTTTTGTTCAAGAGCCATTTTGTAAAGAAATTTATAAACAGCGTTATAATCTATTGTTTGTTTCAAACTATCTTTTTTCGCAGCTTCAGAAAAATCAGTATAGATGTCAACATCTGCTTCGAATTTTCCACCAACACTTTGTTCCTCGGAAAGGACTCCATGGTAACCATAAAAAGCTGCTTTCTTAATTCGAATTATATTTTTCATTAAGTTATCCTATTGTTTAGTAGTGCTAATTATGAATCATTTCTTGATAATGTTATAGAGTGTAATTTATTAAAGTTCTTTAGGTTTGCTGTCAGCAATCCGATTAATACTAGTATGCTTCCAATCAAAACACGATTAGATAATTGTTCGTGAAAAAATATCCAGCCAAGAATAAGAGCAATTATTGGAGTAATGAAAGCAATAAGCGAAAGCAATATCACACTTACCCGCTTTAAGAGCCAGTAATATGATGTGAATGTTAGTACCGATCCTATTGCAGCAAGGTAAATTATTGAACCAAATGCTTTCGCATCCCAAACAAGTTTTGATGTATTTTCAGTTAACATTCCAAAAAAAATCAAAGAAATTCCTGCTAACAGCATTGGTACAAAATTCATTGACAGCGGATGAAGATGATGACCATGTTTCTTTAAGGTGACTGCTATTCCAGCTTGCATGATTGCGCTAAGAATAATTGCAACCATGCCCCATATATATAAGCTTAAATCTACATTTAACCCATCGTAAAAAATCGTAACAATTCCGGTAAAACCAAAAACTATTCCCAAAATTTTGTAAATGTCAATTTCTTCCGAAGGAATAGCCAAGTACGAAAATAACGCAACAAAAAAAGGATACACAGCAAATAGCACAGATGCTAAACCAGATGGTACGAACTGTTCTGCCCAGTAAACCAAAGCAAATGGAATAACAAATGAACCGAATGCCATAAGAAGATACAGCTTAACTGAAACTTTGTCGGTTTGAATCCGAACACTGTTAAATTTCATAATGGTTAAAATCAAAATGGAGGCGAGCGTGAATCTTAATCCAACAGAAATTAGTGGCGTTAGTGATTCGAGCCCTAATCTAATTGCTCCCCATGTTGAGCCCCAAGCAAGGCAGATTAGACTGAATATGATAAGTATTTTTAGTTTTTCATTTTGCATTAATTTTCTTTCATTGCAATTACACCAAAAGCTCTACCTGACCTTTCACCATCTCTTCGATAAGAATGAAGCAGATCATTCATTTCATAAGAACATAATGAAGAAACTTGAATATTCTTTTTAAGCATACCAAAGTTAATCATCATATCGCGATTCACTTTTTGAAGATCTAAAAGGTATTTAGAATTCTTTTTAATCGAGTATTTAGAATCAAATATCGAAGCAACTTCCTCACCTACTTCATAATTTTTTTGGCTAATGGACGGTGCAACATACGCAATTAAATCAACCGGATTAGAATTAAAATCTTCTTTAAGCCTTGTCAATACTTTCAAAAGAATTTTCTTTTCAGTTCCTCTCCATCCAGAGTGAACTGCAGCAATCACTCTTTTTTTTGTATCGCAAAGAAAAATCGCCGGACAATCAGCACTGCTTATTGCCAAACCCAAATTCGGTTTATCTGTTAGCATAGCATCACTTTCGCCGCAGTTAGTTCCTTCATCAATGAAAGTAACTTTATCACCATGAACTTGCTTTTGAGTCGCTACAGTTGAATCATTCAAGCCCAATCGTCTGAAAAAATAATTCCTATTTTGCAGCACTAATTCTTGGGAATCTTGAACTGACAAAGACATATTAAAGTAGTAAGGTTTGCTTCGTCTCAATCCAACTTTTGTTGAAAATCCAAACACAACTTGCGGAAAACGGTTAAGCAAACTTGATTTTAGAACAAGCATTAGTTGTTTATCTCTCCATAAAAATGACTGCTAAATTTAATTAAAATTTGCTGGGTTAAATAATGTATTGTGTGCAAAATCATAAAGGGCTTATTAAGTTCTCCCAAAATTGCTCGCGTGTAAGTAAAAATAGGTAATTAAAGAATCAAACTTAAAACCTATTAATTAAATCAAAAGTGATTAAATTAGAAATGTAGTTTAAAACCTTAATAAATCTTTTTTAACAAAAACTTTTGGGAACCCCTTGAAAATATTAGTTTCAAACGATGATGGCATAGATTCTCCCGGTATTGCCGCATTAGTTAAATCGCTAAAAGAAATAGCTGAAATTATAGTGGTCGCTCCACAGTATGAGCAGAGTGCAGTTGGACATGCAATCACTATGAAAATTCCTTTAAGAGTAACACCTTATTATAAAAATGGTGATTTCTTCGGTTATGCTGTGGACGGCACTCCTGCCGATTGTGTGAAAATGGGAATTAGAAATATTATGAAAGAGCCGCCGGATTTAGTCCTATCAGGAATAAATAACGGCTCCAATGCAGCAATCAATATAATTTATTCGGGAACAGTTTCAGCGGCACGCGAAGCAGCAATTATGGAAGTTCCTTCTGCAGCAATATCGGTTACAAATCACGCTCCAAAAAATTTTGATTACGCCGCAAAGCTTGCACGAAGACTTGCACTTAAAATGAAAAACCAAAAGCTGCCTCTTGGAACTATGCTTAATGTTAATGTTCCAGATGTTTCCGAAGAAGAGATTGCCGGAATACTGTTAACCAAGCAAGGAAAATCCACTTGGGATGATGTTTATGAACAACGTAAAGATCCTTATGGCAAAGATTATTACTGGCTTACAGGTAAAATGTTTGATGTTGATACTGATGCAGACATTGATCAAGTTGCGATTCGAAACAATTATGTTTCAATAACCCCAATTCATTTTGATTTGACTGACTATGAAACTTTTAAAAAAATGAAAAACTGGCATATTGAAAGCTTGATGAATGAAAAAGAAACTTGAGATTTTCCAAATAGATGCGTTTACAAATTTACCATTTAAAGGAAATCCCGCTGCAGTAACTTTTGGAAACGGATTAAGCACAATACAAAAGCAGTTAATTGCAAGGGAAATGAATTTGTCGGAAACTGCTTTTCTTTCCAAATCGAAAATTGCCGATTATAAGCTGCAATGGTTTACTCCTACGTCAGAGGTAAAGATTTGCGGACATGCAACAATCGCCTCACTTCATTTTCTAACTGAAAAAAAATTGCTTCGTGAAGGTCAGCAAATTAAGTTCGAAACTTTATCTGGAGTTTTAAATTGCCACAGGGTTAGTAATCATTACTTCATGCAGATACCTATTCCGAAAATTTCTATTTATAAAAAGTCTCAAGATGCATTGCTTAAAGTTCTTGGAATCAAAAAGACGCAGCTAAATAAAAATTTACCTTTCATTATAGTAAATCAAGATACATGTTATGTTAATGTTAGAAGTTTAGATGATCTTAAAAACCTTAAGCCCAATTTTAACGAACTTCTTGAACTAGGAAAGCAAAAGAAAGAATTCGGGATTATAGTTGTTTTTACGCTTGAAACTTTCGATAAGAACACAAATGCTCACAGCCGCTGCTTTGCTCCATACTATGGAATAAACGAAGATCCAGTTACTGGTTCAACTAACGGACCTTTGCTTTTAGTTCTGAAAACTCTCGGCTTTATAAAACAACAGGAAGCAATCATCCAAGCAGCATTTGAACAAGGTGATTTTATCGGAAAAGATGGACGAGTAAGAGTTACATTCAATCCGGTAAAGAATGAACTTTACATTTCAGGCAATGCCGTCACAGTATTAAAAGCTAATCTGGTATTTTGATGTTCGGTATTGATAATCTGAAAATCACTCTTACATTTAATCCATTCCTATTTTTTCTTGCCATAATTCTCTTTGTCGGATTTACAATATTCATTTACCGCTACACGGTTCCTCAAATTTCAAGATCAAAAAAATTATTACTAACTATTTTGAGAATCCTATCTTTAACCTTGCTGCTCTTAGCTATTTTCGAACCTACAGTGACAATAATTAAAAAAAATATCCTTCAACCGGTTACTCTTTTCTTTGTAGATAACTCAAGATCTATTCTTTCTGAAGATGGTTTAAATAAGAATCAAAAAATTTTTGCAATACTGGATGAACTTAAGAAAACTGATTTAATAAATAACACTCAGTTAAAATTATTCGGAAGTAAAGTCGCGGAATTAAATGCCGACAGTATTGATAACATTTCATTCAAAGAAGGTTCAACTAATTTTAACAATATTTTCAACTTTGTATCTGAGAGTAAAGATAATATTTCGTCAATCGTAATTTTGAGTGATGGTGTAATTACCGACGGCCCTAATCCGATTTATACTGCTGAGAAGAATGCTATTCCGGTTTTTGCAATAGGTGTTGGAGATACGACAAAGAGAAAAGACATTGAGATAAAAAATATACTTTGTAATGAATTTCTTTATGCAGAAACGCCAACTACTCTATCAGTGACAATTCTCAACGAGGGTTTTGCAAATCGGAATGTTAATTTAACCTTTTATGAAAATGATGTGCAGATAGGACAAAAAAGTTTTGCTCTCAATCCGGATGGTTTTCAAAACATCAGCATAGATTATACTCCCAAATCGAGCGGCGAGAAAAAACTAAGTTTCTCTTTATCAACTCTTGATGGTGAATTCAACAAAGCAAACAATCGAAAAGTTTTTTTCATAAATGTTTTGAGCAATAAAGTAAAGGCTGTGCTTTTAGCAGGAAGCCCATCCGCAGATTTATCTTTCATCAAGAACACTTTGCTTGAAGATAATAACCTCAGCGTAAATTCTGTAACTCAAATTGGCACGAATAAATTTCTGGAGAAAAATTCTCGTGAACGGCTGTTGGACAGTGCTGAAGTTTTAATACTCGTAGGGTTTCCATCAAGAGAAACAACAACCGAAATGATGAATAAGGTTTCGGCTTTAATTTCAGAAAAAAATATCCCTTATTTATTTATTCTTTCAGGCAGTACGGATTTAAACAAACTATCGCAGCTTAAAAAAGATTTACCATTTATCGCAAATAATTCTGCCAATAACTATTTAGAAGTTCAACCCAACATTTCTTCAGATGAATCAAAGAATTCCTTACTGCAAAACAACAGTTCAGATCCAATCACCGCATGGAATAGTCTTCCGCCCGTTTATCAGCCATTTGCAGAGTTTACAGTAAAGCCTGAGAGTGAAGCTGTTGCTAAAGTTAAGCTAAACAATATTTCTACAAACAAGCCGATAATAATTACTCGCTCGCTGGGGAATCAACGCTCAATTGCTATTCTTGCAAAAGATATTTGGAAGTGGAAATTGCAAACGGCACTTAAAAACCAAGATGTATTTGATCGGTTTATTTTAAACAGTGTTAAGTGGCTTAATAGTCCGGAAGACAAGAAACGAATTCAAGTAAAAACTACAAAAAAACTTTTTGCTTTAGGTGAAGAAATCGAGTTCACTGCTCAGGTTTATGATGATGCATTTAATCCTATATCAGAAGCCGAAGTTAAAGTAAGTGTAAAAAAGGATAAGGAGAATTTTGAGTTGAGTCTTAATTCTTTAGGAAATGGTTTATATGAGGGAGCTGTTCAAACAAATAAGCCGGGAAATTATTCATTCGTTGGGGAAGCAAAGCTTAACAACAAATTGCTTGGGTCGGATAAGGGTTTATTCAACGTTGGTGAGGTTGACATTGAGATGATGAATACTAAAATGGATTATGAATTTCTCAATTCGCTTGCTAATGTTTCGGGAGGAAAGTTTTTTGACTCAAATGAATCCAAATCACTTTTTAAACTTTTAAGTGAGTTAAATCTTAAATCATCAAAAGAAAAAATTGACACAAAGGAATACTCACTATGGTCAAACGAGTTTTTATTGCTCGCAATAATCTTGTTATTTGGAGTTGAATGGTTTATACGAAAACGTGAGGGGATGTTGTAGAGTATAGACAAATTATTTGCATAGTACGAGGATTTCGGATGCCACGAATTTCACTAATGAACACTAATTTTAAATATTTGTGAAAATTCGTGTTATTAGTGGCAAAGTTTTATAAATGCAGAAGAATGATTAAAAATTATCTTACTGAATTCCTTGATTTTATTCTTCCCAGATTTTGTCCTGGCTGTAAGAATAAATTAACATCTCTCGAAAGAGTTGTTTGTACCAATTGTCTCTCAAAATTAAAACCGGTTGAACCTGATTTAATTAAAACGGAGTACCAAAGAAAATTTGAGAGTAAAAAAATTATTTCGGGATTTATCTCTCAGTATATTTTTGAAAAGGACAAAGAACTTCAGCACATTGTTCATGCACTTAAGTACGACAAGAAATTTCTCATTGGAAAATTTTTGGGTGAAAATTTGGGGAAAACTTTCGTGGCTCGATTTAAAGACTGGAATATTAACTTAATAATTCCGGTTCCGCTTCATCACCTTAAAAAAGCTGAGCGTGGATTTAATCAATCCTATTACATTGCTAAGGGAATTTCAATCACGACCGGTATCACTTTGGATGTTAAAGCCGTAAAACGATTCCGCTTTACACAATCTCAAACAACTATGACCTTGAGAGAGCGGGAAGAAAATATTGAAGGAGCATTTAAAGTACGGAAAACGGAAAACGTGAAAGGGAAAAACGTTTTACTTGTTGATGATGTTATGACAACCGGTGCAACAATTAGCGAATGCGGAAGAGTATTGTTAAATGCTGGTGCAAACAGGATTTATGCTGCAACAGTTGCGCTCGCGGATTTTTAGATTATTTGCTTACATTTTCTCCGGTGCAGACACACCTAAAATTGTCAACCCATTTTTAATGACAGCACGGGTTGCTATTGCTAAAGCTAATCTCGCTTCGGCTAATTTTTTCTCGGAGCCAATGATTCGGCAAAAAGTGTAAAACTTATGGAATGCCGCAGCTAATTCTTCCAAATAAACACAAATACGATGGGTTTCGAATAACTCCGCACTCAATAACACTTCATTTTCAAATTGATGGAGTTTTTTCAAGAGTGCTTGTTCTTCATTTGTAATCAACAGATTCAGATTTTCTGTCGAGGGTTTTAAGTTTTCATTCTCAACCATGCGAATTATAGAGCTTATTCTTGCGTGGGCATACTGTAAATAGAAAACTGGATTCTCATCGGATTGTTTTTTAGCAAGTACAAGATCAAAATTCATGTGAGAAGTTATTCCCCTCATATTGAAGAAGTATCTCACAACATCAGCACCAACATCGTCAATTAATTGATCAAGCGTAATATAATTTGCTTTTCGTGTTGACATCTTAACCACTTCCCCATTTTCAGTAATTGTAACAAACTGGTGAATAAGCACTTTTACTTTGCTATCATCATAGCCTAATGCCCTCAGCCCGGCAAGTACATCAGGGTAAGTTGCATTATGGTCTGAGCCGAAAATATCAACCATTAAATCATAATTACGCTTGTATTTTGTTACATGATAAGCAATGTCAGGCAATCTGTAAGTCGGCTCGCCAGTGGCTTTAACTATAACCTTGTCTTGTTCATTCCCAAGCTGGGACAATTTAAGCCAAACAGCTGAATCCTTTTCATATGATAAATTCTTTTCTTTGAATTCTGCGAGGACCTCATCTATTTTTTTATCTTCATACAATGAGTTCTCGTTAAAAAACACTTTGTGGATTATGCCAAGCCGCTCCAAAGTATTTTTAATCTCAAGAAATATTTCCTGCTCAGCTTTTGCTTTAAATATCCCTTCAGGATTCTCATCAAATAATTTATTACCAAAATCTTTATGCAGTTTTTTTGCAATTTCAATAATATATTCACCTTGATAATAATCTTCCGGAAAATCAATTTTATTTCCCAGCAGTTCCAAATATCTTTGCTTAACTGAGTCACCCAAAACCCGCATTTGCCTGCCTGCATTGTTAAAATAATATTCGCGGTCAACATCATATCCAACCCATTCTAAAAGATTTGCTAAAGTATCACCAACTACAGCATTTCTGCCGTGTCCAACTGTAAGCGGTCCCGTTGGATTAGCTGAAACGAATTCGACATTAGCTTTTTTACCACGATACTTCTGTGATTTTCCGTACCCAATTAAGTTGGATAGAATTTCTTTGACTATTTCAGAAACAAATTCGGGAGTGAAGTAGAAATTGATAAACCCTGGTCCCGCAATTTCGATCTTTGAAATTTTATTCTTGTCGATGTTAAGTGAAGATTGTATTTCCTCCGCAATAACTCTAGGCGGTTTCTTTAACTGCTTGGAAAGAAGAAGTGCAGCATTCGATGAAAGATCACCCTGAGATTCATTTTTAGGAATATCAAATGTTATTTTAATGTCCTTCAGGTAAGCTAATTTCTCAGATGCTTGGTTAAATATTTCATGCAGATATTTTTTCAATGCTTTTAATCAAATTAAAATTTGGGGAAAAATTAATGACAGTAAAAATTTTTTATCACAAAAATCATAAAGCTTTACACAAAGAACACAAAGTATTGAGTTTTTTCTTAATGTACTTTGTGCCTCCTTAGAGCTCTTTATGGTTAATAAACAAAAAAAATTTTTTGTCGAACTTATCAGAAATTATGCAATAGAAAGGTGCTTCTATTCAAACTTTTTTACGAGTTCTTTTAACTTTTGGCAAAGCGGTGATTTCTTTCTTCAATAAAGGATCAACAACATCTATCGAAGGTGCATCGCCCCAAAGCTTTTCAAGATTATAAAACTCACGAGTTTCTTTTTTGAATATATGTACAACAACATCTACAAAATCTATTAATACCCAGCTTAGCGCTTGATAACCTTCAGTATGCCAGGGTTTAATTCCTTCATCGCGCATCTGCTTTTCAATTTCATCTGCAATGGCTTTAACTTGTGTATCGGAGTCGCCAGAGCAAATCACAAAATAGTCAGTTATTGTAGTAACACTTCGTAAATCAATAATCTTAACATCATATCCTTTTTTGTTAAAAATCAAATCGGTTATTTTATTTGCCAGGAGAGATGAATCCAAATTTGCCTCAATTTAGTGGTTCTAATTTATTGTAATCTTTCCCAATAACTAATGTAGCATCAAGAAAATAATCTTTATTTAATTGTTGAATTATATTCCGCTTATCAATTCCTAATACGTCAGCCAATTTTTCTGCATTCGCTCTATTGCCAATTCGGTCAATGATCATGGTTTCATCAATATTGTTTGAAATGTAGTTGCCAACTTGAACAACATCAAAATTTCTTTCTCTCAAATAACTCGTAAATTTTGCAGCAACACCATCAACCCCGCACCCATTCATTACTTCAATTTGGATAATTGCAGAAGCCACCTCAACATTATTTTTGTTTTTATCATCATTGATTATTCGGATTTTCATATATAATGAATACGAGAGGAATAAAATGACTATTCCCAAAAAAATAATAAGAGTAACAAGAACAGTGTTCGAAAACGAAGAGGTCTTGCTGGATGGTTTTCTATTGGAACTTGAAGAGAGTTTTCCTTTCACTAACTTTCTCGATAATACGCTTTTAAAATCATTTTAATCCTTAACTACTTTTACCTGTTAAAAAATCCATCACTAAAAAATGGATTATAAAATCTATTTGAATAAAAACCATAATCAGAGTAGTGGTATGACATGGGCAAATTTCTGTACTGAACTGAAATAAATACATCGTCCCACGGTTTATAATTAAATGATGCACGAGTTATATACAAACCACTTAGGTTATTTTGAAATTCCTTCCCGAAGGTAGAATATGGAGATTGTACAATGCTTGCATCAACCTGAAAATTCATATTCTCTGCCAATTTAAACATCATACTGTTGGTATAAACTCCCAGAGCTAATCCTTCATTTCCGAAAGCTGAGTACGACATGTTAAATGAATGCCTCATTGAAAAATTATCGGAATTCAAAAAGCCAAATAACGAGCCCGTACTTTGCTCAACAATTCCATCCCTTATACTTAAATTGTGTATACCCGATTCTTTAAACTGAGCATAGGAATTTGATGATAGCAATACTGCAATAATGACTATGACTTTTTTCATTAATTACCTCTTTAACTATTCAAAATTTAGCAAATCAACGAACAAAATCAATACATAGCACGGTACAGACTTCAGTTTAGTATTTGAATTTTCAAATAGTTTCAATCGTTAGCTTAGATTTTTTGATTCATGTTATGTAAAATTACTATTCATTATAAACATTTTCGGTAACCGATTAGATTTTCGGTAAAATTTTACTGAAATATTGGAAGGACAGCACATTAAATTAAAATTTTATGATTTATATCTTGACAAACAACTAAAGTGTTCTATATTTGCACAAGTAATTATGAAAAAGAAAACTGAGTCATATTATCACTCGCAAATACAAGCCAACACAAATTTTTGGTGGTGGTGGAGTATATCTTTTAATATGACTCAGTGAGCTTGAGAAAATAATTTTACCACTAACCCTTCTCAGTAAACTGGGAAGGGTTTTTTGCTTTAAACACAGTACAACTTTTAAGGGTTAATAAAACAATGAAATTTTCAATGGATTTTGAAACTTTCAAAAACTATACGAGAGATTATAATCTAATTCCGGTTTATGAGATTATTACTGCCGATTTGCTAACACCGGTTTTAGCATATTTAAAAATTAGAGAAACCGGCAAACAAAGTTTTCTCCTAGAATCCGTTGAAAAATCAGAAAATATGGCTAGGTATTCTTTTATTGGTAAAAACCCAAGTAAAATATTTTCTAATAAACATTATAAGATCACTGAACAATCGCAAAAAGAAGTAAGCGTATTTAACAAGTCAATTTTTGAGCATATTAGATTTGAAATAAATAAGTACAAACAACCAAAACTTGAGGAACTCCCCGATTTTACTGGAGGATTAGTTGGTTTTCTTGGCTATGAAAATATTGCACTAATTGAAAAAACCATAAAATTCGATTCATCTAAAGTTACGGAGCCTGACATTCGTGAAAATCCAGATTCAATATTTGGTATTTACAATACAATACTTGCTTTTGACCATCATAAACATCAAATCATTCTCATATCAAATGTGGTAGTTGATGAAGATACCGATTTGCCCATGGTGTACAATTCAGCTAAAAAAATTTTAAATAATCTTCGAATAGAATTAACAAAACCTATTCATTACGAAACTGATTTCATTGTTTTAAATGACATTTCGGAGAATTTTGATCCCTCTGAATTTTATAGACAAGTTGATGGAGGTAAAACAAATATAATTGAAGGCGATATTTTTCAGATTGTATTGTCAAAAAGATTTTCTGCAAAGTATAAAGGTGATCCTTTAAATGTTTACCGCGCTTTAAGAATTATAAACCCTTCGCCATATATGTATTTTCTGGAATTTGAAAATGAATTTTCAATACTCGGCACATCGCCGGAAGATCTTTTAAAGGTTAAAAACAAAAAAGCTCAAGTGCTGCCAATTGCAGGTACCAGAAAACGAGGTAAGAACTTGGATGAAGAAAACTATTTAGAAAGCGAATTAATAAATGATCCTAAAGAATTAGCCGAACACACAATGTTAGTAGATTTAGGTCGAAATGATCTTGGTCGAGTCTGCAAATTCGGTACCGTTAATGTCATAGAAAAGATGGTAGTTCAAAAATATTCTCATGTAATGCATCTCGTATCTAAAGTTGAGGGTGAACTTGCAGACGATAAAGATTCAATTGATGCACTTATGGCATGCTTTCCTGCAGGCACAGTAACCGGTGCACCAAAAATCAGAGCAATTCAGCTCATAAATAATTACGAGAGCACAGCTAGAAATGTGTATGCAGGTGCTGTTGGTTATTTTGATTTTTCTGGTAATTTAGATATGTGCATAGCAATAAGAACTTTATTTACGAAAGGTGAAAACATTTATTGGCAAGCTGGTGCCGGAATTGTTGCTGACAGCAGTCCATCACTAGAAGCTAAAGAAATAAAAAATAAATCCGCAGTAATGATTACTGCTTTGAAATACGCAGAGGTGATTGATGACAATCCTGATAATTGATAATTACGATTCTTTCACTTATAACTTAGTACAAATTGTAGGCAATAATACCCATCAGATTATGGTGAAAAGAAATGATGAAATAACCGAATCTGAAATCTTTGAAATGAAACCAGATAAAATTCTAATTTCACCTGGCCCAGGAAAACCTGAAGATTCAAAAATTACCTTGAAAGCAATAGAATTGTTCGGTAAAGATATTCCAACACTAGGTGTTTGTTTAGGACACCAAGCAATTGGCGTTGTGTATGGTGGCAAAGTAATCAAAGCACCATGTTTATTTCATGGAAAAACCTCAAAAATAAACCACGATGGAAAAACAATTTTTACAAAAATTCCACAAAAATTTGAAGCAACAAGATATCACTCGTTAATAATTGAAAGAAAATCGCTGCCAAATGTATTAGAAATTTCTGCATATACCGACGATGGAATAATTATGGGAGTGAGGCACAAAACATTTCCTGTCGAAGGAATCCAATTCCACCCAGAATCTATTTTGACTATAGAAGGCGAAAAAATTATCAATAACTGGCTGAAAAAATAAGGAAGTTCACAGGAGAAATGAGATGAAAGAATACTTGGAGAAAGTAATTGAGAAAGAAGATTTAACATTAAGTGAATCTTATTATGTGATGACAGAAATCATGTCGGGAAAAGTCAATAATTCATTACTTGCTGGGTTTTTAGTGGCGTTAAAATCTAAAGGAGAAACAGCAATAGAAATTGCTGGATTTGCACAGGCTATGAGAGATAAATCCATTAAGATAATCTGCGCTGAAAAAAATGTAATTGATGTATGCGGAACAGGAGGAGACGAATCCGGCTCATTTAACATTTCTACAGCAACTGCATTTGCCGCTGCCGGCGCTGGGATAAAGGTTGCTAAACATGGTAACCGATCCGTATCCAGTAAATGCGGCAGTGCAGATGTACTTATTGAATTAGGAATAAATATTAATCTAACTCCACCTCAGTCAGAAGAAGCTCTTAATAAAATTGGAATCGCATTCTTGTTCGCACCTATTTATCATCCAGCTATGAAATATGCTGCTCCTGTAAGAAATGAACTCGGTACAAAAACCATTTTTAATATTCTTGGACCCTTAACAAATCCGGCCGGAACTAAGCGGCAGCTTATAGGGGTTTACAATGAAAAAACAGCAAAGCTAATGTCACAAGCAGCAGACTATTTAAATTTTGATAAGGTTACTTTTGTTTGCAGCGAAAACAAATTTGACGAGATTTCGCTTGGAGGGACAACATCATTATTCGAATACAATAAAGAGTCTGATGTAAAGGAATACTGCATATCTAATAAAACATTCGGATATCCTTTCGTTGATAACGAACAAATAAAAGGCGATACCTCGAAATTGAATGCTAAAATTATTTTAGATGTATTTGAAAACAAATCACAAAACGGTGCTTTTCATACAATTGCTGCAAATACAGCATTAGCTTTGTATAATGCAGGCTACTCGAATGAATTAATGGAGTGTAAAGCTGCTGCCGAAGATTCTATTCTAAGTGGAGCAGCTTTGAATAAATTAAATGAACTAAGAACTTTTAGTAATAAATTTTGAACATTCTCAATCAAATAATTGAAATCAAAAAAGAAGAAGCTGCTAAACTAAAAAAGACTTTCACACTTAATTCTTTTAGAGAAATGGAATTCTTTTCGAAAGCAACTTTGTCTTTTATGGAATCTCTAAAAAACCGTAAAGACATTGCCATTATTGCTGAAATAAAAAAAGCCAGTCCATCAAAAGGTGTTATTAGAGAAGATTTTAGTCACATCGGAATAGCAGATATTTATCTGAACACAGGAGTGGATGCAATATCAATCCTTACTGATGAAAAATTTTTCAAAGGAAGTAAAGAATTTTTACTGGACATTGCAAAACACAAGCAAGTACCGTTGCTGCGAAATGACTTTATTATAGATGAATATCAAGTTTTTGAATCTAAAGCAAATGGAGCAGATATTATACTTTTGATATCAGAAGTATTGTCTCAAGGTCAAATTATTGAACTTACACACGCAGCTTTTGAGTGCGGAATGGAAGTGTTACTTGAATTGCACACAGTTGATCAGCTGCAAAAAATAAATTTTAGTTTGAATAAGCTAATTGGTGTTAATAATCGTAACTTAATTGACTTTTCGATAAATCTTGAAACGACTGAGATCTTATCACAAAAGTTACCAGACAGTATATATTTAGTATCCGAAAGCGGTATCAATTCTAAATTTGCAGTATCAAGACTTAAAAAAGCTGGAACAAATGCTATTTTAGTTGGCGAATATCTTATGCAAGCAAATGATGTAAAATCCAGAATACAGGAACTTAAAGAATGGTGTAAAGCTTGAAAATTAAAATCTGTGGAATTACTAACATTAATGATGCCCTGCTCTGTGAGAAATTAGGTGCTGATGCTTTGGGTTTTATTTTCTACCCCAAAAGCAAAAGATTTATTGAACCATCAGCTGCTAAAGAAATAATAAGAAAATTGTCTCCGTTTACAATGAAAATTGGTGTGTTTGTAAATGAATTGGCTGATACTATAAATGAAATTGGATCCGACATCAAACTAAATGCTATTCAGCTTCATGGTGATGAGAGCCCTGATACAGTTAGAAAAATAGTTTTACCTGTTATAAAAAGTTTTAGAGTTGGAACTAATTTCAATTATTCAATCATAAATCAATATAATAACGTATCATACTTGTTCGATTCTTATTCCCCAATAGAGTTCGGAGGAACTGGAAAAAAATTTGATTGGGAGGAAATACCGCTTGAGCTAAGAAATAAAATTATTCTATCTGGAGGAATCAAATCAGCAAATCTTGAATATATCTACCAAAACATTAAACCTGCAGCAATAGATTTGTCATCCTCAGTTGAAAGTATTCCTGGACGAAAAGACGAGAAGAAGCTGAAAGAATTTTTCAACCTAGTTGATCACTTTAGGAAAGAAATTGATTAAAGATACTATAGCATGACTAATAAAATAATTTATAAGAATCCAGACAAGAAAGGGCGATATGGTAATTATGGCGGAAGGTTTGTTCCAGAAACCTTAATATCACCTTTACAAGAACTAGAAGAAGTTTATTTAAAATTACGCCAGGATAAGAATTTTCAAAAAGAGTTAAATTCACTGCATAGCAGTTTTACAGGAAGACCAACCCCATTAACCTTCGCAGAAAATCTTACCAAATTTTTTAACAGAGCAAAAATTTATCTGAAACGAGAAGATCTTTGCCACACTGGCGCTCATAAAATCAACAATACACTTGGTCAAATTTTACTAGCAAAAAAATTAGGAAAGACAAGAATAATTGCTGAAACTGGAGCAGGCCAACATGGAGTTGCCACAGCTACGGTATGTGCAAAATTTGGTTTACAGTGCTCTGTGTACATGGGTGAGATAGATATGGAGAGGCAAAGTTTAAATGTCTTCAGGATGAATTTATTAGGCGCTAAAGTAATACCCGTAACTACTGGAAGTAAGACGCTAAAAGATGCAACAAGTGAGGCAATAAGAGATTGGGTCACAAATATTAAAAATACTCACTACATTATAGGTTCGGTAGTGGGTCCTCATCCGTATCCAATGATTGTGAGAGATTTTCAATCGATAATTGGTATTGAGACAAAAAGTCAAATTATTTCCATTGAAAATAAATTGCCGGATTACATAGTTGCATGTGTTGGAGGAGGAAGTAATGCAATAGGAATTTTTTACCCTTTTATTCGTACAGCTACACGTTTAATTGGAATTGAGGCAGCCGGCTTGGGTTTGCACACTAACCAGCACAGTGCAACACTGTCTTTAGGAAAACAGGGAATTTTTCATGGGATGAAAACATATCTTCTTCAGGATGATGATGGACAAATTTCACCTGTTCATTCAATCTCTGCAGGACTTGATTATCCAGGTGTGGGACCAGAACATAGTTACCTAAAAGATACAATGGATGTCGAATATAAATCTGTCACAGACGAAGAAGCACTACAAGCAGCAAAACAATTGTCTTCACTTGAAGGAATAATTCCAGCACTTGAAACTTCTCATGCTGTTGCATATCTAGAACATCTTATGCCCAATACCCAAAAGGATGAAATAGTAATTGTTAATATTAGTGGTAGAGGTGACAAAGATTTAATATCAATTCAACAAAATTTAAATACTAAAATGTGAAATAAATTTAAGAAGGAATCCGATTGTCTTTTATCTCAGATTATATAATAAGGAAAAATAGTTATGGGGAGAAAGTATTGTCAGTCTTTTTAACTAGTGGTTTTCCCAACAAGAATAATTTCACTCAACTAGCTTTGCAGATACTAGATGCCGGTGCAGATATGATAGAAATTGGCTTTCCATTTAGCGACCCTTTGGCGGATGGACCTACTATTCAATATTCATCTTTTAGAGCATTGCAAAATGGAGTGAATATCAAGCTTACACTTTCTTATGCCGAGCAGATTAGAAAAAAATCAGATAAACCAATTATTTTGATGGGGTACGCAAATCCTCTACTTAAATATGGGGTTAAAAACTTTGCCGCTGATGCAGTTAATTGTGGTGTGAATGGAATAATTGTGCCAGATGTACCTTTGGATGAGTACGACGATTTTTATACTAATGCATTTAGTGAATTGGATGTTATCTTGCTTGCAGCTCCAACCACTTCTGATAAAAGGATTAAAAAGATTGATGAATTGAGTAAGGGATTTCTTTACTTGGTAAGCACTACTGGTACTACAGGACGACAAATTCAAGATATGGAAGAATCAAAGAGTCTAGTTATCAAAGTATCACATTTAGTAACAAAAAACCCCTTACTTGTAGGTTTTGGAATTAAATCTACTCAAGATGCAGCACTATTTGCCCCTTATTGTAATGGAGTTATTGTTGGAAGTGCAATTGTAAAATCTTTGATGATGGACAATGAAGATTTTCGAAATACCCTTACCTTTGTAAAAGAGTTTAAGACATCAATAAATACTAAATAGTTTTACAAACCATCTCTATTTCTACAGGTGCATCAAGAGGAAGTTCTGCAACACCAACTGCACTTCGAACGTGCTTCCCATTTTCCCCAAAAATACTTCTTATTAAATCTGAGGCACCATTAGCAACCTGTGGATGATTAATAAATCCTTCTGCACTGTTTACGAATACAGTCAGCTTAATAATTTTATCGATATTATCTAAGCTCCCTATTTCATTTTTTACAACACTTAAACAGTTTAGTATACACTGTTGAGCAGCCTGCTTACCTTCATCATCTGTAACATCTTTTCCTAATTTACCTTTGAATAACAAAACACCATTCTTTAAAGGTAATTGACCAGCAGTAAATACTAAATTATTTACAGCTAAAGCAGGAATGTAAGATGCCAGTGGTTTAGGCGCCTCAGGAAGTGTAAAACCAAGATTAATTATTTTTTCCTCAATCATTATTAGTCCTTTTCTTTGAAGAATAAGTTTTTATTAAGTTTGAATTGATAATCAAATTATTCGATTTTGGATTTAATATTTAAGAGCATACTAAATGAACTCAACTAAATTTAACGAATTAGTAGACATTGTAAAAAGACTCAGAAAAGATTGTCCTTGGGATCGTGAACAAACAAACGATTCTATCAAGCATGCTACCTTAGAAGAGGTTCATGAAGTAATTGAGGCAATTGATAATAAGGATTACAATGAATTAAAAAAGGAACTTGGTGATTTATTACTGCATGTCGTATTTCACAGTGTCATTGCCGAAGGTGATGGTAAATTCAAACTTAATGAAGTTATAGACAGTATCTCTGAAAAATTAATAAGAAGGCATCCGCATGTTTTTGGTGATACAGTTGTAAAGGATGCCGATCATGTGAAGAAGAACTGGGAGACCATTAAACTTCAGGAGGGCAGAGAATCTGTTTTGGAGGGTGTGCCGGAAAATTTACCCGCTTTGCAGCGTGCGCATCGGTTACAAGAAAAAGCTGCAAAAGTTGGATTTGACTGGGAAAAAAAAGAAGATGTTTGGAAAAAAGTGATTGAAGAAATTGAGGAAATGCATGAGATTGAGAAGGTGAAAAATCAAATGTCAAATGTCGAAAGTGAACTTGATGAAAAATTGGAAAGTGAAATTGGTGATGTATTTTTTGCATTGGTAAATTATTCAAGATTTCTTGGAATAAATCCTGAAAATGCTTTAAGAAGAACAAATCGAAAATTTATTGAACGATTCAAGTATGTTGAGGAAAAACTTAAGGAAAAAGGAAAACTGCCTCACGAATCAACGCTAAGAGAAATGGATAAATATTGGAATGAAAGTAAAACTCGGTTTAAATAACTAGCATTATACGCTTTCAGAATTTCTAAACTTTTCATAAGCATCAATGATATCTTTAACAAGTTTGTGTCTCACAACATCAGATTTATCAAGATAAATAAAACTAACTCCTTCAATTCCCCGCAGTATTTCTTTTGCTTGAACCAATCCACTTGTAGTTTTTGACGGCAGGTCAATTTGAGTAATATCTCCTGTTATAATTGCTTTTGAATTTGCACCAAGCCTGGTCAAAAACATCTTCATTTGAAGATCGGTTGCATTTTGAGCTTCATCCAGAATTACATAAGCATTATTGAGTGTACGTCCGCGCATATAAGCTAAAGGTACAATTTCAATCATTCTTTTTTCAATATACGTTTTCAACTTTTCGGAGGGAATCATATCATCAAGTGCGTCATACAAAGGTCTTAAATAGGGATCAATTTTTTCACGAAAATCGCCTGGTAAAAATCCCAAACTTTCACCGGCTTCAACAGCTGGGCGAGCAAGTACTATTCTGTTCACAATTCCCTTTTTTAATGCCGCTACTGCAATAGCTACCGCAAGATATGTTTTCCCAGTACCTGCTGGTCCAATGGCAAAGCAAATATCATTTTTAGATGCAGATTCTATATAAATACTTTGGCCAGGTGTTTTTGATTTTATTACATCATTTTTGGTATAAAGCACAATTGAATCAAAATCTTTCGACGAAATTATTTCTTTACCTTCGATTGTAAGGTCTAAAATTGTTTTGATATCGGACTCTCTCAGCGAGCCTTTGGTGTTTAAAACATAAACCATTTCCTTGATAGTTTTTTCAATAAGTTCTACTTCTGTTTTTACACCTTTTATAATAACATTTTCGCCGCGAAAGGTAATTACAGCATTAAACCTATCTTCAATCATTTTTAGGTTGACATCGTTGTTACCAAGCAAGTTTAACATGTCAACATTTTCTAGTAGAATTCTTTTTTCTATTGCAGTCATAAATATTTAAATAGAAAAAGCCCTTATCATTTAAATGACAAGGGCTTTTTAATATTTTTTAGGTTGTTAAAAATATATTACTGAACCGGAGCTGGTTTATAATTTTTTCTAATTTTATCGTATTTGGCTTTTTCCTCTTCGGTAAGCTTTGGAATTGAAAATACCTGCTGAGGATAAATCAAATCTGGATTTTTAATCTTATCGCGATTAGCTTTATAAATCATTGGCCATGCAAAACCATTTCCATAATGTTCAGATTTTTTTGCAATACCCCAAAGATGATCACCTCTTACCACAGTGTACATAGTTTCTTTTACCTCTTCAACCCAAGAATCTAATGAACGCTGCATTTGATTATGAACTTTGTCAAAAAATTCTGGCAGTGCACTTATTTTGTTCATTTTTAAAGCATCAAGATCTTTTTGTCTGTCAGCTTTAGGTCCTTCTTTTCTATTAATTTTACCATTAAGCTCATTAACAGCTTTTCTAAAATTATCAATATCAGCTTTAGTTGCCCCAATCATGGCGTAAAGTTCATTCATACAATCTTCATAACTTTGTACTTTTGCAGCTTTCAGGTTATTAACTTCGTTCTGCAGTGCACTAATTTCTTTAGTTAAGGATTCCTTTTTATCCTTAAGTCGCATCATTTCAGCTTCCCATTCTTCTTCCGTCATTTCATCTTGAGCAATTACTGTAACTGAAAGAAGAAACAGAACTGAAAAGAAGCTTAAAAAATATTTTTTAAATTCCATAAATATACCTCCAATTTCAATTTTAATTTCTTAATTAGGCAGTTTTGTTAAATTAGCTTTTGTTTCTTCTTTTTCTTTATTGCATTGCTGAAGTTTTGCATTTTTTTCAGCAACATCTCTTTCGAGTTTAGCGCGCTCATCTTTCAAAGATTTGGCTTCGGCTTCAAGCGAACTAACTTCACTTTTCAAACCTCTTAGCTCTTCAAGTTGAGCCTCACTGAGTCCTCCGCAACCAGTTAAGAAAGATGCGGAAGCTGTTATTGCAGTAATGATTACGAGATTTCTCACCGCTTTTATTAAATTCATACTGTAACCTCCATTTTTAGATTATTTTTTTGATTAAAACGTTAATAATGTACGAATAATGAACAATTTCAAAGTTTTTAGTCTGATTGTTAAGAAATTATAATCTATATTTACGAAAAATATGTAAGAAATACAATAAGAAGTTTGTTTACAGATTAAATAACTGAGAAATCTTATAACAACCGTCTTTCAACCAAGCTAGTAAATGCATTACCTGCTACAATTATATGATCAAGCACTTCAATATTCAAAATTTTTCCCGCTTCAACTATTTTTTTTGTAATGGATATATCCTCATTACTTGGCTCCAAATTCCCACTTGGATGGTTATGTAAGAGAATAATGCTGGCAGAGGAATTTTCAATAGCAAATTTAAATATTTCTCGAGGATGTACAACGCTGGAATTTAAACTGCCTATTGAAATTGCTTCATACTTAATGATTTTATTGGCACTGTTCAGACAAACTACAATAAATTTTTCCTTTAGTTCATCTCGAAGAATTGGTATAAAAAATTCAGCAATATCTTTGGGCGAGGTAATTTTTTTATTAGAAGACCATTTAGATTCAGCTTGAAGACGCCTTCCAATTTCAAAAACAGCCAATAAGCTAACTGCTTTATCCTCACCAATGCCAGATATTTTCTTCAATTCCGCTAAGGGCAATGAAGCTAATGAAGCAAAATTTGCATGCTTGTTCATTAATTCTTGAGCAATTAACAAAACAGACTTACCTTTTGTACCGGTTCTAAGAATAATCGCAGTTAGTTCAGCATTCGTTAGATTACTTGCTCCAAGTTTTTTTAATTTTTCTCTTGGTCTATCTTCAAGTGGTAATTCTTTAACGGTTAAAATATTTCCCCCAGTTTTAGTTATTTAATCTATACTTATCAATAAGTTCAAATTTACCGTTCGTAAACCGGATTATATTTAAATATAAATTTATCCTATTCGAATCGAAACATAGGTTATTATGAATACCAAATGATAAATATCCATTTTTCATTTTTTGTATAATCGCTTCACTTCCGGAAAAAGAATTTCGTAAAATGTTTAACAGATATTTCATTACATCGTAACCATAAAGTACATTTCTATTTACATCCTTTTTAGTTACGGAAAAGAAGTTTTTACTAAAATTTTGATACTCTTGGTCATTGAAATCAATAAAATAATCTGAACAAAATATTAGTTGATTATTAAGGAATGGAGTAGATTCGAACCCAAGCAAGTTCATCCAGTCCTGATCTCCATACACCGGTATGTCAAGATTGATTTGAGATAACAAAGACAATATTGCCGGAATATCGGTTCTGTCTGCGAGCGGGAAATACAATCCATCAATCTGATTAAACACTGAAGTTAACTTAGCTATTAGATCTTTAAAATTTATTTTACCGCTTTTATAAGACTCTCGCTGATATATTCTGCCACCAAGTCTTTCAAACTCTTGAGAAAAACTGCTGCTTAATATTGGAGAGTACCCATCAATTGCGTTCACAATTGCAATCCTTCTCTTATTTTCAACAAAATAAACATATTGAGCCATTAATCTTCCACGATATATAAATGAAGGATTTGCTTGGAAAAAATTCTCCGAAATATTGGTTAAATAATCTTCAGTGGCTGTTGGAGAGATGATTGGTAAATTTGTCGAAGAAAAAATTTTAAGAACATCTTTTACTTCAGCGCTGTACATTGGGCCAACAATACATTTAAGATTATTGAGTTCTGCAAATTCAGTTTCTATTTCTACCAATTTATCAGTTTTCAATTCTGTATCTCGTATCAATAATCCAATCTTGTCATAATGTTCTTTATTAAATTCAGATAGACAATACTTTATTCCTTCTAAAATTTCTGAAGCTGTTCCATAGGAGGGTAAATTTTTTGCAAGAGGAAGTAAAACGCCAATTAAAGCAGCGTTTGCATTTGAGGTTGTACTAATTGCTATGTTATTAATTAACTCATTAGCTGAATAAGCTTCATATGATTGGGGATACAAATTAATCAGATTTCTGAAATATTCTTTTGCTGCTTGGACATTTTTCCGATGTAATAAAAGCTTACCAAGCATTAAAAGTATATTTGGCCTGCTCAATGTAACTTTAGTGGTATCATGTAATGTTTTTAATTGATCTGAATTTAAATACTCAAAAGCCAATCTCTCGGAAATTTTTCTAGCATTATATATATAGGCACTGTCACTTGAGCCAATAATTATTTGACAAAGTTTTTCATATGATTCCAAATACTGCTGCCTCAAATAAAAAATTTTGGAAAGAGTCAGTAATGCTTCATCACTATATATACTGGTTGGAAAATCATTCACTAATTTTATCAATCTTTTTTCAGCTTGGGAGTAATTGCCAAGCTCTAAATTAGTTTTGGCTTCAAAAAGGATGGAAAGAGTTGTTTTTGAATGAACAGGCTGGCTATCAGCAAGATTGCTGAAGGTACTTAACGCCTCAGTCCATTTTTTTTGCTGAAAATCTCGAACAGCATCTGTGAATTTTTTATTAATCTCATCAGCTGATTGTGCTTGAATTGTGAAAGCATAAAGAATAATTGATATGATTATTTTCCTAAGCATCCTTGGAAACAGAGGATTTTTTATTTCGATGAATATTTTGCACACCCATTAAAGCACTTTTATTGCCAGGATCAATTTTAAGTGCTAACTCATAATAATCCAAAGCTGAATCTATTTTCTTAGCTTTAAAACAAGCATCAGCAAGTTGAGAATAAGTTTCTGATGATACTGATTCATTAAGCTCAATATATTTCTTAAAATTACTTTCTGCTCTAGTATTGTCACCTGTTCTGAGATATATTTTTCCCGCTAATTCATATAATTCAGAAGGTTGAGGATTTAGTTTGATTGCTTTCTCAATTGCTGTAATTGCGTGTGCATCCATTCCAAGCTGCAAATAACAATTAGCATAAATAAAATACAACTCCCAGTTCGAACTAAAAAATATTTCCGACTGTTTGGCGTATTTAAGTGCTTGTTCAAAATCTTTCATCTCAAGTTCAATTTTGGCTAATCTCACAAAAGCTTCAAAAACTAATTCACGATCTGCATCTAACGATATGAAACTTAAAAAACTTATTCTTGACATTTCAAGATCTCTAATCATCAAATAGGCGTGACCTAAAAAATATTGGGATAGCGGTTTCTCTTCAGGCACAAGTTTAGTAAAAACTTCAATTGCTCTCTCCCACTCTTCATGTTTAAACAATAGTTGACCATAATACAGCTGCATATCCACGTCATTGGGATTGCTTTCCAAATATTTGCTTAACAGATTAAATGAAGAATTGAAATTTCCTGACAATTCATACAGTTGTGCTAAGTTATAATATACTTCCTGGTTTTGAGGAAATTCTACTAGCATTCGCTCATATAATTGTATTGCGTGCAAATATTTACCCTGTGCTATGAAATTATCTGCAGATGCAATTTTATGCTTTAATTTGATTGCTGAATCCAATTTCTATTCCCACTCAATAGTAGAAGGAGGTTTTGAACTGATATCATAGACAACGCGATTGATTCCCCTTACTTTGTTTATAATTATGTTAGAAATTTTAGCTAATACATCGGTATCAAATCTATACCAATCGGCAGTCATACCATCAACCGATGTTACGGCTCGAAGCGCTAAGACATTTTCATATGTTCTTGCATCACCCATTACGCCAACAGTTTGAATTGGCAATAAAACCGAAAATGCCTGCCAAATATCGTTATAAACATGTGCTTTTTTAATCTCAGAAATAAAAATTTCATCGGCATCACGAAGTAAATCTAGTTTTTCTATTGTAACATCACCAATTATTCGCACGGCTAAACCTGGTCCAGGAAAAGGATGTCTATCAATGAAATCATTAGGAATATTTAAACTGCGCCCAACATTTCTCACTTCATCTTTAAATAACTCTCTGAACGGTTCAATCAACTTCAAATTCATTTTTTCAGGAAGTCCCCCAACATTATGGTGGGTTTTAATTGTAGCAGAAGATCCTTTGACAGAAACAGATTCTATTACATCAGGATATAAGGTTCCTTGCACGAGGTACTCTGCCCCAACAATTTTTTTTGCCTCTTTTTCGAATACTTCGATAAAAGTATTACCAATTATTTTTCTTTTTTCTTCAGGATCGACAATATTTTTTAATCTTGTTAAAAATATTTCCGATGCATCGATATGGATTAAAGGGATATGAAATCGTTCATTAAATAATTTTTCAACACTTTTACTTTCATTTTTACGCATCAATCCATTATCGATATGTACACATATAAGCTGGTCTCCTATGGCATGTTCAACAAGAACGGCTGCAACTGTAGAATCTACACCTCCGCTGAGAGCACATATTACTTTCTTGTCGCCCACAATACTTCTTATTCTTTTCTTACTGTCCTCAATAAAATTTTCAGCAGTCCATTCTCCGTGTGCATTACAAATTTTAAAGAGAAAATTCTTAATTATTCTTTTACCTTCATTAGTGTGGACTACTTCAGGATGAAATTGAACTCCATATATTTTTTTATTAATGTTTTCAATAGCACAAATTGGAGAGTGTTGTGAAGTTCCAATAACCTCAAATCCTTTGGGAAGATCTGTAAGATAATCTCCATGGCTCATCCAAACGATGCTGTCATTCCTAACTTCATCAAAAAGAAGTGAATTCCCTTCAATAGATAATTCAGCTTTTCCATATTCTCTGTCTTTTGCAGATTCAACCTTACCACCCAAGTTTTTACATAAAAGCTGCAAACCATAGCAAATTCCAAGTACTGGTTTATTGAGATCAAGAATTTCTATTTTTATATCAGGTGAGTCAGGATCGTAAACGCTCATGGGACCCCCAGAAAGAACTATCCCTATTGGATTTATTTTCTTTATTTCATCTATGCTGATTTTATGCGAATGGATTTCGCAATAAACATTGGCTTCTCTAACTCTTCTTGCAATAAGTTGTGTGTATTGAGAGCCAAAATCAATAATTAAAATAGTTTCGCGGTTGACCATTACTTTTAAATTAGAAGTAATTGAAAGATTGAAGTAACTAGTTACATTTTTCTTCACCCATTTTTAGGAAACAAACATTTTTAATGGATAGATTGATAGTAGTTTTATTAGCACACAAAAGAAAGGAACAGTTAATTACTTCTCGACGCACCAAATATTAAATTATTTGGGTTCTTACTTGTTAATTAATTGGTTATATGCTTTACTATCCATCAAGGTGCTCAAATCGTTCTGATCTTGAATTTCAATTTTTATCACCCAACCATTTCCATAAGGATCAGAATTTACAACCTCGGGTGAATTCGTTAAAGTTGAATTTATTTCTACAACTTTGCCATTGCACGGTGCATATAAATCGCTCACCGTCTTTACAGCTTCTATTGTACCAAATGATTGACCTTTTTTAATCTCTTTAAGATTAGGATCAATATCAACAAATACAACATCGCCTAACTCGCCTTGAGCAAAATCGGTTATGCCGATAGTTCCTAATTTACCTTCAACTTTAATCCATTCATGATCGTTCGTATAAAGTAAATCTTCTGGGAATTTCATTTTTTTTCCTCTAAAGTTTTAAAATTAAAGTGTTCTAAAAAGTGTGTATCAAAATTTCCGGATAAGAATCTCTCATCCTCAAGCACCTGCATATGAAAAGGAATTGTGGTTTTTATTCCCTCAATGGTAAATTCTTCAAGGGCACGTTTACCTCTTCTTATTGCATCATTTCTGTCTTTTCCCCAAACAATAAGCTTTGAAATTAAGGAATCGTAGTACGGTGGAATTGTATAAGACTGATAAACATGCGAATCTACTCTTACTCCAAATCCACCAGGAAAATGCAGTGATTGAATTTTACCAGGTGATGGTCTGAATCCATTCTCGGGATCCTCAGCATTAATCCTAAATTCGATGCTGTGGCCTAAAGGTTTTTGCGGAAGTGATTCTATCTTTTCGCCGGCAGCAACAAGGATTTGCTGTTTAACTAAATCTACCTTATAAACTAACTCTGCAACTGGATGCTCAACTTGAATTCTAGTGTTCATCTCCATGAAATAAAAATTCTTGTGCTTATCAAGCAGGAATTCGATAGTACCGGCACCTTCATAATTAACTGCTTTAGCTCCAAGAATAGCAGCTTCGCCCATTTTACTTCTTAATGCTTCATCAAGAGCTGGCGATGGAGATTCTTCAATTAATTTTTGATGCCGTCTTTGAACTGAACAATCACGCTCACCATAATGGTATGCATTTCCAAATGTGTCACCCATAATCTGGATTTCAACATGACGTGGGTTTTCGATGTATTTCTCTAAGTATACATCAGGATTTCCAAATGCAGATTCGGCTTCGGTACGTGCCATTTGATATGCATTATCAAACTCAGCTGCATCACGCACAATCCGCATTCCTTTACCACCGCCGCCTGCTGAGGCTTTTATTATAACAGGGTAACCCATTTCATTTGATAATTCCTTGCCTTCATCGAGACTTTTAAGAATTCCATCACTTCCTGGAATTACTGGAACTCCATTTTTCCGCATTGTTTCTTTAGCATAAGATTTATCTCCCATAGCATTAATCATTTCTGGAGAAGGACCAATAAATTTTATGTTAGATTCGGCGCATATTTCGGAAAAATCTGCATTTTCAGCTAGGAATCCATATCCGGGATGAATGGCATCAGCCCCCGTAATCTGAGCGGCAGATATAATTAAGGGAATTTTTAGATAGCTCTCTTTGCTTGAGGCAGGACCAATACAAACAGCTTCATCGGCAAAGGTAACATGCAATGAATCTCGATCAGCTTCAGAATAAACGGCTACGGTTTTAATTCCAAGTTCTTTGCATGTTCTAATTATTCTTAAAGCAATTTCGCCTCGATTGGCAATTAGAATTTTATTAAACAAATTATTCTCTAATCTATTGGGGAAATCAGTTGGGCTGAATTAAAAACAATGGTTGATTAAACTCAACCGGTTTACCATTTTCTACAAGTATCTTAATTACACGGCCATCTATATCGGATTCAATTTCATTCATAAGTTTCATTGCCTCAATAATACAAAGCACCGAACCTTTAGTAATAATATCTCCAACTTGAATATATGGATCAGCATCCGGTGCGGGTGCACGATAAAATGTACCAACTATTGGAGAGCGTATTTCATGTAAGGTGTTGGTTTTTTCTTCCGTATTCTCTTTCTTTGCTGAAGTGTCAACTGATTCTACTTCTTCGCTTGAGGCTGGAGAGACAACTACATGAGGTTTAGGTCCGCCTTGTACAGCTCGTATCTTTTTGGCAATTTTTATTCTTACACCATCCTGCTCAACCTCCAGATCAGTTATGCCGCTGGTGTCCACAATTTTAATGAGTTTTTTTACTAGGTTTAAGTCCATTTTCATTCCTTTTTAATTAGGATTTCATTCTTTCTACATAACCACCGGTTCTTGTATCAACTTTCAATAAATCACCTTCATTGATGAAAAGAGGTACGTTGATACTCACACCTGTTTCAAGTTTTGCAGGTTTAATTGCTCCAGTAGCAGTATCCCCTCTAAATCCTGGTTCCGTTTCGGTTACCTTTAAATAAACGAAAATTGGAATTTCTACACTTATTATTTCGTCCTTATTAAATAGAATTTCTACTTCTTCACTTTCCTTTAAATAATCTACTCCATCACCAAACAGGTTTTTAGGTACATTTATTTGCTCATATGTTTCGTTATCCATACAAACCAAAAAATCTGCTTCGCGGTATAAATACTGGAATTTTTTCCTTTCAACACGTACGATTTCAATACTTTCACCTGATCGAAATGTATTATCTAAAACCCTCCCAGTTCTTAGACTTTTTAAGGTGGTGCGAACAAAAGCTCCGCCTTTGCCAGGTTTTACGTGCTGAAACTCAACTATAGTAAATAAATCGTTTTTAAATTTAATAATTAAGCCATTTCTGAAATCTGAAGTATCTGCCATTTGCCCTTTATAGTTTATTATTGGTGCGAAAAAATATCCATAGATGCCTTGAAAGTCAAGAAATGAGATTTGAATAATTTTATTAAAAAATTGACAAAAAGTTGAAGTTTTTTGAAGGTTTTTATAAAAAGTTTGAGATTTTTATACAACCTGAATTTTAAAATAAAAAGCCGGACATGAATGGAAAATTTTCAGTCCGGCTGATAAATATTAGAATTTTATTCCTAAAGAGATGTATTGAACATTTTTAAGTCTTCCAAAATCTTGGTAGGCATAATCAACCTTTAGTTTGAAAGCATCTAAAATTCTGTAGTTTATACCGGCACCAATTGTAAGACCCTGCTCGCCTTCTTCTTCAAACAGAGATTTATAACCGCCCCGCACAAAAAAGATTTCATTCCAAGTATATTCTAAGCCAGCATTAACATATTCGCTATTATCATTTGGGTGAATAGCATCAGCCGCAATGGTAAGCCGGTTATTTTCGGTTTTTATTGCATCAACCGCAACCCCAATTCTAAAAAGAAGCGGCAGTTCAAATTCGTCAAGCTGTAAATCAGTGTTAATTAGGTTACCCTCCCCTGAACCAACTGTTGTGGATTGAATTATATCCCGGCCGCTCATTTTCATCTTAGGTCCAAAATTTGAAATACTTGCACCAAGACGAAACTGATTGAGGAAAGGAATGACATACTGTGTTCCTACATCGATCGCAAAAGTTCTAGCGGATTCATTCCAAATGTGTTCATTAACGTATTTAGCATTAAATCCTATAGAAAACTCTTCGGTTAAATTTCGTGCAAAGGATAATCCAATTACAATAGCACCAGAAGAAAATAGTTCACCTGTACCTTCAGGCTGCTCTAAAGTTCTAATTGGCATATCATCCATAGACATAACAGAAATGAAACCGCCAAGGGTTCCTAAATCCGATACATCAAGGGCAAAGCCAGCATAGTCCAAATTAACATCCAAAATCCAATCTACATGGTTAAAATATGCTTCCTTCCCATTCATTCTTGAAATACCGGCAGGATTCCAGTACATGGAATTAATATCATCTGCAAGTGCTGTATATGCGCCCCCCATTCCAATAGCTCTTGGACCAACCCCAATTTTTAAAAATTGAGCAGCTGTTGTTCCAGTTTTGTTTAATGAACTTCCAATCTGTGCAGATGAATTAAGATGTAAAATGATACAAAGAATAGAAAATATTTTTATTGTTAATGTCATTTTAATTTTCTCCTTACTCACTTTATTACAGCCAGTTTAATTATTTTTTCACCCACACCAGGAGCATCTATATGAGCAAAATAGATTCCATATGCAATACTAAATCCATCCTTGTTAAGCAGATTCCAAAATTCACGTCCATGCTGAAGATTACTCTCATGTTCTATGGTTTGAACATGTTCGCCGCTTAAAGTATAAATTCTAATGCTGCATTTGGGAGGAAGGTTCTCAAAATAGATTCTGCGCTCTCCTCTTGATTGACCAGGCAGTTTGTTTGTAGGTTCTATTTCATTCACACCAATGTAAGGATTTGGAACAACATAAATATCATCTAAAGAATTTTTAGCTATTTGTGATTCGTAGTAAGCTTCTTTTGTTCCAAAAGAAAATTCATCAACCTTTTGGTAAGGCCGCTTTGTTCGAATTATTAAAACATCTCCATCGGTAGGAAGAATTGGAACCTTAGGAGTATCGGGATTATAGACAGTAACCCCCCAAGTAAAATTAGCTGGCAATGGCGACGAATTTGGTTTAAACAAAATTATTTCTTCTCCAGGACTCCAGGCACTGTCTTTTGTACTTGGGTTTTCAACTAAAAATGAAAAAACGGGTTTAGATATTCCCTTTGTAATTTCTTTAACTGAATATTTTACTGGTACAACTTTTGTTCCGCCTGTAACTTGTATAAGTGCAGTGTCAATTTTTTGTTCTGAAAATCGTACTTCATAATCTGCTGGATATAACTGGCTGCCTGTTCTTGAACCTTTTTTAACTTGTATGTTAAAATTTGTTTTGCTTTCAGAACTCCACTTAGTAGTTATAGTATCCAACTCAAGTATTGGGTCATCTTTAAGTTTTAAAAGTAATCCATCAAATACCGGATTATGATCTTCCATATTCAAATGTGTGCTTTGAAAAACGGGATAGTAATGGAAGATAATTTCATATGTATTACCGCTAACCATCGAACTGGCATCGGTTCTTCTAATTGCTCCTTTTTTATAATCGAGTATGTAATCTACATTTTTGGTAAAAACAACGCCGGTTGATTTATCTCTTACAATTACTGAATCATCATATATATGAGATTTTTCAAGTTTGGTGAATTTAGTATCATAAACCACAAATGTTTGAGAGATGGGCACTTGATTGAGAACCGAATAATTTTTTTGGAGTATTTTTCCTGATGGTACATCTAACGTATCCTGGAAAAATAACTTATATTTACCTCCATCTTTTACCGCAAGATCATCAACAATATCTATTATAATTTCGCCCGTCCCTATTCCATTATCGTGGCTCAATCCAACATCCGAGAATTGAGGTGCAACATAGCCGCTTACTCTTGGACCAGGTATTACTTGCACTGTATTTATATCAAATCTTAGCTTTGATGTAATAGGATCGAGTGTAATTTTTTTAGTTGTTTCTGTAGGTGGAATTCCAGTTGAATCACCATGGTCATAAGCAACTACGGCATAGTAATAAGTTTGACCATTGATAACATTGTTTGAATCAACAAATGAGTGAACTAAGCCGCTATTTGTACCTAAATAGTATTGAACTCCACGGCCCTGGTAAGCAACGGGATGATATCCTTTCCAAACATCGTCTATGTTTGAAGACCAGATACCGTCGTTAGTCCAATCAACAAAAGGTTCTCCATTATCATAAATAGTGTTGTTGTTTAAATCTGTAAATGGTTCATCACGTTTTCCGATATCCCATTTTGCCTCAAATCCTTTATAATCTGTTAAGGGTTGGCTTAAAAAGCTTGATCCTTTGCCATCAGTAATTACCTGGATATCGGTGAAAGATGGATCTGTACTCCTATAGATAACATAACCTTCAAAATCTTTACCGGTAATGGGATCAACACTTTCCTCGGCTTTTGAATCCCAATATAGAGTAACTTTTTTATCATCGGGTACTGCAGCTACAGTTGGAAGCACAGGCGGTTTGAAGAATTGATAATTTTGATTGTATATGGTCTGAACAGTTTCTGCGGAGATTAACAGATCCTGTAGATTCTCTCCGCATAGCAGAGCCATTGAAATTCTTTTTGTTTCACCCTTTTTAAGTGATATGTATCCAGAACCAAAAATAAATACAATATCTGCACTCTGTTGAATATCACCAAAGTTTCTGGGTTTTGAACGATTCCACATCGAAATATCATCGGATATTCTATCACCAGCCCAAGACCAACTGTTAAAACTTGTAAGCCCAATTTGATCAGCTTCGTCCAAATCAGTTAATTCAAAATTTTTCTCACCAGGATAGAGCGGATCGAGCGAACCGTTGGCAAGCCGCTTACCTGCAGTTGGCACTCCATCAGCTTCACCTTCATCGCCGGTGTTAGGAATTCCATCAATTCCAAAATCGTGCAGCAAAGGATTCCAATCTCCATCATTATCAATTCCATCATCCTGCCTTTCATCAATCATCCCATCACCGTCATCGTCTATCGCATTAACAGAATTTCCAGGGCTTTCAAGAAATTTACATCCGATATAGCCCAAAGGTAAACCGCCTCTGCCAACCATGTCGGGATCCCAGAAGTAGGTCATACTTCTAGCATATACCGGAATATTATCTACATTAACTTGCGGAGTTGAGTAAGGTGGTATAAAAAATCCATTATCATCTGTATTTTCAGGAGAGCCGCCGCCAACATCAGGATCTCCATAAATGCCAAAGAAAACTGTATCTAAATCTTTGTCACTTACATTTGTGATTGTATAAACAAAAAATATTGTGTTACCGGCTAAAGCGTTACTCCACTGAAAAGCTCTGCCGTCAACTTGCACGCCCAATCCTTTTTTCGAAGAATCGTTTAAGTATGGATAATATGGAAATTCAAGGTTCTCTCTATCGTCCATAGCCCAGAAAACCTCCAAATCAGCATTTGTAGCATCCTGCGATAAGTATCCTGGCCAAACATATTTTCCAAGTGTAGGATTGTACCATTCGATTGGCCAGCTGTCTGGTTTTCCATCACCATTCAGGTCGTCTGCAGGATTTGATGCAATATCATCGGATTCAGGGTCTGAATAACCAGCAAGGGGCTGCCATTGCCAGAGTACTTTTCCATCAGGGCTTACTTCTCGTAACTGCTGCTGCGGATAATCCCACAATCCATCGGAAATAATTTGGATTAGTTTTGTTGTATCATTTGCATTTGGTACTTGTGCACCAACTATTGGGCAGAATTGAAAAACATAATCAAGCTGATTCCAAACAAAATTGTTTACACCTCTTAGCAAACCATATCCTGGTCCTATTCCACCGTAATTGTAAATATCCGTCGAGATATTATTACCATTCATGTAAAATGATTTTCTTCTATCTAAACCAGTTGATGTTTTGCTAAGTTGAAAATTCTCTCCAGATGGTGTAAGATACTTCGGTTTTTCAATTTCAGATTTACTTCCTAAAGTCTTATTCAGATTACCATGAATCAAATTCTTAACGGCTTGGTATTCTCGTTCTCTTCTGGCAGCATCTGACTGACCTAAAACATTTACAGAAATAAACGATAAAACAGCAATCAGAAAAATTAGGCTTCTTATTAAATTATTCTTCATATTAAAATTCTCCATATGGTTCTACTATTAAAACTCAAGTGAAAATCCGAGTTTCACTTCCCGCGGCGGTAAATAAAATTGCGGCTGTACAAAATATTCTTTTGCAGAGTGAACACCCTCTATCTGTTCAGAAATTTTATCTGTTGCTTGTGCAGAACCTTGACTTGTCAGCAATGTGTATGTTGCTCTGCCGGTATCAGTATAAATTAATCTCTCATTCAGCACATCAAACAGGTTAAATACTTTCAGGAACACGGTTAAGTTCAATCCGGCCAGTTCAAATGATTTTTCAGCTAAAAGGTCAAGATTTGTTTGAGTTGGTCTGCGTTCGCTGTTTGTTCGCAGATAAATTTGCTTTCCGGTTATCAGCGGGGTATATGGCAATCCGGTACCAAACCTTCCTATCAAACTAACATTCCAATCATTTCCCTCTCCAACTGAAATAGTGCCATTTAGGGTATGTGATTGATCCCATCCCAAAAAGACCGGAACTTTTTCACTCTGTCTTCCGGATGAGAGATCGAGGAAAAATGCATCTGCATCAACATCGTTGCCTTCAGCAACCTGGAAAGTATAATCAAGTGTTACACCAAATATGCTTTGAGCGGTTTTTCTTTTTGTAAGTGAAAAAGTTATTCCTTTAACGTTGCTGTAATCCTTATTCACATACTTAAAATATGTTTCATCTTCACTAATTCTAATCTGCTGATAAGCTAACAAATCACGCACATCTTTATAAAACCCGGTTATATTAAATGCCAAATCTTCCATTAATTGCTGCTGTAAACCAAGTTCATATGTAACTGTTTTTTCCGGTTTCAGATCTGCATTACCAAATACCGGTGAACCGGATGCAAAACTATATTCAAAGTTCGGATTTGTATATAGATATGCAAATGGAGGCATTTGGAAAAAGTGTCCGTATGAAAAGTGAATTATTCCTCTATCAGTAATTGGGAATGAAACGCCTACTCTTGGGCTGATTTGCTGTTTCAGCGGTGCATCTGCTAACAACTTAGTTTTATCAACTAATGGAGAAATGTTAGGGTTTTTGGGCGATGGGTTAAAAATATCTGTCGAGTATTTTGAATCAACATCAAAAGCATCGTACCGTAATCCGACATTTAATATTAGTTTATCGAACTCCATTTTGTCCTGTGCATATGCAGAAAATACGAACGGCTTTTTTGTGTATTCATCGTAGTTTGGACTGTCTTCTGAAAGATCTATTGTTGGTTGAATGTAAAGATTATTATCCTTAAGAACTGCGAAAGAAACATAATCTAATTTATGAGATGCAACTTCAACTCCTGCTTTAACTTCATGGTTGTTGGAAATTTGACTAGTGATATCAAATTTACCATTCATTGTTGTTGTGCGCTGATAAAAATGTCCGTTACGAGTTCCACCGGATACAAAAGTATAATTGGAAACAGTGTAAGTTCTATCTGTTCGGTTATAACG
>JACAFC010000111.1 GCA_013388515.1 Ignavibacteriaceae bacterium | reverse complement strand
GTCTTCCAGGTAACGGTTAAATCGTGCCTGGTAAATTGCCATTATAGGACCAAGCCCCATTGAGACAGTTGGAAATTCCCAGAAGCCGGGCATTAACCATGGATGCGGATAAGAAGAAATACCACCATCAGGTTTTAATTCTCTTCTGAAATTCTGAAGCTGGTTAATAGTTAATCTTCCTTCAAGAAAAGCTCTTGCATAAATTCCGGGAGAAGCATGACCTTGAAAATAAATTTGATCGCCGTCGTAATCCTCACCTTTTCCTCGGAAGAAATGATTGAAGCCAATTTCGTACAAAGTTGCAGCAGAAGCATAAGTTGAAATATGACCGCCAATTCCGCTCTCCTGCTTATTTGCTTTTACAACCATTGCCATTGCATTCCAGCGAATTATACTTTTAATTCTTCTCTCAATTTCTCTGTTGCCTGGAAATGGCGGCTGCTTTTCTCTTGGAATTGTGTTGATGTAAGGCGTGTTTGCTGTGAACGGAATTTTAACTCCAGCTTTATGCGCTCTAATTTGAAGCTGCTGGAGAAGTTCTGTTACTCTTTCGGGACCGCCATGCTCAAGCACGTAATCAAGAGAGTAGAGCCATTCTTTAGTTTCAAGTTCGTGAGTTTCTAAATCTTTATTGCTGTCGCTCATAAATTTACTTTCTACACAAATTCAATTTTGATGTTAAATAACTATTTCATACGCCGTAGGGGCATGATGCATCATGCCCCTACATCGTGTTAAATCGAATGAAAAAATAAGCCAATTGGGAAAGAGAAGCAAGGAATAGTGTGCGGAAACGCTGCTGAGATTCTGTCTTCAGCGGACAGGTTGAGATAATGATAAAGATGAACAGTTAGAAACGAAAAGAGACATGTTTGCTCTCTTAGGATTGATTTAATTATTTTGAATTTCAAATAAAGTATGATTTGGTATTTTTAACCGAAGTAAATCATTAAAGTTGTAGGGGCACAACGTGTTGTGACCTTTGTCTAATGATTGGGGGCACAGTTCACTGTGCCCCTACAGAATATGCATAATATGAAATATAATCCTGAAGAACGTCACCGCAAATCAATCAGATTGAGAGAGTACGATTACTCTGAACCAAATTGGTATTATGTTACCATTTGTACATACGATCGCAAAAATTTATTTGGTGATATTAAAAACAGCAAAATGGTTCTGAACGATTTTGGAAAATTTGTAAATGAAGAATGGTTGAGAACAAAAGAATTAAGAAAGAATATTGATTTGGATGAATATGTTATCATGCCCAATCATTTTCATGGGATATTGATAATTGAACGTAGGGACACAGCGCGCTGTGTCCCTACATCGATAAATGATAAACGCAAATTTGGTGAAATGCAGCCGGGTTCATTATCTGCAATTATAAGGTCATTTAAATCAGCAGTAACAAAAAGAATAAATGAATTAAAAAATGTACAAGGTAAAGAAGTTTGGCAAAAAGGATTTTACGAACACATCATACGCAATGAACATGATTTGTACAACATCAGAAAGTACATTGGGCTTAATCCATTTAAATGGGAGATTGATGAGTATTACCAAAGTGAGTAAGAATTCCTCATATCGAAGGGCATGATGAATCATTCACCCGCTATTCTTTTTGCCCTCAGAATATTTACTTATCTTTAACAAACAAACTTCAAGCAAGTTTATTATGCAGAAAAAATTACCGCTTCACACAAAAATTCTTATTGGGCTTGCTTTCGGACTTTTAGCAGGACTACTTACTAACTTTTTCTTTCCTTCGAACCCTAATGTTCAGTGGTTTGTAAGTAATATCACATATCCCGCTGGTCAAATATTTCTGCGTATGATTTTTATGATTGTTGTACCGCTTATATTTACCGCTATTGTCCTTGGTGTTGCTGATTTTAAGGATATACATAAAATAGGGCGTGTTGGTTTTAAATCTGTGCTTTTTACAATTGTTATCTCTGCTGCTTCTGTTCTAATCGGAATATTTCTAGTGAATCTCATTCAACCGGGAGCAAATATTACTGCCGGCGATCGTGAAAACTTGCTTCAAACATTGAGTAATAATCAATCCCTCACAAACATTATTAGCACTGCAAAGGAAGCTAAAAGCATAGTTCAAATTCTGTTAGATATAATTCCGCGAAATCCATTTGTGGATGTTGTAAATGCTTTCGACCCCAACTATAGAGGTGGAGGTTTGTTAGCAGTAATGTTTTTTGCATTAATCTTTGGAATTGCTCTTGCAATTACGAAATCTGACAGAACAGAAATTTTTACACAAATGCTTGGCGGTCTTTACGATATCATAATGACCATAGTTGGTTTTGCTATGAAACTTGCTCCAATAGGCGTTGCTGCTTTAATATTTTCAGTAGCATCTCAGCTTGGTTTTCAAATCATATCAACGCTGGTTTTATATGTACTTGTTGTTCTTACCGCATTATTAATCCACCTGCTGGTAACTTATGGTTCAATTTTAAAATTTATTGTGAAAAGGAATCCAGTTAAATTCTTTAAAGATGTGAGTGAAGTTATTATCACTGCCTTCTCTACGAGTTCATCCAACGCAACACTCCCAACTTCGCTAAGAGTTACTTCGGAGAATTTAAAAGTTGATAAGGATATTTCTAACTTTGTTTTAACCGTAGGTTCTACAGCAAACCAAAACGGTACTGCTCTTTTTGAAGGCATAACCGTACTTTTTCTAGCACAGTTTTATGGAATTGATTTGAGTATTGGGCAGCAGATTGTAGTAGTAATACTCTCAATTTTAGGTGGTATAGGAACTGCAGGAATTCCCGGTGGGTCACTTCCTATGATTGTTATGGTTTTACAAACAGTTGGCATACCTGCTGAAGGAATTGGAATAGTACTTGGAGTGGATAGGCTGCTTGATATGTCTCGCACCGTAGTAAATGTAGTAGGTGATATTGTGCTGGCAACCTGGGTTGATAAATCGGAAATGATTCAACCAATCAAGTCAAATTAATTAACACATCGGTTTCCAAATTTTACTGCTTAAGGAATTCCGTTAATCCCAATTAATGCTTTCACCACTTCAATTTTATAACTATTTTTAGCTGTAATTTTAAATGTCTAAGGTAAAACATGATAAATATTTCAACTCATCGATTGGATGAGTTAAAAAATAATTTCTCTGGCAAAAGAATAGCTGTCATCGGAGATATGATGCTCGACTGCTACTTCTGGGGTGATGTAAAAAGAATTTCACCTGAAGCACCTGTTCCAGTTGTAGAAGTTGACAGCGAGTTTTATAGATTTGGAGGAGCTGCTAACGTGGCACTAAATATCTTAAAGCTTGGCGGCATCCCTTTACCTGTTGGGGTTATAGGTTATGATAATGACGGAACAATTTTTACTTCGTTAATTAATGAAAATCAAATTCAATCTGACGGAATCTTTATAGATGATAGCCGTCCCACTACTGCTAAAACCCGCGTTATTGCTCACAACCAGCATGTGGTTAGAATTGACAAAGAAAGCAAGGATTATATTAATGATGAAATGAGAAAAAAAATATTTTCTTATTTGGAATCTCACATTAAAAAAGTTGACGGTATAATTCTTCAAGATTATAATAAAGGTGTTTTAACTCCCGAGCTAATTGAGAAAGTAATTTCATTAGCAAATAAAAATGATATTCTGATTACAGTTGATCCTAAATTCAACAATTTTTTCTCCTATAAAAATGTAACCGTCTTTAAGCCAAACCGTAAAGAAGCTGAAGACGTGCTTGGTATGAAAATCAGAACAAATGCAGATATATCTTCCGCAGGTAAAACTTTACTAGAGAAACTTAAAGCACAGAATGTTTTGCTAACTCTTGGCGAAGAAGGAATCGCAATATTTGAAACTCATCAACCTGAAAGACGAATGCCTACAAAAGCAATTAAGGTTGCAGATGTTTCTGGCGCAGGAGATACTGTTATTTCAACCTTAACAATTGCTCTTGCAGCAAATGCTAATATTTTAGAAGCTTGTTATCTTGCTAATTTTGCAGCAGGTATTGTTTGTGGTGAAGTTGGTATTGTTCCAATTGAAATAGAGAGATTATTCAAAGAAATAAGTGAAGACCATAAATGAGTTTTGTTAAATCCCAAGAAGAAATAAAATCCTTAAGAAATTTATTTAAACAGCAAAATAAAAAAGTGGTATTTACAAACGGTGTTTTTGATCTCATCCACGCTGGGCATGTTGACTATTTAACCAAAGCAAAAGCTCTTGGCGATATTTTAATTGTTGGAATGAACACCGATGACTCGGTAAAAAGAATTAAGGGAGATAAACGTCCCATACTTAAACAAAATGAAAGAGCATTTATTATTTCAAATATAAAAGCTGTAGACTATGTAGTTCTTTTTGATGAAGATACTCCGGGAAGAATTATAGATGAACTTATTCCAGATATTTTGGTTAAAGGTGCTGATTGGTCAATTGACAAGATTGTTGGCAGAGAAACGGTTGAAAAACATGGCGGCGAAGTAATAGCTATTGAATTTGTGAATGATCAATCCACATCAAAAATTATTGATTCAATAAAAAGTAAGTATTGCAATTAACAAGTCCTTATTTCCATTAACCAAAGTTTAGTTAATCAACAAACTCATTTCTAAAGAAATTGACAGAAGAAGAAGTAGAACAAAGCAAACAGCAGCCGAAAAAAAAGCGAACTCTTCTCCAGAGGATCGTAAATGTATTCCTGTATATTGGTCTGGCTCTCTTTATTTGCTTTGTAATGTTTTTTGCTATTAGCCAAACACAATTATTCAAAAATTGGCTGAGAGATTTTGTTGTAGATCTTGCTAACGAAAATCTGAATGGAAAAATATCAATTGAAAAAATTGAAGGAACAATTTTTACTTCGTTAATTTTGCGAAACACTGTTGTTACGATGAGCGATGATACTTTGCTTAACGCCGGTAAAATTGAACTGAGAACAAGTCCTTTAAAAATCTTTCTAAAAACAATCTATGTAAGAAAAGCTGAAATTCAAGATGCACGAATTTCATTTATTCAAGATAGTTCCGGTGAATTAAACATTTCCAAATTATTCCCGCCCCCCGATGAAGAAGAAGATACTTCAAAATCATCCTTCCCGTTCAGAATTGAGGTTGCCGACTTCAAGTTATCGAATGTGGATTTCTCCATTCAGAATTACACAAAAAAAAGCAGCAAAGAGTATTATTCAACTTTGAATATGGAAGATTTAAGAGTGAACGATATTTATCTTTCACTAAAAGCATTTGCAGACATAGATTATAATACTTTTGAGGCAAAATTAGAACATCTCTCTCTCAGCCCAAATATAAAATCGTTTAATTTAAATTCTTTATCAGGTGAATTCGGAATAAATCCAAAAGAAATAATTGCAAACAATTTACTGCTTAATACTTCAAATTCTGACGTTGGAATAAATGCTAAAGTAAATGGCATAAATCTTTTTGATTCAACAGTAAAAGAAGATCTTAAGTATGCTTTAATGGATATATCAGTGAACAGCACAAAATTTAATTTTGATGACTTATCAGCATTCGTTCCTGTTGATATGTTAAAAGGTGCTGTTGGATTTCAGCTTAATGCCTCTGGCAATTTACAGCAGATGGATGTGAACAAGATTATTATTGATTATGGAAAAACTCATTTAGAAACTAGTACAGTTATCAAAAACATCCACAATATTGATGAGATGAGGATAGCTACTAAGTTTAAGAATTCGAGTATCTATCAGCCGGATATTAATAAACTGCTGCCCAGCATTGGAATTCCGGTATTTGAGAAATTAGGTATAGTGAAAATTGATTCACTATCATTTGACGGCAAACCCTTAAACTTTGAATCTAAAATATTGTTATCAACAAATGATGGAAAAGTTTCTTCGGATGTTAGAATGAATTTTGAAAAACCGGTAACGGAGTATGATATTAACTTTGCTATAACAGATTTTAATTTACAACCAATTGCTAACCTCGCAACGGATTTAAATTTGAAAGGGCATTTTATAGGAAAAGGATTTTCACCAAGTGATATGAATTCAAATATCATTCTTGTAGGTGATGGGTCTGCCATTGAGGGAATTACTCTAGATTCTCTTTCACTTACGGCTAAAGCAAATGAAGGCGTTTTTGATTTTAGTTTGTTAACTGAAACAAACAATGCTGTTGCAGCGATTGATGGCTCTTTAGATTTCTTGAAAGAAAATTTAGGTTATAAGATTAGTGGCGCTGTCAATCACTTAGATATCGGCAAGATTTTAAACGATTCTTTAACTTTTACTGATTTAAATTTTAATTTTAGAACCGAGGGTGAGAATTTCGATATCGATAAAATGAATATGTTTCTAACCTTCGACATTTCTCCATCAGTAATAAATGGTGTTAAGATTGACAGCTTACGAACTATCACAGATATTTATACAGATAATAATGATGATAGAGTTATCAGTTTTATCTCGGATATTGCAGACATTACTCTAAAAGGTAAGTTTTCGCTTCCAGATATAATTTCTGTGTTGAGCAAGGAAAGTAGTTTATTAACACAGGCATTTATGAATAAAACTGAAGAGTTCTTCCCATCTAGCAATCCTGAAGAAGAAACCTCTACAGAAGTAAAGCCTGAAAAGGGTAAACATAAAAATAAGTCGGCTAATGATGAAGAAATATCAATTCTATACCTTGTTGATTTCAAAGACTTCGGAATTATTAGCCCCTTCCTGCAAAACAAAAGACTAGAAATAGACGGAGATTTATCGGGGGAGATAAAGTACAACTCAGATAGTATTCATGCTGCATTGAACTCGAATCTAAATTATATAAAATACTGGGGTTCGACGGATGTGTATTTTTTATCCAAAATGGTTTTGGGCGCTGATCTAAAAAATAGTTTCAATGCTCATTCAACTGAAGATATTAAACTTAATTTGCAAACTGAGGCAAAACGTATTTTTGCAGGCTCAGATATGAATAATATCTATTTAAATCTAGATTTGAATAAAAATGTTGCAGCTGTTGATATTGGTGCAAATCTTGAAAACCTTGCTTCAGCAAAACTTTCAGGATTAATTGATATGCACGGCTCTCAAATAAAATTAGATATTGATAGGCTTAATCTAGTATATAATGAATTTGATATTTATAATAAAGAACAAATCAAACTAGTATTATCTCCTGAAAGAATTGATTTCAATAATTTCCAATTATATCATTCAGAAGGTAAAATTTCTTTTAACGGATTTCTCTCATCCAATCAAGAGCAGGAACTCAAACTTTCAGCAGATAATATTAGTGCAAAAGATATCATCCTCGCTTTTTCTAAAGAAACCGAGTTAGGATTTCTAGACATGAATTTGAATTTGAACGGTGAAATAAGAGGGAACTATTCTAGTCCTAGAATTGACTTGGTTCTGAATGGGTTGGACCTAACCTATAAGGGGAAAAACTTTGGGGATTTGATCAGCAACTTCAAATACTCTAATAAAGTGTTTTCGTCTGATATAAAATTTTTTGATTCGTTTAGCGGAACAACCGATCCATCATTAAAAGTTAGTGGATTGATTCCAGTTAATCTTTCACTTACAGATTCTGGGAAACGGCTCATCACCGAAGAGGAAATAAATGTTAATCTTGTTTCTAATAATCTGGATTTAGCTCCTTTTGGGGAATTAATTCCTGGTGTAAGCAAATTTAAAGGAAAGCTTAACTCTGATTTACAGATTAATGGAACCTTTGAAGAATTACATCCTAAAGGTTATGTAAAACTTGATAATTCAACTTTTTTGCTGGACTATAATAATTTGGAGTATAAAGCCGGAATAAATTTAAGTGTGTCCAATGATATGCTTTCATTAGAAAACCTTCTACTTGCAAATTTGGATGACACTAAAGATGGAGGTACAATTACGGGGGGAGGTACAGCAGTATTAAAAAACTTCAGTATGACTTCTTCGGAATTTGCATTTAACGGTAGTCTTAAAGTATTAAGTGAAGAATCGAAATACGTTAGTCCAAATCTGTATGGAGATTTAGTTATTTCTACAGATGGAAATTTTGATTTAAAGTTCGATAAGAATGGAGCAGTTCTAAAAGCTCCAATAAATATAGATGTTGCTAAACTTACTTATTCTCAGGCTCAGGGTTCGTATAGGAGTACTTCTGAGAATTTCATCTATAAGTTTGTTGAAGATACAATAACCAAAAATTCTAGTACAATGGATTTTGAATCTTTGGTTAACCTATCAAAACTGAACAATGCTAAGGAAATTCAAAAAAAATCAAAGCCAAGCAAATTTGATTATAGCATTGATGTAAAGGTTGAGGACGAAGCTGTATTCACATATATTTTGTCACGCGAGTTCAACCAAAATCTTGTAGCGGTTTTACGTGGAAAGTTTCAGTACGAAAGTATTGGCGGCAAACCTGTTGCTCAAGGAGAACTTGAATTGTTAGAAGGATCCACTTTGGAATTTATTAAGACACTTAACGCCGAAGGCAAGATTCGATTCGAAAGTGAGTTAAGTAATCCTTATCTGGATTTAACAGCCATATATAAAAATTATTATTATCCCGAAACAAATAATTCGGGAAATGGTAGTTCTCAATCAAGTAGTGATGAAGTTGAGGTAGCTATAAAGATGAAAATTAGAGGTTCCCTTAATGAACTAGATAAGAACCTTTCCCACCAGTCGGATAAATTATCGGTGTATATAGGTGCAAAAAGTATAGAAAATAATGAAGCCGATGAAACAAAAGATGCATCAGATGCGGTTATGTTTATGCTGCTTGGTAAGTTTAAAGATGATGCAATTACCCAGCAAGATAAATTAAATGTCTCCTCTTATGCTACATCTTTCGCTGGTTCATTAGTTGGAGGTTTTTTGAATCGCCAATTAGGAGATTATGTTAAAAGCTTGGAAATAAGACAATCCGGAACCGATACCAAATTTATTTTAGCAGGCAGAGCCGGAAAATTCCGCTACTCCATTGGCGGCTCAACTGCTGTGTTTCAGGACCTTGGACTAGCAAATGTCAAAATCGAATATCCAATCACTCGTAACTTCTTTATGCGTCTTGAACGAAAAGAAGCTCTCAGTGAAACTCAGTATATAAATGAAATGATAAACGAACTGGGACTTAAGTATAGATTTGAGTTTTAATGAAAAAGAAAATTATATCCTTCTTTAAAAAAAACTCCCATTCCTCATTTAAAAGTAAAGAAATTGCAAAACGTTTAAAGCTTTCAACGGATGAGGAAATTGTTTCGCTGAAACATTTTTTGTATCAGCTTTATGAGGAAAATTTCTTAACAAGAAATGGCAAGCGCTATAAACTAAACCAAAATCCTTCAGCAGGAAAAATAATTGGAGAGCTGCAGATTAGCCCAGGAGGATTTGGTTTTGTTATTTCTAAAGATAAGCGAATTGGAGATATATTTATTGCCTCACGAAATATTTCAACAGCTTTTCATGGGGATGTGGTTGAGGTTGTTTTATTTGCAAAGCGCAAAGGAAAAAACATTGAAGGGCAGATTGTTGATGTAATCTCTCGCAAACGGCAAAGCATAGTTGGAACTTTATGCAAATCGCATGTATCATATTTCGTTAAACCGCTTGAGCCAGAAATACATCGAGATATTTATGTTGATGGAGAAAATCTAAAGCAAGCTAAAGAAGGCGATAAAGTTGTGGTAGGAAATATTTTGTGGGATACCTCGCTGTTAAATCCTGAAGGTGAAATCATCGAGGTTATTGGTAAGTCGGGGTCTAGGGATACTGAAGTAGCCTCAATAGCACATGAGTTTAATTTACCCTATAAATTTTCTAATAAAGCACTTGAAGAAGCTAAAATTATAAGCGACGATTTTTCTGAGGAGGAATTAAAGGATAGAATTGATTTTCGAAATAAAACTGTGTTCACCATTGATCCTGAAGATGCAAAAGATTTTGATGATGCATTATCCATTGAAGAACTGGACAATGGCAATTATCAAATTGGAATTCACATAGCTGATGTTTCGCATTATGTTTTATTAAATACCAGTTTAGACAAAGAAGCTTTAACCAGAGGGAATAGTGTTTATCTTGTGGGCGGAGTTATACCAATGCTGCCCGAAAGTTTATCAAACAATATTTGTTCATTGGTTCCTAACAAGGACAGATTGACTTTCTCAGTAATTGTAGAAATGACACAGCGTGGAAAGGTTGAAAATTATCAAATCAAAAAAACTATTATTAATAGTAAGCGACGATTCACTTATGAAGAGGTTCAAGAAATAATTGAAAAGAAGGAAGGTGATTATGAAAATGAAATTTCATTACTTAACAAACTGGCTCAAGTTTTAAGAAAAAAAAGATTTCGAGAGGGTGGAATTGAATTTTCAACCCCGGAAATAAAATTCAAACTTGATGAGAATAATTTACCCATTGCTATCTATCGAAAAGAAGCAAAACTTAGCAATATGCTTGTTGAGGAGTTCATGCTTTTAGCCAATAAAATTTGCGCAACGCATTTTTCAACTTTAAAGCATAAACAATCCGATCCCTTCATATACAGAATTCATGATCTTCCAGATTCAGAAAAAATTATTGAGTTTTCAAAATTTGTAAAATCTCTCGGTTATTCTTTCGATCCTGTATCTTCAAAAAATACAAAACAGTTTCATTCATTAATGATTCAAATTAAAGGCAAAGAAGAAGAAGCATTGATTAACGAATTAGCAATTAGATCGATGGCAAAGGCAATTTATTCAACTAAAAATATTGGTCACTTTGGATTGGGTTTTAAACACTATACACATTTCACTTCACCAATTCGGCGATATGCGGATTTGGTTGTCCATAGAATCCTTTTTCATTATTTATCTGGAAATGGAAAATCTATAATTTCCCCTAAAAAACTGGATGAAATTTCAGATCACATTTCTGCTACTGAAAGAAGTGCTATTGAGGCTGAAAGGGCATCAATTAAAATGAAGCAAATTGAATATCTGGAAAATCATATAGGCGAAATTTTCCATGCGGTGATTTCTGGCGTGACTTATTTCGGATTATTTGTTAAAATACTAGATATACTGGCTGAAGGTTTGGTTCGTGTTCGCGATTTAGAGGGAGATTTTTATGTTTATGATGAGAAAAATTATTCATTAATTGGAAAAAGAACCAAAAAACGATATCGGCTTGGAGACAAAGTATGGGTCAAACTCGTTAGAGTTGATCAGGAGAAATCAGAATTGGATTTTATTATCACAGAAATTTAAAATAAAAAATATGAAACAAGCATTTGTAAAACTTAGCTTAATTTTATTTTTCATGCCATCGGTTGTGTTCGGGCAATTCGGTAAGAATAAAGTTCAGTATAAAGATTTTGATTGGTACTTTATTCAAACCGATCACTTCGATATTTATTTTAGCCAAAATGGAAAAATGCTGGCAGAGTTCACATCTAAAGCTTCCGAAAACGCGCTTGCTTCAATTCAAAAAAGTTTTAATTATAAAATCAATAATAGGATTACATTAATAATTTATAATTCACAGAATGACTTTCAAGAAACCAATGTTATCGATCAATACTTAAGCGAAGGGATTGAAGGATTTACAGAACTATTTAAAAATAGAGTTGTTATTCAATTTATGGGTTCATATAAAAAATTTAGACATCTCATACATCATGAGCTCGTTCATGCTGTTATGAATGATATGTTTTACGGCGGATCCATTCAAAATATTATATCGAACAATATTACAATTAATCTACCTAGCTGGTTCAGTGAAGGAATGGCCGAGTACCAGGCTCTTGGCTGGGATGTTGATACAGATATGTTTATTCGCGATGCTGCAATTAATGAATATTTACCTGATATTCAAGCACTAGACGGATATTTTGCTTACAGGGGCGGCCAAGCAGTATTTTATTATATTGACCAAAAATATGGTAAAGAAAAAATTAGTGAATTAATCAGTAAGATTAGAAATACTGGAAATTTAGAAAGCGGATTCAAGGAAGCACTTGGTTTAAATATTGAGGAACTAAATGAAAGATGGAAAAAAGAAATTAAGAGAATTTATTGGCCTGATATTGCTTTAAGAAAAGATCCTGACGAATTTGCTAAAAGATTAACCGATCATAAAAAAGATGGAGGTTCATATAATACTAGTCCTGCAATATCTCCACAAGGCGACAAAATAGCATTCCTTTCAAACAGAGACTATTATTTTGATCTTTATCTAATGAGTGCGATTGACGGCAAAATCCTAACAAAACTTATTAAGGGAAACAGAACTGCTGATTTTGAAGAACTTAATATTCTTACGCCAAGTTTAACGTGGTCACCAGACGGAAAAAAAATTGCATTAGGGGCTAAGAGTGGTGGTTACGATGTGGTTTATTTAATTGATGTTGAAACTGAAGAACGCGAAACTATACCATTGTCTTTAGAGGGTGTAAAAAGTGTTACATGGTCTCCGGATGGTAAGAATCTGGCATTTGTAGGACATACAGCAAAACAATCAGATATTTACATTTACAACTTGGAAACTGGTGTACTTGAAAACCTTACCGATGATATATTTAGCGATAGCGACCCCGCCTGGTTCTCTGATGGAAGCAAAATACTTTTCTCATCCGACCGCATTGGAAATGTTTCAAAAGAGGTTTTGCCTGATAGTTTTAAAATTTACAAACATGATTACAGCCAACAGGATATTTATTCCATTTCATTGCTTAATAAAAAAATAGAACGTATAACAGCCCTTCCTTCAAGCGATGAAGTATCTCCAGTAATAAGTCCGGATGGTAAATCTTTATTATTTATCTCAGATATGAATGGAATAAATAATATTTATAAGCTTGAT
>JACAFC010000038.1 GCA_013388515.1 Ignavibacteriaceae bacterium | reverse complement strand
GGAGGAACCCAGTAAGGATAATCCGAATAAAAATTCCATTGGCACTTGATGAAATTCATCAAATCTTTATCTGAAGTAACTTTCAAGATTTCAATATTCATGTGTCAACTCTTTTTGAAGAGAAGTAATGATATATTCTCTAACCAATGATTCCCAATTTTTTGCCGACATCACTAAATATGTCGATGATTTCATTTAAATGAGAATCTTCATGAGCCGCCATATAACTAGTTCTCATCATTTGTCTTCCGGGAGGAACGCCGGGTGAGATGAATACATTAACAAACAAACCGGCATCATAAAGCATTCTCCACATTTTAAAAGCTAATGCGTCGTCACCAACGATTACTGGAACTATTGCTGTCCGTCCTTCAGTAACCTTAAAACCTAGATCTTTGAATGCCTTACGAATTTTTGCAGCATTGCTTACAAGTTTATTAACTAATTCTGGATGCTCTTCCAAAATATCTAAGGCAGCAATTGCCGCTGCAACAGCAGCAGGTGTTGGTGATGCGCTAAAAATTAGGGCAGGAGCAAAATGTTTTATGTAGTTAATAACTCTTTCTTCGCCAGCAACAAAACCACCAAGTGAAGCAAAAGTTTTGCTAAATGTTCCCATTGTTAAATCAATTTCATTTTCAAGATCAAACTCACTTGCTGTACCTCTGCCGCCTTTACCAATTACGCCAACCGAATGTGCATCATCAATTAAAATCCGAGCTTTATATTCCTTAGCTATTTTGTTTAATCTTGGTAAGTCAACGATTTCGCCGCCAGTACTGAAAACTCCATCACTTACAATTAATTTTCCGGATTCCTGTGGAAGTTTTTGAATTACGCGTTCCAAATCATCCATATCATTATGTTTATATCTAACAAATTCGGACATTGCACCTTTTGCCATCAAATTACCAGCTACAATGCAAGCATGGTTATCTTTATCGGAAATAACATAATCCCCGCGTTGTACTAAAGTAGGAATTATTCCTTGTGCAGTTTGATAACCAGTGCTGAAAAGTAAAACCGCTTCTTTCTTAAAAAATTTTGCTAATCTATGCTCAAGTTCGATGTGAAGGTCAAGAGTTCCTGTTAGATAACGAGATCCTGAGCATCCAGTTCCATATTTTTCTACAGCTTTAATTGCAGCTTCTTTTACTTTTGGATGAGCAGTTAATCCTAAATAATTATTGGAACCTGCCATAATGATTTTTCTTCCCTCTATTTGGACGACAGGTCCTTCATTTTCTTCGATAGCTCGGAAGTAAGGATAAAGACCGGTCTTTTTAATTTCATCTGCTCTGGTAAAGTCGTAGCATTTACTGAATAAATCCAAAAAACCCTCCTAAATAAATATTAATTGATAGGATGTGATTCAAAATTGATGTGATTATTTCTTAATTTTCGATGCGAAATCTATTATTTAATCATCTTAAAAACAAATAAATTAAAGTATAAGTCATGAACATTGCAGTAGTAACAGGGGCAAGCGGATTTGTAGGTAGTCATCTTGTTGATCACCTGCTTGAAAAAAAATATGAAGTAAGATGTATTGTTAGACGGAGCAGCGATCTTAGGTGGCTGAAAGGAAAAAATGTAAAAATATTTGATTGCGGATTATTCGATGTTGACGGAATGACAACCGCATTTAAAGATGCCAATTATATTTTTCATGTAGCCGGCGTTGTTAAATCTAAGAAACCTGAAGGATATTTTAAGGGAAATGTGGATACAACAGATGCACTTCTTAAAGCTGCACTAAATTCAGCGTCCACTATTAAAAAGATTGTAATTGTGAGTAGTTTAACTGCCGTCGGACCTTCGCTTGATGGGGCACCAGTTACTGAAGAAACTGAATGTAAGCCAATCACAACTTATGGAAGAAGTAAATTAGCTCAAGAAAAACTTGCTGCCGCTTACATGAATAAACTCCCTATAACAATTCTCAGGCTTCATGCTGTTTACGGTGAGCGGGATACAGAGATTTTTAAAGTATTTCAGACTTATAAAATGGGTTTAATGACGTTAGTAGGATTTGATGAAAAAAGATTGAACCTAGTACATGTTGCAGATACTGTTGATGGGATCTATGCTGCAGCAGTGAGTGATAAAACTTCTGGGCAAACCTATTTTATTGCTTCCGAAATCGCTTATACCTGGCCTCAAGTTGGTGATGCTTTTGCAAAAGCTTTCGGCAGGAAGGCAATTAATGTAAGATTTCCTCACTTTTTAGTTTACGTTGTTGCTACCTTTGCAGAATTTTTCTCAATGTTTAGTTCAAAACCGGCTACCTTTAATCTTGAAAAGGCAAAGGATTTTGTTCAGAAAGATTGGATTTGCGACGTGTCCAAAGCAAAAAGGGATTTCAATTTTAGGCAAACAGTTGGTTTAATTGATGGAATTAAACGAACCCATGATTGGTATAGAAAAATGAAATGGCTTTAACCTTTAATTGTTTTGTGCGCCTTCTGTAATCCAAGTTTTAATTCCATTCCTTTGTGCATCTGTAAGACCAGGATAACCGTTTGGCGGCATCCATTTTGTGCCTGGCAGCCTGTCTATTGTCCAGACAAGCAAGCTTGTACTTGGATCTCCCTTCACAACTATTCTTGGATCGGTGGCATTGGACCAAGAAGTTAGGCTTACTCCTCCGGCACGAGTCTCATCGTTATGGCAACCAGAGTAGTTGCATTTAACATTCATTACGGGATAGATATGTTTTGAAAAACTAACATTGCTTGTGGGGATTGGAAGTTTATCAATATCCTCAATGCTTTGTGTATCATCGCATGAAATGAATATAAACGATACGAAGCTTATCAAGATCAATATTATATATTTTGAATTAAACATGTTCATTTGTTAAGGAATACTCTGACTCGAGAAATTAAAGTAGATAAAAGAATTGATGCAAGAACCAATTGATAATAAGTTTTAAGTAACCACAATTGTGGAGCTAAGGAGGATCGAACTCCTGACCTCTTGAATGCCATTCAAGCGCTCTCCCAGCTGAGCTATAGCCCCAATAATTAATTCTAAGAACAATATTTGCCAAAGTCTGATGTAAAGTTAGTTAACAATTGAAAGTTTGTCAAAGCAAATAGCATGGTATTCGAATAAAAAACAAGGGCAGGTTTTTACACCTGCCCTATCCACTTGAGGAGGGGAGAGAGAAAATGTTACTTTACCAGTAACATCTTCTTAATTTTGATGAAGTCATTTACCTGTATTTTATAGAAATAAGTTCCGCTCGAAAGATCTGCTGCATCAAATTCTACAGTGTAATTACCTGCAGGCTGTTTTTCTTGCACCAGGCTTTTAATTTGTTCACCCTCAATATTGTAAATCGATAATTGTACAAATCCCTCAACGGGCAATGTATAAGTAATCTTTGTCTCTGGATTAAAAGGATTCGGGAAGTTTTGTTCTAAACTATAATCTGTGGGTAATTTACCAACTTGTTTTATCCCCGTTGGATTCTTGAATGAACCTAAAGCAATTTTGGAGAAATGATTAATATAAATATAAAACCACTCCGGGTTATCAGGATTGTATTCATAGGAAATACCTGTAACGTCAGGAGTATATCCTTCAGCATAAAACCAAGCAACAATATCGTCCAATGAATAACCTAAAAACTGGAATAGATCAAACAATTCTGGCGCATTAAGTTTTATGTATGCTCTTTTACCTTCATTAAATTCGTAATAACTAAATATCGGATGAGGTCCGCTTTGCTCACCAATAACTTGAATGCTCATTCTGATAATCTCAACAATGTCCAGACTCTCGGGTGAACATTTAATTGGCTCTAAATTTACTCTCAGTTCTATGTTTTCTTTTAATGTACCTTCTTCTAATCCTACCGACCCGCCGCCAAAGATATCATAAAAATCTTGGAACAAAGATAATAATGGAGGTAAAGTTAATTCGGGGATTAAGAATTCCACTCCTTCTTTTCCTGAAGATGAAAAAAGTACTACATCATCACCGCCGTTGCAATCGGTTGGAATGGTTACCTTGAAATCTACGTTGTAAGGTTGCGCGAGAACTGTGAATGAGGTAATAAGAATAATCACAAAAACGAGCGTTGCATTCTTCATTTTTTCAACTCCTTAAAAATTATTTAATAAAAAATACTTTAATCCACCTCTATATTCAAATTTATTTTATTACTTAGCCAAAATCATCTTTTTTGTAAGAACAAAATCATTAAAATTTAATTTATAGAGATACATCCCGCTGGCAAGATTCGCACCATTAAAATCGATGCTGTAACTGCCAGCCGTTTGCACTTCATTTGCAAGAGAAGTTACAAATTCACCATCAAGAGTGTAAATAGATAATTTAACTTCGCCATCATTCGGTAACAAATAGTTAATCCTCGTATTTGGATTAAATGGATTTGGATAGTTTTGTCCCAAATACAATACTTCGGGCGTTTCCAAATCTACTTCAACTTCTTTACTAAACTCATAAGTACCATCATTGTCAATTTGTTTTAAGCGGTAAATATATTTGGATGATGCTGCTGGATGATCAATAAAAGCATAGTCTTTTGGCGAATTGGAATTCCCGTGTCCATCTACAAAGCCAATTTTTTCCCATTTCTCAATTTTAACATTCGACTTTTGACTTCTCTCAATCTCAAATCCATAATTTTCAATTTCAGTTTTTGTTTGCCACCTAAGATTAACAACACCACCCATACATATTGCAGAGAAAGATGAAAGTTCGACGGGAACAGGAGCATACGCCCAGGAAGTTGCAATGCGGATTCCATCAATATTTGCGTTTACCGCGCTACTGCCTTGACGTAATGCAAATCTAGAAATTTCAGAAATCTCTGATGTCCATTCACTAGTCTGGATCAAATCTGGAGCAGGTTCATTACCTGAAAGACTAGGATCAATCCACATTTTAGCGATATCATTATTACTTCCAGCAACTATTTCATAACAAGTTACAACGAGATGAGTTGTGGCCAATGAATAATCCGTCATCTTGAATACTGATGTGCTATTTGAAGGTGTTGCTTGAAGTCCAAGATTATATGTGTTGGAAGTGGAGCCTTTTCGTACGCAAACACGTGAGAAAAAAGTGGTTACTCCAGAACTTGAGACGAAAGAGGCAAAATAATCTCCCGTAGCGTCTGAGTTAGCATTCATCCCTGAAGTTGAAGAAATTTCAACTAAAAATGAAACATATACCTTTCCGCTGGTTACTATAGGAAAGGTAGTATACGCATCTTCAGCTGTACCATTTATCATTGCCACCTTATTCCCAATTCCAGAAGAAGTATAGTCTGGGTACGAAAGACTTCCCTCAATAACTTGTAAAGGATTTGTTGTTCCACTAAGATTGACCCAATTACCACCACTCACATTTGCCCCGCTGTTCACTGATGTTAGTTGACCAACTGAATACGAAAAATTTTCCACTAACAACTGTGCCCAGCTTAGGCTGAAGGTTGAAACAATTAGAAAAGAAAAAAAGACATATAACTTTTTCATACAGCGCCCCTATAACTTGTTATGTTATAAATTAGACTTAAGTTTTATTTACGTTTGGAGGGACCGTAAAGTACCGCTTCGCCCTACTAAAACTTAAAATAAAATATTAAAAAAGAAAAGACCTATGGAAAATATTTTAAAAATAATAATGTTGGTCTATATGCTGGTCGTCTCAAATTGAACATTCTGCTGGAATAAATTAAAAAGCCAGGCATTAACCTGGCTTTTTACATAAGAATCTAAGAAACAGTTTATTTTGTTAGAGTCATCTTCTTTGTTTGAACAAAATCACCGGCTTCAAGTCTGTAGATGTAAGTACCACTTGCTAGTTTAGAAGCGTCAAACTTGTATGAATAACTTCCAGCAGTCATGAATTCATTGTTAACTATGGACACAATCTCTTGCCCGAGCAAGTTGAATATTTTCAAATTAACTCTTGATTCTTTAGCCAGCGAGAAGTTAATTGTTGTACTTGGGTTAAATGGATTTGGATAATTCTGTGCTAAGTTGAATTCAACAGGTGCAGTTATAGAAATTTCAACAATACTTGAATATGAATAGCTTCCGTCAAGATCGATTTGTTTCAAACGATACTGATAAGTTCCAGCTTGAACATCATTATCTGTGAATGAATATCGCTGTAATTGTGTAGTTGTTCCTTTACCTTGAACAAATCCTAGAGCAACAAAATCGCTTCCGTTAATTTTTCTTTGAACTTCAAATCCCTTGTTATTTGTTTCACTAGCGGTTGACCAATTTAGAGTAACTCCTTTGCCAACAACCTTTGCATTAAGCGAATTTAATTCTACAGGTAGTTGTTCTAAAATAACCAATGGATCTAAAGCTGTCATAGTCATGCTGTTTGGACCTGATGGAGGAGCAATAACCAAAATTTGTTCATTCGAGTTTTCGAAGTAGATTAAATTTCCTGCATAATCAACTGCGACTTGACCTCTGGTTCGGGTAGTGTTCTCATCCAAATCTTGATAAGCTAATGCAACTGCCGGAGGACCGTCTAAGTTATCAATTTTGAAAACACCACTTGTACTTCCAACCATTTGATCGAAAGTTAAGTATAAAATGTCGTCGGAAGCGGCACTAGTAGCACCTCTCCAAATATCTAATGCAACAGCATCACCAACTACTGGTGCAAACCATACTGTATCAGCAACAGTTTTTGGAGCGGGCGCAGGCATGTTATATTTTAAAACACCTTCACCTGCACCTGCTGTAGCTTTATTAATTACTGTATATAGAGCATCTCCATCACCTGCTAAAACATCCCAATATTGAAAACCGGCTGGTGCTGGAATTAATGAATCTATTGCACCGGTATAATGAGAACTTTCTCCTATTGCTGCACCAAATATTCCGGTGGTTGACGCTATCCATAAATATTTTGATGCACCTGTACCTGTTACATAAATCCCATTTATCAAACCGCTTGTTGCAATTGTGTCCACAAAGATGGAAACGTTAAGTGTATCGACATGAAATCTTAATACTTCTTTTTGATCTCTTCCGACAACATAGATGTAGCCATCAGCGTCTATTCTTGGTGAATACCTTCTGTTGGTTGGTCCAAGTCCTTCACCAGTTGAAGTCAATTGAGCATTACCAAGCGAATCACCGAATAACAAACCATTTGCGGCTACTCTACCTATACCATTAAAATTCCAAAAACCGCCGCCTGGAGTTGTTACGCCATATACAAATCCAAAACTTTTGCTGTTTGGATTATTGTTTATAGTATTTCCACGAGTTGATAAACCTGCTGCGCCATCGCAATCAAAAACTAATGTGTAAGTAGCATGTCCAGTTGCTTGTGATGCAGTAACTTCAACAGTATAGGAACCACTTGGTACAACACCAGGTCCATCACTGCTGCCATCCCAAAGAACTGAATGATAACCGCCTTCAATTCCATTTAGAGTAAGAGTTTTTACAGTTGTAGCACCATCTTTAATAAGTATAGTAACGTCAGAAGCAATAACGGTATCTTGAATCATAAAGCGAACTGCAGCTCCAGTGCCATCTGCGAAATTTCCATCAAAGGGAGCTTCCGAATCAGGTTGAGTTACATGAATGTAAAACGGAAACACGTTCGCTTTAGTGAACTCTTGAGAACCTAGAAAAGCAAAAACCAAGAACAAAAAGAGAAAAAGTATTTTAGGACTTTTCATAGCAGTACCTCACTAATTAGTTATTTGAATTTATTTAATTAATGTCATCTTGCGAGATATTTTTAAATTATCATTGGATAATACATAAATATAATTTCCAGATGCAAGCTTACTAGCATCAAATGTTAATTTGTAGCTTCCTTTTGTGAACGGAGAACCATTAATTAAGGTTGTGACCAATTCTCCATTAACTGAGTAAACAGACAATGTTAAATTAGCATCTTGCGGAAGCGAGAACTCAATCGTTGTGGATGGATTGAAGGGATTTGGAAAATTCTGAGAAAGTGTAAAATCTGCTGGAACTATATTCTCATCTTTTACAATGCCAGTAATTGTTAATGGAATTGTAGGAATTACGCCAGTAAACTGCCATTTATTAATTGTCCAAGCGTAATGAGATACATCATATAAATTAAAGTTTTCATCGAAATCAATATTATAGGTTGAAGCATAACCAGGTACATTACCTGGATCATAATTGGTATAACTGCCGGTATGAGAATAATTCCATTCAGCAACATCAATTGTGTCGAGTATTGCACCCGTATTTGGGTTTAGAGCATAGATTCTGCTGTACTCATAACCGTCACCAGTTTGGAAATTTGCCGCACAGGCAAGAAACAAAACATTTTTTGTTTCCATGAAATTTAATCCCCATGGTCCAACAAGTAGTGGAGTTCCGGATTGAGGAATTGGTTCATCTGTTAAGGTGAAATTAAATGCATTATTGAGAGTAAACCCAATTGTTGGGTTTCCGGTAAAGCAGTAAACTTTATCTTTGTGATAGAGTGAAGCATATACTACAGTTCCAGCAGCATTAACAGTTACTCCGCGAACTTGCCCTGGCTCAGGCATAGTTATAGTTGAAATTGGTGCAGTGTTATGATTAACTGCCCACCCATCTGGATCATCAGCAATACCTTTATAAATTAAAATTTGGCTGGGGGTTGTTGCGGTGTCTTTAATTGAAGAAACATAAACATAACCTTTTCCATCAATATCAATAGCCCAAATGGAATCTTGATCAGTTGCCATTCTATAATCTGTAGAGATTACTGAATCGGCGGACATTCTAAAAACTAAAATATTGCTGGATGCATCATTATTAGCAACATATACAAGTGAATCTTTGGAGACTTCAAGATCTTCAGCATACTGCATTTCAACTTGATCGAAGCCGCTTGTCCATGGCTGCCGGTAACCACCAATACCAGCTGTACCATAAGCATAATATCCCATTCTTCCGAGAAGTGAATCAGCATTGGTATAACCAACGAGATAACTTGTGTTATTCGAAAGTCTAGTTACTAATGCTACGAATGTGTTTTCCTTTATAACCCCAACTGATGGATTATTATAGCCTGTAGAATTTGGTTGATCGTCCAAAGTTCTATACAAACATTTCCATTCACCATCAAATGTTTGAGCTTTCAAATTATAATTGGAAATAAGAAGTGAAACAAAAAAGACGAGAACTAATAGAGTACGTAAAAATTTCATAGCTTCCTCCAAAAGTTATTTTATTGTTAAATCAATTTTTGAAATTTTCTTACCATTGTCAACATATCCAAATGAATATATGTGACTAGCATTTTTTATGATTACATCTTATTAACAGAAATAGAAGTCATGGTATAGTAAATTTTATCTTAAGATTGTGATTTTTGATTTAAACATTAAAATGAAAAATGAAGTTACAAAGCCATAGCATGCCTGGGTTCGGAAAGGAGAGTTTCATTCTTTTATTTTTGTCATCGATATGATGGTTATGAGAAAAAACATAATAGCTGTAATTGCAAAAGAGTTTCTAAGTCCAAGATATCCTGCACTAAAACCACCTAATACTGGACCAATCATATTTCCAAGTATTTGGAAACTTGAACCAACTCCTAATACACCGCCTTTCCTTTCAACTTCAACGTTATTACTTATTGCCGTGAATAACAAAGGTGCTAAAGCTCCATAACCAAATCCCAATAAAATTCTAATTGGTATAAGCAAATAAATATTATAAACAAGTGAATGAGCGATGTACATTGAACCGGTTAATAACGAAGCATAAATAACATTTCTAGATATGCCTGACTGTTCAACTTTGCGTCCCCACCAAGCAGCTGAGATTATTGAAAAAACTCCAACTATGCTGTACAATGCTCCTGTAATGGTAGGCAGAAATTTACTTGAGATCGGAAATGTTTCAACGTACAGAACAAACGTAGGTCGGATAAATGAAATTCCAAATGCAGTAATCATTATTAAAATTGCTGGGTACAGTAGTTTAGAATTGCCTAATAGATATTTCCAATTATCTATAAATGAAAACTTATTATTTTCATCTGAAGTGCTTTCTTCCTGAACGAAAATCATTACTACAATTCCGGTAATAACAAGTAAAACGGCAACAATAAAAAATACAGCTCTAAAACCAAATAAATCTGAGATAAACCCACCAAGCAGAGGTCCAAGTACAGTTCCTCCAGCGGTAGCGGACTGCAGTAAGCCTAATGCATATCCAGTTTTTTCTTTTGGAGTGCTTGCTGCAACTAATGCCATTGCAGCAGGTAAAAATCCGCTTAAAAGGCCTTGAACCAATCTTGCAAGAAAAAGTTGGGTAACATTTTGAGAAAATCCTACCAGTATTTGGGCGAGTGCTAATCCAAGAATCGCTCTAATTGTCATCATTTTTCGACCATATCGATCGCCAAGATTGCCCCAAATTGGAGAAAGAAAAAAGGAGATGAAAAATGGACCAGCAAAAACTAATCCGCTCCAATATGCGGTTTCATCAAGAGCAGAAACACCCAATTCTCGAACAAATAACGGTAAAAATGGAACAATTGCGCTCATGCCAATCATTGCAACAAATTGGCAAATCCATACAATAATTAAATTTCGTTTCCAGCTAAACATCTGTTTTACTCATTGTTTCAAATTTACAAAGTTTCTGGAAAGATTATTGCAGTAAGAAATTAAATAAAAATATTATTCGAAACTTGACATTAAACATTTTGCAAAATATATTTTCACCATGAATAACAGACTTTTTGGAATCCTTTTAGTTATCTCGATTTTGGGTACCTCTTTCGCAGGCGCATTCATGGAGTATTTTAACGGAAGAACTGAAGGGGAAAATGTTAAGCTTGAATGGAAAACTAACGAAGAATCCAATCTCAAACATTTTGTTATAGAAAGAAAAACTCCGCAAACCTCATTTATCGAATTAGCAACTGTTAGTCCGAAAGGAAGTAATTCATTTTATTCTTACTTGGATGAATCCGTTTATAAATCAACAAATTATATCTTTATTTATCGTTTAAAAATTGTTGATAAGGATCAAGGGTTCTCATATTCCCGCGAAGTGTCCGTTTCTCCAAATCCTTCTGATGTTAAAAGAACATGGGGCAGCATCAAAGCCATGTTCAGGTAACCAGTCCTGATGCTTTTTCCTTCGGTGTTCATTTTTTACAATTTCAAATCCTATAGATTTAATAAATCAAAATTCTTTCTTATTCGGTTATAAATGCTTAAGACTAAAACTCCGATTTATTTAGCTTCAAAATCTCCCAGAAGAAAAAAATTATTAAAACAAATCAATATTCAATTTAAAAGCATCGACCTTCACTTTTCTGAAAAAATAGACAATGGAGATGATCCCATAGTTATTGTTAAGAAGCTGGCATTAGAAAAACTGAATGCAGCATTATTAAAAATTAAGAAGGGGATTGTAATTACAGCTGACACGATAGTGGTTGCAGATAATCATATTCTTGGAAAACCTAGCAATCGAAAAGATGCAAAAAGGATTTTAAAACTTTTAAGTGGTAGAACCCACTGTGTGTATACAGGTTTTGCTGTTTATAATTC
>JACAFC010000013.1 GCA_013388515.1 Ignavibacteriaceae bacterium | reverse complement strand
TTATCATAAATACGCGGCGATGAATAATAAAGATAAATCCCACGCATTGTATTATACCTTACAGCATTACCTATTATTTCAGTTGTCGTTGTTCCAAGCATGTTCAAATAAATTCCTATAGGAAATTATGCAGTTTTGTACAGAACCAGTACTTCCTTGATTAAATCTAATTCCATCCCATAAACCGGTTGTCCCTCCACGAGTGAATGTTATTTTATCTGTCGGCGAACCATTAGCAGTTAAATTTCCATTAACAGTTAAATAAGAACCATCATAAAATTTTAATTGTTTGCCTGCACTCACTACGATGCTACCTCCAGCATTTATAGTAATATTTTTATAAATATCATAATCGGCACTGATCGTTAGCGTTGCACCTGATTCAACTGTGAGTTCACCTAGAAGCGATATCGATTGGCTAATTGTATCACTAGTTTTTATTTTGCCACCATATTTAACAACGGGAGCTATTTGATATAGTTTTCCATCACCAGCTTGCAGAGTTTGGTATAATGTACATGCGCTCGTTGTAACCGTTGTATCTAAGGCGGAATCCTCAACATTCTTTACTCTTAAATTATTATACCCTGAATTATTAGCGATTAATAATTCAGCTGTTCTGACAGTATCAGTCCGAAGATTAACTAGTAAAAAATATTTATTCTCTTGATCTGTCTTATTATTCAAAATACCCGCATGCCAGTTATAATCTAAACCATAGTGCTGGATTGTTAAAAAATCTTCTGAATTATCCGCATGATTAGAATCGGTCACATAAATGTAATTGTTAGAATATTTTGAATTTGTTAAAACGGTACCAAAATTATTGCCTAATCTGTTTGAGAGACTGCTAATTTTATAATACAAATCTCTCGGCTGATAATTTAGATCAACTATTGCTTCGACAGGTACATTTCCTACTCCTTCAAGCCAGCTAAGATAGGAATAATAGGTATAAAAACTGATACTTCTAACTCCATGAGCTAATCCAAGCATTGTTTCAGCACTTAATTGTGCGGGTGTTGGTGTGCGATAGTAATAAAAATTGTTGCCATCATTATAGCCAAATGATTGTGCTGTCCAATAAAAGCCATTTGTTTGGTTAGTCAATAGTGAGGCACGCTGAAAGATACCTCTTGTTTGATTTAACCCAAATTCATCGGTATTATCCGCCCAAAATGGATAATACCAAAACCATAATTTTTTTGGCTGTGCCATGTTATAAAACTTTTCAAGAATATCAACAGAATCTCTATAGTTATTCCAGCCAGGGTAAAACTGTATCAATAACTCTTTATTAATACCCAAAGAATCTAAAATAAACTGCACTTTTCTTATTGGCTCAAAGCAATCAATTGAATGGGGCTCATCGATTGTTAAATAATATTTCAATTTTGTATTTAATGATGAGAATTGCTGATTGTAATTCAAAATATTTGTTCTCATATTATTATAAAAAATATTGAACCAACTTTTCCATATTTCTTGATCGTAAACTTCCACACAATCAACAAACAGTTCAGCATTACCAAGCCATTGAACTTGGAATTGAATTTTTACGTTTTCATTAAACCAGTTTGCTTGAGCAGCACTTTGAGGTGCATACCAAACTTGGCTAGGTAATGCACCACTGTAATTTTCATTTGCCATCGTATTTATGAGATCGTAGTAATCATAGGTCAAAATGAAATCCTTATATGTAGTTGATAGTGTGTCTTTTGTAATAATCAAGCTATCTAAGATATATTCATTTCCATTACTGTAATCAATTGCTTTTGCAAATAATTTACAAACATTTGATCCGCCCTGGAATATCGTACCCTTTTTTAACCTAAAAGCCGCATTATATGTGACTAAAGGATTACTTTCATATTTATTAGTATACACATACTTCATATATTGGGAATAGTTCGGTCCCGTAAATAAATACTTGCCAATATTTGATGGATTTATTCCAGTACTTATTTCAGAACTGGTTTCAGTAACCCAGGATGATGCTTTAATTCCAACTGCCTCATTGCTGGAAAAGTATGGACTACCTTCCATCTCCCATTTTGAATATAATGCATTCGAATAATAATATACCCAATCTATGTTTTCAGAATATTTTGCATGTACGGATGCAGTATCATTAAGTGCACCGATAGTAGAGAATAAGCTTAACGAGTCAAAATTACTGCTTTGTTTACCCGCAATAGGTATTATTGCCCTTTGTAAAATGAACTTCAATCCTAAGTCTTTAATTTGTTTGTAATTATTATAGTAAGTAAAGTTTGTATTGTTAGATGATGTTAATTGAGAACCTAATAGTATACTATCTGTTTGGGCTTCTGCTACAGATACCGAAACAAAGAAAAAAAATGTTAAGAAAAAGCACAGTTGATTGATTTTCATTTTCCACCTCGTTTTTTATTTGATAAGGATCATTTTATTTATTTCTGTAAACTTAGGAATATTGTTGTCCCCTTTAACGTATATTTTATAAAGGTATATTCCACTCGCTAGTCCCTCTGCTATAAATTCAACTTCATGATAGCCAGTTTCTTGTATTTCATTTATTAGGATTTTTACTAACTCTCCATTCAGATTATATACAATCAACTTTACATAACCACTCTCTTTCAGTTTGTAACCTATAATTGTACTTGGATTAAATGGGTTTGGGTAGTTTTGATAAAGCACATAGTTATTTATAGTCACTGGGTAGTCATTTATCGAGGTAAGATTGACTTCGATTTCTTCGGAAGGAACTGACTCATTACCTTGATTATCTGTACAAGTTACTTTATATAAATATTTATTTATACCACTTGGTATGGATTGTACAAATGAAGTATCAACGGTCGAGCCGATAAGTTTTGTAGAATCTAAAACGAAGTTCTGAAGTGTATCCCTATAAATATTATAAAAACTCGTATCTGCTTCAGTGTTTTTATTCCACTTAAGTGTAATCTTATCTGTGTCCAATATTGCCAAAAGATTTCGCGGCTGTTTTGGAGCAAGGTCTTGATATGTATAACTCTCACCATATGGACCTCCATAAAGTCCGATATCACTTCTTGTTGAATCTTTATCAATTATCCCGGGATCACCGGAATCAATCATTAGAGAAAACTTCTGTAAACGGTAATCAGAAGTATCATTTACAAACATCGGATCTTTATAAAGATTTGTCGAATCGGGATTATAGCTCCTGTAGTTTATTTGATTATTCCATAGATTATTATAACGTATTATTGAAGTATCAGCAGTTCCTGAAAACCAGAGCCCAGTTTGACCATTGGTTATAATGTTATTTTTCACCGAATCACCATTTTGGGTTATTATCCCATACTTATAGTTGCCAATTATAAGATTGTTATAAATATACTCTCGACTCCATGCTGCAATAGCTGCATCTGCATTTAATATTACAAAACAATTACTAACTATGTCACCTCTTATTCCAAAACCACCATCATATCCATATGCACCCGATGAATTATTATTAATAACAATCATATTGTTAAGAATAGAGGGGGAAGTATTAATGTTACAATCAATCGCAATACTAGTAACATAAAAGTAATTTTTAATTATTGTATTCTTTCCTAACGCTAAAAAAATTCCATAAGCGGTACAAAAAATATTATTACTAATATGGAAATCAGAGTTTTGAGAGGAAATTCCATATATACCATTAGTGAACTTATTATTTTCAATTTTTCCGCTTAACGGCAACCCATTAAATTTATATAGAGAGATACAATCTCCATTGGTATCTGATTGTATATTAAAACCTGAAATACAACAATTATCTTCTCCTTGAATAGCACTTCCCATAATTCCTCGTGTGTCAATAACACAGCTATCCATTCCGCTGCCAATAAGTGATAACCCGGGAATCATAACTATTTTTTCTTTGTACACTCCATTAGCAACATAAACTGTATCTCCGCTTTGGCAAATGTTAATACATTTCTGTATGCTGTCGCTAGCGGTTAGCCAGCTTGTGTAAGGCGGCGTGTTGCTGCCCGTTTTGCTTACGTAGCGTATCGTCGCTGTGGCTTCAAGACAAAAGATAAAAGTAATAAGAAAAAAATAAAGGAAAATAATTCGAGGTTTCATATTAGTATCCTTCCGTTAAACATAGGAATGTGTGT
>JACAFC010000281.1 GCA_013388515.1 Ignavibacteriaceae bacterium | reverse complement strand
TCATTTCAGAAAGATACTTTGGATCATACATATAAACATTATCCACAAAAACTATTTTGGATTTGTGTTTACTGCAAGACTCAATCAAATTGAGCATAAACTTTGGCCACAACTCTCGCTACATTTTTATGCTGTACGGAAATGCGATTGTTACATAAACAATTTCAGAACCTTCCACTGCTTTATCAAGCTGAGCCGGATCTGTCAAATCAGCTTTCATCAGTTGATCTGTTTCATTTGCTTTTTGGGGATTGCGGCTTACCACGCGAATATCTTTTGTATAGTTTGATAACTCTCTTGTTATCTCTGTTCCTGCACCGCCGCCGGCACCAAGTATTGTTTGCATTTTTGTTTTCCTCTGATTTTTTTTAATTAAAATTCTATCTTAATTCCACCAGCCGGAAGAAATTTCCACTGATAAATATAATCAACCTGCATAGTTTTCTGATTCCAGATAATCTGTTCAACATTTTCTATGTTGAGCACATTCTGAAAATCAAGATAAGTAGTAAGTGCCCAGCCAAACATTTCAAAACGATAATCAACTCTTACATCAAGACGCTGATAATCTTTGTAACGAACACCGTTGTATCTGGTATAATCATAAATCGTCTGGTTGAATTGCGCAGAGGCAGCTTCATCAAGCGGTGTATAAGGTCTGCCGCCCATAAATCTGTACTTTGCAGATACTTCAAAATTATTCGTAATCTTATAACCGAGTATTGCTGTCAGAACATTCTGATAATCAAAGCTGCTCGGTCTTTCAATTCCATCAAGCGAAGTAAAATTAATTTTTGAAAAGGAATAATTAAACATTCCGTATAAACCATTAGTTAATTTTTTCTGAATGAAAAACTCAACGCCTCTTGCATATCCATCACTTGCAGGTAAAAGCGGTTCAAGTCCGAGTGTTTGATACTCGGCACCGGCATTTGCATAGGTTACTGCCGGATTAAGTACGCTATTCGGATAATCAGAATACTGCTTTTCAAAATATTCAACTGTTATTTTCAAATCACTTGAAGGATAATATTCAATTCCGGTAACAAACTGTTCTGTTTTCATCTGCTTTAAATCTTTATTCTGATCATATGCAACCAACCACAACAACGGTGGTGCCTGATGATAGATTCCGTAAGCTGCGTTCAGTTTTAAATTATCGAGTATATAAAATCCCGTAGAAGCCCTTGGAGAAATCGTCCCCTCGTCATTCAGATAACTGAAGTAATCATATCGCAAACCTGCCATTAAATCTAATCTAGCAAAAAGATTTTTTGAATACTGTATGTAAGGTGAAAGCTTGTAAGCTTCTGCAACTGCGTCATAATTTAATTCCGGCAATGTGCTGCCATAAACATCAATTGTCTGTGCGCGGAAAATGG
>JACAFC010000122.1 GCA_013388515.1 Ignavibacteriaceae bacterium | reverse complement strand
TTTGTTTGATCCATAAATTGCGAAAGCTGGTTTGTACCAAAGAAAGCATTCACAACACTGCTAATAGTTCTGGCGTTTACTAAGTCCTGTGGAGTAAAGCTTTCGGTATCTCTCATATTCATACGTTCTTTGATAGTTCTTGCCATCCTTGCCATACCAACGTTAAACTGTTGAGCAAGCTGCTCTCCAACAGTTCTAATTCTTCTGTTACCAAGATGATCGATATCATCCATGGCTTCATCACCAGCTTTTAATTTAATTATATGCCTCATTATCTCAATGATATCCTGAGGCGTCAAAACAGTGATATTTTCTGCTATTTGTAATTTTAATTTGTCATTCATTCGGTGACGACCAACTTCGCCAAGATCGTACCGTTTATCGTTAAAGAACAATTTTTCTATAAGCACTTGGGCAGTTTCGATATCCGGAGCTTCCCCAGATCTCAACTGTCTGTATATTGAAAGCAGTGCTTCCTCTTTAGTTCTTGCTGTGTCTTTTTTTAGTGTATTTAAAATTAAATCTTGTTCAACCAATCCATCCGTTTTTACCAATTTTATTTGATCAACTTCAGTTTCTTTTATTCTTTCAAGATCTTTTTCTGAAAGGATGCTATCTTTAGTTAAGAAGATTTCACCTGTAGAAGTATCAAATACATCGCTTGCGATAGTTCTGCCAAGATATTTTTCGAGTTTAACTTTGTTTACATCTATCTCTTCAACTAGATTAAATAATCCAAGTATTTGTTCATCAGAAGCATAATCTAAAGCTCTAAGTAGCGTAGTAGCTGGGAATTTTTTTCGCCTATCGATATAAACATACATAACATGATTTATATCGGTAGCAAATTCTACCCATGAGCCTCTCAGCGGGATAATTCTTGCTGAATAAATTGGAGTTCCGTTTGGGTGAATAGTTTGAGAAAAGGCAACACCCGGTGAGCGATGTAACTGAGATACAACTACACGTTCTGCACCATTGATAATAAATGTAGCCTGTTCTGTCATATACGGGAGATTTCCCAAATAGACTTCCTGTTCAACTGTATTTACAAACTCTTCCGTTTCAGGATCTTTTGTAGAAAGTCTAAGCTTTGCCTTCAATGGGGTTGCAAAAGTTAAACCTCTTTCGAGGCATTCGACGATTGAATACCTCGGTTTTTCAACATAGTATTCTAAGAAATCTAATCTATAGTTTTCTTTATTATCAAAAATTGGGAAATTAGAAACGTATACTTGTTGCAATCCCTTAATTTCTCTTTTAGCAGGAGGAATATGCAATTGAACGAAATCCTCAAACGAATCTGTTTGTATGGCAAGTAAATCCGGAGCCTCTAAGATACTCTTAATCCGGCTAAATGATATTCTATTATTATTGTTATTCAACTTTAACTCCCGTTAAAATTCAGTTTATATATTCAATTTCAGCAGATAATTGCAAATAATCTAAAATACAAAAGCGATAAGACGAGATAACCCGTCTTATCACTTCCGAAAATGATTTATTTTATAAAAGATTCAACTATTTAATGGTGACTGTTGCGCCAGCTTCTTCAAATTCTTTTTTCAGTTTTTCAGCTTCTTCTTTTGAAATAGCCTCTTTAACTGTTTTTGGTGCACCATCAACTAAATCCTTAGCTTCTTTTAGACCTAAACCAGTATGTGCACGTACCACTTTTATTACATTAATTTTTTTATCACCAGATGATTGAAGAATAACATCAAATTCTGTTTTTTCTTCAACTGGTGCGGCGCCACCAGCAGCGGGTGCTCCACCAGCCATTACTACAGGCGCAGCTGCAGTTACACCAAATTCTTTCTCAAGCGCTGATTTTAATTCGGCAGCTTCGAGAAGAGTTAATTCTTTGATTTTTTCAACAAGTGCGGATACTTTTTCGGACATTTTAGTTCTCCTAATATTATTCTTAATAAAAATTATTATGCAGCTTTACGTTTAGAAATTTGATCTATTACATTAGCTAAATCTCTGAAAACTGCATTGATAGCACCAACTATTCCCGAAGCGGGTGAGTTGAGGCTACCTAAAATTCCAGCTACAATTTCTCCCTTCGAAGGAAGTGAAGCCAATTCTGATAGTTTCGAGCCATCATAAAATTGACCTTCAATGTAACATGCTTTGAGTTCAAATTTTTTGGAAGCATCGAAGTACTTTTTGATTATTTTTGCAGGAGCAACGGGATTGCCAGAAGCAAAAGCATACCCAGTCATGCCTGTAAGATAATCTCCAAGCTTTTCATATTTACCACTTTCTTTTAGAGCCCGTTTAAACAAAGTATTCTTTATTACTTTGTATGTAACTCCTTCTTTGCGTAATTCATTTCTTAAACTTGTAATCTCTGAAACCGGAATTCCGCTGTAATTAGTTAAAAAAAGTGCTGAAGAGCCGTCAAGTAACTCACGAACTTCCGATATTATTTCGGATTTTTCGTTTTTATTCATTTTACTCCTATACCTTTAAATTAACCCAATGGGTTAGAAGCGTTGTTATAGAGTGCGTAAACTTTTAATGTGCTGAAATTTCTTCTTTTGAAATCTTTAGCCCAGGACCCATCGTACTAGTTAAATATAAGCTTTTCACATATTGTCCTTTTGCAGACGATGGTTTTAATTTGATAATAGTATTAAGAAATGCTCTAACATTTTCAGCTAATTTTTCATTTTCGAAATTCAATTTTCCGAGTGAAGCATGAACGATTCCTGCTTTTTCCACCCTGAATTCAATTTTACCTGCTTTTACTTCTTTTACTGCTGTAGCTACATCCATAGTTACAGTACCACTTTTAGGGTTTGGCATTAAACCTTTTGGTCCTAAAACTTTTCCAAGTTTTCCAAGTTCACCCATAGAGTCTGGAGTGGCTACTATAACATCCACATCAGCCCAACCAGTTTTAATTTTTTCAAGATATTCCTCAAAGCCTGCATAATCTGCCCCAGCATCTAATGCTTCTTGAGCCTTAGCACCTTTAGCAATCACTAGTACCCGAACCTGCTTTCCAGTACCATTAGGAAGAGAGACAGTCCCTCTCACCATTTGATCTGCATGACGAGGATCGACACCGAGACGTATGGCAACATCAAGCGATTCGTTGAACTTTACTTTAGAATTATCTTTAATAAATTTTATGGCATCTTGAATTGAGAATTCTTTATTCTTATCAAGATTTTTAGTTATTGCTTTATTTCTTTTGGAAGCGATCATAATATCCTCAAATCTTTTTGGTCCATATTTATTCTTCTACTGTAATTCCCATACTTCTTGCTGTTCCAGCAACCATGCTCATGGCATGTTCAATGTCGTTAGCATTTAAATCAGGCATTTTTAGTTGAGCAATTTCTTTTACTTGTACTTTAGAAACTTTTCCAACTTTTGTTCTGTGTGATTCGGCAGATCCTTTTTCAATTTTTGCAGCTTTCAATAATAAAACTGCTGCTGGAGGAGTTTTAGTAATAAAGGTAAATGATTTATCGGAATAAACTGTAATAACCACTGGAATAATTAAACCATCTTTATCATTTGTTCTTGCATTGAATTGCTTACAGAATTCCATAATATTTACACCTTTTTGACCAAGTGCCGGCCCAACGGGTGGAGATGGATTTGCCTTACCTGCAGGAATTTGCAATTTGATAAAACCAGCTATTTTTTTTGCCATATGTGCACCTATTAAATTTTTACTTTTCTAATTCTGCTTGAACAAAGTCAATTTCTACGGGGGTTTTTCTGCCAAAAATAGAAACCATGACTTTAATTTTCATCTTTTCTTCATTTACTTCTTGAATTGTACCACTAAAATTATTAAATGGTCCGTCAATTATTTTAACTAAATCACCTGTTCTAAAAATAGTTTCCATTCTCTCTTCACCTTCATCCTGAGTAATTCTACCAACGATTCGTTTTACTTCATCAGGCTGAAGAGGATTGGGATTATTTTTATTCCCAAGAAAACCCATAACAGAGGGTGTATTTAGAATAAGTTCTTTTGTTTGGTTATCCAAAATAGCATGCACTAGGATATACCCCGGAAAAAAATTCTTTGTTTTGCTTTTTTTCTTTCCATCTTTTACTTCAAATACTTTTTCAGTAGGAACAAGAACATCTTGAATTTTTTCCTTTAATCTTTCATTATCATTAATCTCAGCATCAAGGAAGTTCTTTACTTTGTTCTCATGCCCAGAATAAGTTCTAACAACATACCATCTGAATTCAGATTGAATCATCTATTAAAAAATTCCTTTAAATATTGCAGTAACGCCCATATCGATCACATATGTAAAGGCAGCTAGTATTAAACAAACAATAACCACTATGGTTGTGGATTCTTTTAATTCTTCCTTTGTAGGCCAAGTTACTTTTTTCATTTCTTTAACTACATCATTAAAGAAATTTAGTATTTTTTCTTTCATATTATTCTAAAAATTTTTAATTCCTAAATCGAGCACGTCAGGAGGGACTCGAACCCCCAACCTGCGGTTTTGGAGACCGCTGCTCTAGCCAATTGAGCTACTGACGTAGCTGAATTATTTTGTTTCTTTATGTAATGTGTGTTTTTTGTCCCATCTACAATATTTCTTGTATTCTACACGACCAGCGTGAAGCCGCTTGTTCTTTGTAGTTGAATAATTTCTTCTTTTGCACTCGGTGCATTCTAATGTTATAATATCTCTCATAATTTTATTCCTTGTTTGAGCTGACGACCGGGATTGAACCGGTGACCTCATCCTTACCAAGGATGTGCTCTACCAACTGAGCT
>JACAFC010000025.1 GCA_013388515.1 Ignavibacteriaceae bacterium | reverse complement strand
CAATTATATTGCCTACAAGTGACAGGGTTTCGGAAATATCTTTCTTTACCACCTTTTCAACAGATACATAATAAACGTCCTTTATTCCGCCTGCTGTTGTTGCGGCCATTTTTTGTTTGTTCATGAAGAGTACCGCAACAATTAAAACTACTGCAAATACTGCCGGCACTATTATTTTCCATCGTTTCATAAATTATTCTCCAATTTAAATTTTTATTCGCCTAATGATTTTTTCAATTTTGCTTTTGCTAATTCATAATCAACTAATGAATTAGTGTAATTAGTTTTTGCTTGAAGTAAAGCTACTTCAGCATCTATCACATCCGAGCTTGTTGCAATTCCCTGCCTAAATCGTTCGGTTGTAATTCTCATATTTTCTTCAGCTTGTTTTACACCTACTTCAGAAATTTCAATTTTCATTTTGTTCTGATTCACTGTTAAAAAGTTTTGAGTAACTTCAAGTGTAATCGCATCTTTTAGAATTCCCAAACCTTCCTGCGCTTGAATTAATGCTGCCTCAGCTTGTTCTGTTTGATGTGATGTTGAAAGCCAATTCCAAACATCCCAGCTTAATGAGACACCCGCATCCCAAGTTTCATCAAACTGATCTTTCGCAGGAAAAATTCTGGAGTTGGGTCTATTGTAGTATAGATTTGAGAATAAAAATATTTGCGGATACCATGATGATTGTGCTAATGTAACTCCACTTTCACTAGCTTGTATTCTATAATTCGCAGATTTTAATTCGGCTCTTTTCTCATACGCCTTCTTCACAAGAACATCTGCATCTTCAAAATTTTCGGTTTTTTTATCCATTGATGAAACTATTTGAATTTCTGTATCTAATGAAATTCCCATGATGCTGTTTAAGTTTATCATAGCCAGTTTTAGATTATTGTTTGCATCAATTTGCCTGAGAAGTGCATCGTTGTACTGAACTTCGATTTTTAGAACATCATTGTTGGTTAACATGCCTTGGTCTAAAAGATTTTTTGCATCATTTAGATGAGCTTTAACCTGAACAACATTTTCATCAATTACTTTTTTGAATTGTTCAGCTTTAAAGAGACCCCAGTAACCATTCCTAATATTGAAAAGCAGTTCGTTTCTGTCTTTGTTGTAATCTTCTTGCGAAGCATTTGCAGAATATTCTGCTATGTCACTGCTGCTCTTTAATTTGAATCCTGTAAACAATGGTTGAGCTAAACTTAATTTAGTTTGATATGTATTCAGGATTGAGGGCGAAATTTCAAAATTGCCGAATGGAGTCGAAATGCTGAAAGGATCGACTTCACTCAACCTTGTGTATCCAGCACTAAATTTTAGAGATGGAAGCCTTGAGGCATTGACTTCTTTAAGCTTAGCTTCACTTGATTTTAATCTTGCAAATGAAGAGTTGAGTAACTTGCTGTTTTTTAGTCCAATATCAATTGCTTCTTCAACGGTAAGCGACATTTTTGTTTGTGCATAAGTTGAATTACCGAAATTTAATAGAAAGCTAGCTGTTATAATTATTAATAGATATTTCAATTTTAAATTACCTCCGTTTTATCTTTTGCTGTAAGTTGAAGATTCACATAACGGAATCTGCCTTTTTCTGAAAGAATACCTTCGAATAAAATTTTCACAATTTCGCTGTAAACTTGATTTGCCGATAGAGGAATCTGAGCCAGAACCTCCGGTACCATTATTTCATGTATTGCTGCTGTATAGACAAGCATTGTAATATGACTATTTATATCAGCTTTAATAAATCCTTCTTTTATCCCAAGTTCAATGAGTTTAGTAAATTTTGCCTGGCTTTTCTTTTTCCTAAACTCTTGGATGTTCTTCCAAATTTCAGGATGATTTTTAATGATATCATGAACAAAATGGCCTTGCATTTTTCTAACATTATCACCAATTAAATCAAGTATCATCTGCAGCTTCTCAATAAAATCAGAAGCTTCATCTGCAAATATCTTTTCAAATTTTTCTTCAACATCACACTTAACAGTTTCAACTAGATCCCGTAAAATGTGTTCTTTGTTCGTAAAATGTTTGTACAATGTTTTTTTACTAATTCCAAGATTATTGGCAATTTCTTCCATTGTTACTTTTGAGTAACCAAAATCTTGAAACATTTCAAGTGACTTGTCTAAAATTCGCTTTTTTATCGATTGATCGTCTAGCATTCCATTCCTTTAAGTATAAACGTTTTTAGGGCATAACGTTTCTAGTTAGTATAAAGTTTCAAAATAATTTTAAAATAATTTTCTATTAGAAACAATAAACGTGTATTTCGTTTCCAAACCTAAATTATTATTCCTAACTTGTCAAGTCAAATTTGAATTAATTTTTAATGGATGCTATTCTCTCCCTAAAATCAAATTCTTAGCAGGGATTGACGTAAATCCCCGCTAAGTTAATCTGAAAAATCTGCGAAATTATTAAACGCTCATTCAGCTACGAAATGATTGCTTTCTTCAATAATCTTAACCTTGGGGTTACATATCAGAAAATGATTTAAAAATGACGATGCCGCTTGTTTGAGAAATGGACATTTATTTTTAGAACACGTGCTCTTCAAAACATGTAAGGCATCTTCATTTTGTATTTGATATAATGCAAATAATGCCGCAGTTTTCACATCATATGTTAAATTTGAATTCAGAATTTTAGCAAGATGATTGACTGTCTGCTCCAATTTGTAATCTCCAGCCAAAATTATGCATCCCACAATTAGACCTTTATTACCCGAATTCAAGCCTTCAATAATAGATTCAATTGCATTCTTTGAGAATTTTTTCTGACTCATATTCGAGTTATTTCCACCTAATGCTGTTTGGTAAAATGTTAGCGAAATTAACAGCATAACTACAAAAGCAGAAAGGGTTTTCATGTTACCTCCTTTTCTTTTGGTTATACATGTTTATTTACCCAGATGCAATAAGCAGAAAAGCATTATAGAAAGCCACTGATTTATTATCGATGGTTAAACATAATGTTGAATGGAATCATTTGGGGGGATTGAAAAAAAACGCAACCAAGTTGTTTTACCGCTAAACCACTAAAATGCAAAGTATTTCTTTGCGACTTTGCGTCTTTGCGGTTAATTGTGTTTCCTTTTTTTTTCTGAGAATTCCCTTCCTGCTTTCATGGCATTAAGGTTTAGTTGAACAACCTTCTCCCCTTTTCTTCCGAATATTTGCCTTATACCATTTTCGAACGAAGCATACGGAATATCAATGAACGGAGATGCAGCACCAAGAACAACCATGTTTGATGATTTAACTGATTTAACTTGTCTCGCAATTTCATCTGCATTAAGTGAAATTTGATGAGGAAACTTTTCTATTGCACCAATCAGATCCTGAATATTAGGATAATCGGGAATGTTGACAAAAGGAGTTGTATTTGTAACAATCCAGCCATTCTCTTTTAACCAAGGCAAGTAACGAAGAGATTCCATTGGTTCAACAGAAATTATTATATCTGCTGTTCCTTCAGGAATGAGATCACTAGCAATTTCCTTATCAGAAATTCTTAAATGAGATTGCACTGCACCGCCGCGCTGACTCATTCCATGAACTTCGGATTGCTTAAGGTAAAGATTATTTTCAAGTGCCGCCATTCCAACTACAGCAGCTATCGAAAGAATTCCTTGTCCGCCAACTCCTGCTAAAATGATATTTGTTTTCATGTTGTTACCTCTTCACCTTTTGCCTTACTCTCCTTCTTACTCCTTGTAGCTGTTTGAATACATTCCCTTCGTGGAATGACTACGGAGACACCTTCATAAGTTAATTCTTCACGAAGCACTTCTACCATTTCATCATGGTATTTGGGAAGAGGGGTAAGAACTCTTACATGTTCTGGTTTTACTCCAAGCCCAACACAAATTTCTTCTAATCTTCCGGTTGCGTGAGATTCTTGTCCGCCGGTCATTGCAGTAGTTGAATTATCCGAAATAATTATTGTAACTGGAGTATTCTCATAAACACAATCGAGCAAAGCAGTCATACCGCTGTGAGTAAAAGTTGAATCACCAATAACTGCAACTGAGGGACGAACACCGGCGTCGGCTGCACCTTTTGCCATTGTGATTGATGCACCCATATCAACACAAGAGTTAATTGAATTCCATGGAGGCAGTGCGCCAAGAGTATAGCAGCCAATATCTGAGAATACTTTTTGTTTACCAAATTCTTTCATCGTTTCATTAAGTGCGTTGTAAATATCTCGATGGCTGCAGCCCGAGCAAAGTTCAGGAGGGCGATTTGCAACAATTTTTGGTATTGCAAAACTAGTTTTCACTGGCTTACCAAGCGATTTCCCTACAATATTTGGATTTAATTCGCCATCACGAGGGATTGTTCCATCTAACCTTCCTTTAATTTTGCCAGATTTATCTAAAAAACTTTTTAGCTGTTCTTCCACAAATGGATATCCATCTTCAAGCACCAAAACATTTCTGCATTCATTCACAATCTTTTCTACTTTGAAATGAGGCAGCGGATATTGCCCAAGCTTCAAAATTGGGAATGGACAATTTCTCTCCGGATAATTTTCCATTAGATAGTTGTATGCAATTCCACATGAAATAATTCCGAGTGATTTGTCACTTCCATCAAAATAAAAATTATATATTGATTTTTCAGAATCCTCATCAATTAAATCTTGCAAAGCGAGTAAGTCCTTGTATCTCTTTCTTGCATTTGAAGGAAGAAGCACAAATTGAATTGGATCTTCCGGATATGTTAATGGATTTTGAGGTTTGTTTTCTTTTGTTTGAACACCGGCTCGAGAGTGAGATAATCTAGTTGTAATTCTTAAGAGAACAGGAATTTTGAATTTCTCCGAAAGTTCAAATCCTTCATAAGCCATGTTATAAGCTTCCTGCTGATTTGAGGGTTCAAGGATTGGAATCATTGCAAACTTGCCAAAGAAGCGCGAGTCTTGTTCATTCTGTGAAGAATGCATTGAAGGGTCATCAGCAACAGTAACAATCAAACCGCCATTTACTCCTGTTATAGCTGAGTTTACAAAGGCATCAGCAGCTACGTTTAATCCAACATGTTTCATGCAAACCATTGCTCGTTTGCCTGCATAGCTCATTCCAAGAGCAGCTTCCATTGCAGTCTTTTCATTAGCAGACCACTGACTATGAATTTTTCTTTTATCAGCAGCTTTTGATTTTTGAACATATTCGGTTATTTCAGTGGAGGGTGTACCTGGATATGCATAAATGCCTGACATTCCGCCGTCAATGGCTCCTTGTGCGATTGCTTCCGCTCCAAGTAAAAGCAGTTTTTGCATCTTCTTTACCTTATTATTTCATTAGTAAAATTTAATACTCAAAAATACAGAAATGATTTTATAGAATTGCTAGGTATTTGGGTTATTAGTTTTAGTTTAGTTTATACCAAATACAAATTTGTTAAAAGTGGTAAGTTCTAACAATAATTAAAGTGTGCCACTTGGTATTTTTTTAGAGCGGCACACTTTTCAATAATTACTCCCCGAATGAAATACCAATTGCTCGAGCAGTACGTACAGCTTGATTATTTGGTTGAACAAGTTTTTGCCGAGAAATAGCATCTTCGATCTTAACATTCTTAACTTCCGAACCTTTTAATGCAACCATTCTGCCAAATTTCTTTTCAGCGGCTAGTTCAATAGCAAAAGCACCAAACTTAGTAGCAAGTATCCTATCAAAAGGAGTAGGGCTTCCGCCTCTCTGCAGATGTCCAAGTACAGTTACCCGAGTTTCGCGGTGGGTATTTTTTTCAATATTCTTAGCAACTAATTCCCCAACACCACCTAGCTGCACCGGATCGGTTCTCTTTTTATCTGTTCCTTTTATAACTATAGTTCCATCTTTTGGTTTTGCACCTTCAGCAACACAAACTAAACTAAAGCGTTTTCCCATTAGCTCCCGTTCATTGATTTTCTGGTACACTTTATCCCAGCTGAAAGGAATTTCTGGAATTAAGATGATATCTGCACCACCGGACAAACCTCCATTTAAAGCAATCCAGCCAGCATACCTTCCCATAACTTCAACCACAATTACACGGTGATGTGAAGAGGCAGTAGTATGTAAACGATCTAATGCATCGGATACAACAAAAACAGCTGAATCGTGGCCAAATGTTAAATCCGTAGCTTCCAGATCATTATCAATAGTTTTGGGAACACCCACTATATTCATACCCATTTTGCCAAGCTTATTACAAATGTGCATTGTACCATCGCCGCCGATTGCGATAATGGCATCTAGCCCCCACGTACGATAGTTACGCAAAGCATTTTCAGATTTATCAACAACTTCTATTTTACCTTCTTTGATTACAGGCCAGTGAAAAGGGTCGCCTTTGTTTGATGAACCGAGAATAGTTCCGCCTTGAGCTAGTATGCCGGAGACATCCTTATTATTTAATTCTTTAGCTTTACCTTCAACTAAACCCTCAAATCCATCGATTATTCCGAAAACATTCATACCATAATCTTGTGCTGGTTTTGTAACACCGCGAATTACGGCATTTAGGCCCGGGCAATCGCCGCCTCCAGTTATTATTCCAATCCTATTGATTTTATTTTTTTTGACCATTGTAATCCTTGTAATAGTTAAATATTTATATTCAATCTTTGTGTATTCTTAAAATGAAGTTTTACAAAATCTTTTAATGAATGCTTACCGATTTTTGAGATTAAAGATTTAGCAGCCACTTCAGTGCTTTCTGAAGCTCCTTTTGGTAATTCAATTCCTAATTTTGCATTTTCATGTTTGAACCATGAATTAAATCGATCTCTAGCAAGTATAGATGCTGCGGCCACTGCAGTGTATCTTTCTGCCTTTGTTATTTGATGCAGCGTAATATTTTTACCATGTTCCTGTAAGGATGAATAAATAAATTTTTCATCTCCAAATTTATCACTTATTGCTTGATCTACCGAATTTTTTTCCAATAAATTTTCAATCACTTTGGCGTGAGCCCAACCTAAAATTCTATTTACATTTCCTGTTCGGGAATGTAAATCATTATATTTTCTAGGTGAAATGGATATAACATTAAATTGAATACCTTCACATTTTTTAATTTCTTGAGAAATTTTTTTTATTTGAAAATCGGATAATTCCTTACTGTCCTTAACACCAAGTTGTTTTAGATGCTGAATAGCTTTTCCGGAAACCAGAACACCTGCAGCTACTAAAGGGCCAAAATAGTCTCCTTTACCTGATTCATCTGTTCCGATATATTCATCAGGTTCGTTTAATTCCTCATCAACTAGGGGGAATAAATCATCGCTTATTTTATTATATGCCATTTTGTACAAGCTTGAGTTTTGATTTCCTTGAACGATAGTTTTCACTCCCTTTTTACCAAAATAAACCTGGACTTTAACCTTTTCTTTCCCTTTAATTATCGAAAATTCATAATGATAATTAAGCTTTTGGATAGCGGAAAGATTACAGCGCATAGCAAAAAAAATACTATGGTGTTTACTTATAATCTCTTTGGCTGAATTCTCAATTGTATTTGGCATAAAATAAAATAATTGTTGTATAAAAATACCGAAATATAATTTTCAATGAAATAATTATTGAATGTTTCGCTTTGTGTCGTAACAATCCCCTCTACTAAGTGAGTCAGTGAAGTAATTTTGCAGTATTGTTGAGAAAATTATTTTATAAGAAAACCTTTAGGAGAAAAAATCATTTCTACTCATCTTTTTTGGACCATGGTGGAATTATTCCATTCATTCTTGCATATGCGATTAGCTGACCCAAATGCTCGTGGTTGTGGCTTATCATTTTTAATAACAAGTGGCGAACGGTAATTTTGCTGCCGAAAAAATCGACATTTTTTTCTAAATCTTTTTCTTTCATTGTTGATATTTTTTCTCGTACATATGAATACGCAGCAGCAATATATTCTAATATTTCTTCTTTTATAGTAGTTTTTTTATCAAAATCACTTTCCATTTTTATCCCCTCTGGCAATTTTACACCGGCAAAAGATAGAACAAAATAATTTGCACCACCGACATGCAAAATCACCTCACTAATGGATCTTACGCCCTCATCTGGTCTCCAAGTATATTTAGCTTGGGGAATTTCTTTTGCAAGTGTTGTTACTTTTTTCTCTGCAGCATCAAGTTCTTTGATTACCTCTGCTTTGAAATCAGTGAATGAAGTACCGGAATTTTCTGCTAATATAACAGTGGTAAAAACATGAACTAGGAATATTATAATAAGCCGTAACATTAAACCTCCAATTAAAATTTTAACAAATATAATTGTCTAATAGCACTCATCATAGATGAATAAAACATGATGTTAGTTAAAGCACAATTTTAGTTGATAGCACTAAAAAATAGTAAAGCAAGGTGAATTGAATTTAGTGTTAACTTGTATTAGTTTTTAAGTAATAAATCTTAACATTTAAATGATTAATAGAAACAATTTCTCGTATCTTCTAATAATAATTTTTCTATCAGTTTGGATTTCTGAATTTAATTTTGCTCAACTTAAACCAAGTGATGAAAGCTTAAGTAAAAAAATTGAATTAGTTAAAACCAGGCTAAACATGAAATTACTGTTAAGTAAAGAACAGATAGCAAAAATAGATACTCTTCTAACTGAACCGCTCTGCAAATCAATTACCAAAACGAATAAGGACGAAAAAATAAATTTCATAAATGAAAAAGTAATTTCTATTCTGAATAACAAACAGAGAATTAAATTCGAATTACTAAAAACTAGCTGGTTGGAAGAACTGGCTACCCAACCGGAATAACGTATTCCTTTCACCTTTATAGTATACTAACCTACCATAATTGAGTAACAAATTTTCTCAAACTTGCAATCCTTTGATAAATTATTTTTTTAGATAAAAAAGTTATCATTTTAAGCAGTTTTAAGTCTTTTTAAAGATTTATTTTGACACGATGAAACACTTTTATTAAGTTTCAACGTGTAAAAAATAGGTAATGAATAGTTGAGGGCAATCGACTTTTCGAATAAAATTGCTTCATTTTTTATACACTTTAAGTATTAACAAATTATTAATTCTATATTTTAATTGTCTCTTTGGTTGATAACCTCTGTAGACTTTTTAATCTTTGTCTGCTAAAAATTTCAAAACGATTAAATTAAACCACATACTTATTCACAAAAATGAAAGAGGTGCATTTATGAGAAAAACTATTACTCTTTTCTCTCTTCTTTTTGTAATGGTAGTTTCAATGTCTATCTTCGATCTTTCATATTCACAGGGTGTAACAACATCTGCGATAAATGGATTGATTGTTGATGATCAGAATAACCCATTACCAGCAGCAAACGTAATTGCAGTTCATGAACCTTCAGGAACTACTTATGGTGCTGCATCCCGTGCTAACGGAAGATACACGATCCCTGGTATGAGGGTAGGCGGGCCGTACACTATTTCTGTTTCATATGTTGGCTTTGAGAAACAATCGAGGAGCAATGTATACCTAAACCTTGGCGTTGCTACTGATGTTGATTTTGTTATGACTACAAAAGGAATTCAAACGGAAGAGGTTACCATAGTTGGTCAACGCAACGCAATTTTCAGTTCCGAAAGAACAGGCGCTTCAACTTCAATTGATATCTCAAATATAAAAGTACTTCCAACTATTTCCAGAAGAATTGGTGATTTAACTCGTTTGAGCCCATTTGCTGGCAATGGAGGCGCATTTGCAGGCCAGGATAACCGTTTAAACAACATAACCGTTGATGGTTCTTATTTTAATAATTCTTTCGGTCTAGCAGGTCAGCCAGGTGATAGAACAGGTGTTGCGCCAATTTCTCTAGATGCCATCGAACAAGTACAAATCAACGTTGCACCTTACGACGTTCGCCAAGGCAACTTTGTTGGGGCTGGTGTAAATACAGTAACTAGAAGCGGTAATAACGAATTTTCAGGTTCAGTTTATTATAACTAT
>JACAFC010000264.1 GCA_013388515.1 Ignavibacteriaceae bacterium | reverse complement strand
GTACCACGCGCCCCCGCATGGCGTCCAGAACACCACCGGCCATCCCAGGGCCTCGCCAGAGTCGCGACCCGCGTCTCCGTGCAGGCTCCAGGCTTCGGGCTCCAGGCTTCAGGCCGGCGAAACGACTTCGTCCCCAGGCTCTGGGCGACGAGGAGGGTCGGTTATCTCATCGACGAGATCCGGACGCGCGGCGAGAACCGGGAGCTCGTGACCGAGATCGTCAGGCTCTCGAAGCAGTACGGGATCATCACCGAGTACACGTCGTTCCTCGTGGATGCGGATTACCGGGCGTCGGCGGAAGACCTGGTGCGACCCGCGGAAGAACGGTTGCAGGAGGCGTCGAAGGAGGAGATCGGGAGCGCGGCCGTGAACCTCACGCTGGGCGACAAGAGGGCGATGCAGGCGCCGCGGGCCCTCAATAGCTATCGCGACGCGGCGGGAAACGAGCACACCGTATCCAAGATCGTTCAGGCCGGCGGCCGGACGTTCTGCGAGAAGAAAGGCGTGTGGGTCGACAGCAAGTTCGAGGCGAAGACGACGCCGCTCAAGATCAAGAGATTCTCGAAGGCGTACTTCGATCTTCTCGACCGCGCGCCCGAGGCGGCGAAGTACTGCGCCGTAGGGGACGACGTGATTTTCGTGATCAACGGCAACGCGGTCGAAATCTCCGACGAGGGCAAGAGCGAGTTCTCGGCGTTCGAGCTCCAGTCTCTCGTCGGGAAGGAGGCTAGCGGACGATAGCTACCATCAGCAGGTAGACGAGGGTCACGAAAGCGAGCCCGCCGGCGAGCCACACCGTCCGACGGGCTCTTTTTTGCGAGGCCGGGTCCAGCGAAGCGCGGCGGGCGCGCGCAAGACGGTTCAAGATCGGGGGATAGAGCAGCACGAGGTTCATCAAGAACGGCACCGTGAGCCACCAGGAGTTCTCGAACAGGTGACCGGAAAGAGCTTCTCCCCCAGCGCGCAGAATATCCGCGACACGAGCCACCGCGATGAACGCCGTGCCGGCGAGGGCGAGCCACGCCCCGTCGTACGCCGAATCCACCCAGTACGCGGCGTCGCGCTCCGCGCGAGGGCGACCGGTCAAGCGGCTGTGGAGACGCCCATATCGAACGTAGATGATCATCCCGACGTTGAGCCACGCGGCGAAGCGGAGCCACGAGGTCGGCGGGAGATACGCGATGAGCCCCACGCACCCCAGGGCGCCCAGTATGGGCATCGCCCAACCCCCCGGCGCCTTGAAACGGCGCGGACGCAGGGGTTCCTTGACACGGAGGATGATCACGCCGGCGCACACCAGGATGAAGGCGAAGAGAGTCCCGATGTTCGTAAGATCGACCATCTCGGCGAGCGTCGTGAACATGGCGGCGATCCCGACGCCGAGCCCGGTGAGGATCGTCGCTCCCCACGGCGTCCGGAACCGAGGGTGGACGCGCGCAAAGGCGGGCGGGAGAAGGCCGTCCCGCGCCATCGCGAAGAAGATCCTCGGCTGGCCCAATTGGAAAACGAAGAGCACCGCGGTGTGGGCGATCACGGAACCGATCGCGACGAACAATACAGCGAGCCCCTTTAAATCGACATACTGGAGCGCGAAGGTGAGCGGCTCCGCCTGCTGGGTTGAGAGCGCATCGACAAGCGCGCGGTAGGGGACCATGCCAGTGAAAACGGCCGCGATGATGACGTAGAAGACCGTACAGATGACGAGCGACGCGATGATGCCGATGGGCATGTTGCGCTGGGGATCCTTCGTTTCTTCGGCGACGGTCGAGACCGCGTCGAAACCGATATACGCGAAAAATATGACCGCGGCTCCGGACGCGATCCCGTGCCACGCGTTCGGCATGAACGGCTGCCAGTTCCCTGAGTCCATGAACCGCGCGCCGACGATGACAAAGAACGTGAGGACGACGAGCTTGATCATCACCATGACGGCGTTGAACCACGCGCTCTCGCGGATCCCGATCAACAAAATGATCGTCACCGCCGCTACGATCGCGAAAGCGAGGAGGTTGAAAACGATCGGGATCCCGAAGACATGCGGCGCGTTTGCGACGACATCCGGCATCCGCAGCGCCGTCTGGTAATCCGTGGAGAGCCAGTCTGGGATGAAGATTCCCGCCTCGGCGAGAAACGTCTTGAAGTAGTTCGCCCAACTGATTGCTACAGCGACATTTCCGACGGCGTACTCGATGATGAGGTCCCATCCGATGATCCAGGCGATGACCTCTCCAAGGGTGGCGTACGAGTACGTGTACGCGGAGCCGGAGATCGGCACGAGCGAGGCGAGCTCGGCGTAGCAGAGCGCGACGAACGCACAAACGGTCCCGGAGAGGATGAAGGATATAATAAGCGCCGGGCCCGCGCCCGGCCGGTGCGCATCGCCGGCGGCGGCCGTGCCGATCGTGGCGAAGATCCCAGCGCCGATCACGGCGCCGATCCCCAGGAGCGTGATCTGCAAGGGCCCCAGGGCCCTTTTCAAGGAGTGCTTGCCGGTTTCGGCGTCCTTGAGGATCGAATCGATGGATTTTGTCGAGAATAGGCCGCGCAAGACCAGGGCTCCGGGTTGGTGTCATTCATGCCGAATTGCGCGAAGCTCGATGCGCCCAATTGCCGGGAATTCTCCCCCGGCCGCGCCGCACTGTCAAGCCGCATGCGCTGTGACCGCAGCCGTTTCCACGGCCCCCGGGGAGCGCCGACCCCTGTATTATCCGGTTTCGGCCCGAAACCTGCGCCGGTCCCCGTGGTATAATACCCCGATTGGCTGCAAGCGGGCCGCCGGCCGATTGTCGAAATAACTGACAGCGTGAAGCTTCAGGAGACTCTGGCGTTACAGGAGATTCGATGAGAAAACTCGCGATAGTGGCGATCGTCGTTGTGATCGGGCTTGCCGCCTTGCTTCTGCTGAGAGGGAGAGAGAGGACATCCGAGCCGAAGTACGTCACGGCGGAGGTCCAGAAAGGGAATATCTCGGTCATCGTTACGGCAACGGGGACGCTCGAGGCCGTTACCACCGTTCAGGTGGGGAGCCAGGTCTCCGGGACCATCGCCAATCTATACGTTGACTTCAACGACACGGTGAAAAAAGGGCAGGTGGTCGCCCAGCTCGACCCGACGTTCCTCCAAGCGCAGGTCGCGCAGGCACAGGCGGAGCTTGATCAGGCGAAGGCGTCGTCGGAGCTCTCCAGGCGGGAGTACGAGAGAGCGATCAAGCTTTTCCAGGAACAGATGATCTCGGAGGCCGAACGGGACATCACGCTCACCAACTATGAGCTTGCGAAAACGCGGGAAAAGTCCGCCGAAGCCGCGCTGGATCGCGTGAAAACGAACCTCGAGTACGCAACGATCGTGTCACCGATCGACGGAGTGGTGATATCGCGGGACGTCGACGTCGGACAAACCGTCGCCGCGAGCCTCCAGGCCCCCACGCTTTTCACCATCGCGCAGGACTTGACGCAGATGCAGGTCAAGGCCAGCATCGACGAGGCGGATATCGGCAAGATCAAAGAAGGGCAGGACGTGATCTTTACCGTCGACGCTTATCCTGAACGGTCGTTCAAGGGGTCCGTGCGTCAGATTCGGCTGTCTCCGCAGATCGTCCAGAATGTGGTCTCTTACGACGTGATCATCGCCGTCCCCAATCCGGAGATGGTGTTGAAACCCGGGATGACGGCGAACGTGACGGTCATCGTCGATCAGCGGCAAGACGTGCTCAGGGTTCCCAATGCGGCGCTGCGGTTCCGTCCGGCGTGGCCCTAAAAAAAGAGGGAGGCGGAGGCCCCGTCCGGCGCGCGCGCGGCGGAAAAAACCGGAAGGCCGCCGGAGGGCGCGATGAGGAAGAAGCCGCCCGTGGAGTTGTGGGTGCTCGACGGCGCGGGCAGTCCGCGGCCGGTCGCGGTGGAAACGGGGATTTCCGACGGATCCTTCACCGAGATCGTGACGGTGAGCCTCAGGGAAGGCGACGGCGTGATCGTTGGGGAGCGGGGGGCGGGGAAGACGGGGGAAAACAACGACCAGGTGAACCCCTTCGCGCCGAGGTTCCCCGGGAGCCAGCGGGGCAGCGGAACGAGGAGATCGGGGTGAACGAGGTGATCGTGACCGAAGAGCTCGTCAAGATCTACAAGCTTGGCGATTATGAGATCCACGCGCTCCGCGGGATCGACCTCGTGATCGGAGCGGGAGAGTTCGTCGCCATCATGGGTCCTTCCGGATCGGGAAAATCCACGCTGATGCATATCCTGGGGTGTCTCGACCGCCCAACGAGAGGGAAGTACCGCCTCGAAGGACGGGACGTTTCCTCGATGGACCGCGACAGCCTCGCCGAAGTGAGGAACCGAAAGATCGGTTTCGTTTTTCAGTCTTTCAATCTGCTTGCGAGAACGACCGCGCTCGAGAACGTCGAGCTTCCCCTTCTTTACAACGGGAGTTCGACGCGTCGGAGAGTGGAAAAGGCGCGCGCGGCGCTCGCGCTCGTCGGACTCGAAGGAAGAGAGAATCACTACCCGAACAAACTCTCGGGCGGACAACAGCAGCGTGTGGCGATCGCCAGGGCTCTGGTCAACGATCCCTCGATCATTCTCGCCGACGAACCCACCGGGAACCTCGACACGCGGACCTCCATCGAGGTGATGGAGATCTTTCAGGCGCTCAATCGGAAAGGGATCACCGTCATCCTCATCACCCACGAAAAGGATATCGCCGAATACGCGAAAAGGAATATCACGTTCCGCGACGGCAGGATTGTCGTCGACGAAGAAGTGCGCGCGCGGAAAAACGCGGCGGAAGAACTGCGGCTGCTCCCTGCGGAGCAAGACGAGGCGGCGGGATGAAGTATCTCCAGATCGTCAGAATCGCCTACAAGGCGCTCGGGCGGAACAAGATGCGCTCGAGCCTCACCATGCTCGGGATCATCATCGGAGTGGGCGCCGTGATCGCGATGGTGGGGATCGGCGAGGGCGCGAAGAAGATGGTGAACGCGCAAATCGCCTCGCTCGGCGACAATCTCCTGACGGTGTTTTCGGGGAGCCACATGCAGGGGCCGATGCGGGGCGGCGCCGGGACGGTGACGACGCTCACCGCGGACGATGCGGAGGCCATACGGACCTCGATCCCGGCGGTTGCCAGGGTGTCGCCGTCCGTGCGGACCGGGGGGCAGGTCGTCGCCGGAAATCTCAACTGGGCCACATCGATCGAGGGATACGGGCCGGACTTCGTAGCGATCCGGTCATGGCCCGTCATGAGCGGCGCGATGTTCACGGAACAGGACGTGAAGGGCGCCACGAAAGTCTGTCTTCTGGGGAAAACCACCGTCGAGAATCTCTTCCCGGGCCAGGATCCGGTGGGGCAGATCGTCCGGATCAAGAAGCTCCCGTTTCGCGTGATCGGCGTGCTCGCGGAGAAGGGGCAAAACGCGTTCGGACGAGATCAGGACGACATCGTTGTCGTGCCGTACACCACGGCCCAGAAGAAGCTCATGGGGATCACGTACATCCAGAGCATCATGATCTCGGCGGTGGACAGGACACGGATGGACGAGGCGACGACGCAAATTACCGAGCTCCTCCGGCGCCGGCACAGGATTTTGCCCGGAGCGGACGACGACTTCACGGTGCGGAGCCAGCTCGATGTGGCGAGCGCCGTCGGTTCTACATCGAAAATCATGACGATTCTTCTGGGCATCGTGGCCTCGATATCGCTTGTGGTAGGCGGGATCGGTATCATGAACATCATGCTGGTTTCGGTGACCGAGAGAACCAGAGAGATCGGGATCCGGATGGCGGTGGGGGCGAAGGGAAGGGATATCCTCGTTCAATTCCTCGTGGAATCGATGGTATTGAGCCTCATCGGCGGGATCATCGGAATCCTGTTCGGGCTCTCCGCGGCGAAGATCGTGTCGATGACGGCGAAGTGGCCGGTGTTCACGTCTCCGTCGGCGATCGCGATGGCCTTCGGTTTCGCAGGGTTCGTAGGAATGTTCTTCGGGTTCTACCCGGCGCGGAAAGCCTCGCTTCTCGATCCGATCGAAGCGCTCCGGTTCGAATAGACCTGGCAAGCGGGCTCCCGAGGTACGCGGTCAAATCTCGATCCCGATCAGGATCTTGAGCGCTGCCGCGGCAATCAACGAGTACACGAGGAAGATCACGATCCAGTGGACGTGCCGCCCGAGCAACGGGTGGCGGGCGGAGGGGTAGCCGACCTCGACGAGCTCGAAGGGCGAGTCGGGCGGGATTGGCGGGAGGGCCGGGTGCAGGATCGGCTCGAAGAGACCGGATGCCTTCCTTTGGAAACCGATCATTCGATGAGCGCCCTCGGCGACGAGGGGAAACGTGTACGACGTACCCTTGGCGTACACAGCGACCTCGTGCGTCCCCCCCACGCCGACGTGAAGCTTCCAGATCACTTTTCTCGAGACAGAGTCCCGGACGGGTTTTCCGTGGATGCTCACCTCGCCCCCCGTGGTGAGTTCCACCGCGGTTTCGAATGGGTTGAACCCTTCCTTGAGTTTCACGGTGAGAAGCGGGTTCGACCCCGGCGCGAGATGCGACCGGGAGTAGCGCTGATCGAGCTGAGTGAACACGATCGCGACGGGGACGACGATGATGACGAACGGCACGAAAATCGTTCCCAGGTACACGATGTTGCCGCGGAGCGCGCCGCCGAGCCCTCGGAGAATGAGCACGGCGTCGTCCTGGTACAGCCTCATCTCGAGAATTCTCGCCTTGATCCGGTCTTTGGTCCGCTTGATCGCCCGCTGGCTGGACGTGAGCTTGAAGACGTACGCCATGCCCAGTCCCGTGAGGAGCGACAGCCACACGAGCTGGAGCGTGTGGTGCGTCCTCCCGAAGGGGAGCACGAGCACGTCCACGACCTGCGAAACAACCTTTGCGAATGCGTCCATGAATCAGTCCGCCGCCGGGCGGCCGTTGCAGGGGGCGCCCGCGCGCCGCGTCACGAGATGTAACCGAGCCCCTCTAGCTTTTTCTTGATTTCTTCGTCGGAACCCGCGTCCTCGACCGCGGCGAGTTCCTTTTCCAGCACGTGAACGACGAACTCGTCGACCGTCGCGTAGCCGGACAGCTTCGCGATCCTGCTCACACGGTCGAAGAGATCCTTATCGAGCTTGATTCTCGGGCCTCCAAACATGTCGCCCCTCCTTGCGTGTCGGCGTTGTCATTCGAAAATGCGCCGCCCGATCATGTTCTTGGGCGGCTCGATCCCGTAGAGGTGAAGGACGGTGGCCGCGATATCGGTGAGCGCGGGGTCCTCGACGAGGAGCTTCCGATTGGACGCGATGATCCCCGGGACCTCGTCCGTCGCCATGCAGTGGTCCCCGGTCCATTTGCTCAGGTTCGGCGATATGATCTCGCTGGTGAACTCGCCGAGAGCGGACTCGTCGCTGCACCGGTACCCGCGGTAGTACCCGACGATGAGATCGGGAGCGTTCTTTGCCTCCTCCCCCTGATACACATCCTCGCGGCGGTAAACTTCCTTGACGACGGGACGCCCGTTGGCGGGGTCGCGGTACGCGAGGAGCTTGGCGCGGATCTCGTTTACGAGCGCGTCGTACTCCTCGCCCGGTTTGACGACTCCCTCGGCGTCCCGGCCCCGGACGTTGATATAGAGCCCGTTGATCCCGAGTCCGAAGGCGCGCGAGCGGCGCCAGAACACATTTCGAAAGAGAGGATGCCCCGTGATGTCGGACGGGTCCATTACCGAGATGTATCCGTTCTCGTAGAGCCAGGTGTTGAGATTGAACTTCCAATAGAAAGGCGCGAAACCGTGATCGGACATCGCGATGAAAACGGCGTCCTTCGGGATCCGGCGCTGAACGGCGCCCACGATGCTGTCGAGCTTCGCGTAGTACTCTTCGGTTTGACGGAGATACGGGCCCGAGTCGGCGGTGTGCGCCGGATGATCCGGGTCGAAATCCCGCCACAGCATGTGCGTTGTCTGGTCGAGAGTGGAGAAATAATAGAAAAGAAGCCCGCCGGTGTAGCCGCGGAGGATGTCGTCGAGAGCGCGGATGCTCTCGCCCAGGACGAAATCCGCCTGCTCGATGAACTCGCCGTCGTCGAACACGCCCCATTCCAAGGCCTTGGTGTCCTCCGGCATTCCCTTGGTTCCGTAGAGACCGATTCTCCGGTAAAGCCGCTTTGCGTAGTCGGCCGGGGTCGAGAGGGGAAGCGCCGGGTCCGCCGGGTTGATGTTGATCGGGGCGGCGTAGAGCATGAAGTGCGGCGAGAGAGACTTGAGATAGAACCTCGTGATCCCCGAGATCTTCTTCAAGGGTCCGAGGACGTCGAACCGGACCTCGAACCAATCGGTCCATTCGCCCTCCTCGAGGACGATGGTCATGTCATCGATCTTGATCGCAGCGGTTCCGTTTTCCACGTCGAGGCTCACGACGAAGGGGCGTTGGAGATCCGGGTTTTCCTTGAGCAGCGTGTTCGTCGGCCCGATGAGCGCGGCGTGGATCCGGTTGCTCTCGACGGTCACGGGGATCACCTGTCCGCCCGATACGTCCATCGCGGCGAACGACGGGTCGTCGGTATAGAAGGAGAAGGTCCCGTACGTCCCGAGAAGGTCCGGGGTTCCCATTCCGGAGAGCGAGAACCCGTCGCACTTGACCGGGGGGAAGTTCGACGGGATCTTGTAGATGAGATAGGGGATCTCCTTCTTATCGAGAATCTGCCAGAACGCGTCGCCGCGGCGCAGGAGTTCGACCCGGCCGGCGGAAAGCGGGACCACGTAACGCCCGACGGTGACGGTCCTTTTCGGTTCCTCGACGAGCGCGGCCGAGAACATGGGCATGTAGTTCGTATGGTCGCAGTGGATGAAGTCGAAGATCCCGTGCCCACCGGGATTCATCCCCGTGATGAAATTGGACCAGGCGACCGGGCTCTGCGGGGGAGTGCTCGTGGTGAGAGTCGTGTAGGACCCTTCGCGCATGAGCTTTTCGAAGTAGGGCATACGCCCCTTCGCCATGAAAGCTTCGAGGAGCTTGGGATCCATGCCGTCGATCCCGAGGATGACGACGCTCCGCGCGTTGCGGAGCGGTTTGGGACCCTGGGCGCATCCGGACCCCGCCGCGAGCGCGGCGGTCAGAACGCAGCAGGCAAGAAGCAGGCGGCGCCGCGAGATCACAATAGCGTCCTCCCCGTCATGTGGGCCGGCGCGTCGATCCCGAAAAGATCGAG
>JACAFC010000024.1 GCA_013388515.1 Ignavibacteriaceae bacterium | reverse complement strand
TTTTGGAATAGTGGTATTACTATTCATTATATTGAATATGATCCTATCTTTGATTTTTGAGATACAAGGAAATCGCGTGGAAGCAGTTCAAGAAGTTTACGGAAGCTGGGCTGGTGAGCAGGTTGTTGCTGGACCAATTATAACTGTTGAAAAAACTTATACCAATCTAAATAAAGATGGAGAAAAAATTGTTACAGAAAAATATGTTCATATTTTACCTGACAATCTAGAAATTGTGTGTGAACTCATACCCGAAATTCGCTATCGAGGTATTTATGAAGTGGTACTTTACAAATCTAAAATTAGGCTTACGGGTAATTTCCCTAATTTTATCAGCGAAGATGAAAATGTCGGCAGACTTACATCAGTTGAGAAATATATTTCATTTAACATTTCAGATTTGAGAGGCATTGAAGAAAATGTCAAACTGCGAATAAATGACAAGGATTTAACAGTAGTTCCTGGTTTAAAGAATAATGTTGTCTTTAAAAATGGATTTTCGTCAAATCTAGATTTTGAGGGTGATACACAAGCTGCATTTATGGTTGAATTAAATTTAAGAGGCAGTTCCTCCGCAGAATTTATCCCTCTAGGTAAAACTACAGAAGTTAAAATGAGTTCTAAATGGAACAATCCAAGCTTTAGCGGTTCCTATTTACCAAACGCTAGAAAAGTGAGCAATAATGGATTTTCTGCTGACTGGAAAATAAATCATTTCAATCGCGAATATCCTCAGGTTTGGTTTAACACTAATTATGAAGTATTCAAAAGTACTTTTGGTGTTAAGCTTCTCATGCCGGTGGATGAATACCAAAAAACTATGAGAACATCCAAATATGGTGTGATGATTATTATCTTAACTTTTGTTAGCTTTTTTATGATAGAGATATTTAGTAAAAAAGTTATTCATCCAATTCAATATCTTCTTGTAGGGTTGTCACTAGTTATATTTTATTCGCTGCTATTATCTATTTCAGAATATATTGTCTTTAAATATTCTTATCTGATTTCCAGTATTTCGATAATTGTTCTGATTGGATTTTATATAAAAAGCATTTATTCTAGTTTTAAAATAAGCATCATTATTATGACCATACTGACGCTGTTCTATGGTTTGATGTACATTATTCTGCAATTACAAGATTATGCATTGTTGTTTGGAAATATTTCACTGTTTATCGTACTTGCAGTAATAATGTTTTTAACAAGAAAACTGAATTGGTTTGAAGTTCTGTCAAGCAAGAATCAGAATCAAAATAATGTTTAGCAATTACTATGCCCTCATGTCAAACAGGCGGTATTGAATGAATCGAAGAAATATTTTTGTTTTTAATATGAAAAATTGACTTAAGAATATCGAAAATGTACTCTTAGCAGCTAGCTTAGAAAACTAAAACCTAAAACTCAGTTCAAATAATATTCTGCTATAATTTAGATTGCTCTCAAATACTCCTTCATAACTTCCGGTAAGATAAAGATGATCCAGTATCTTGCCGGATAAATCTGCTGTAATATTATCTTGTTTCAACTTAGCAGCAGTCGATAGATACTCGTAATCAATTTTTGTATAGGAGAGTGATATAGTGTAATCAATAAATGAAAAATATTTTGTAAGTCTAATACCATAAATAGAACCATCAACATAATTACTAATTAAGCGCGAATAAGAAAAAGCAGGAGATATTTCTATAAAAGGGATCTGAGAATACGTTAAATTCCCGTTGAAATTTCTAGTTGGTTTAATATCCTTTTTTAAAAATCTGTACCCTGCGTTAAGGCCTATGTAAACGCTGTTAAACAGACGGACATTTGTTCCCAACCTTAATCCTTGTCTAGTTTCATTTTCTATAATACTGTCCAAGGTGTTTTTAAATGTTTCATAGTAGATTACATTTTTTCGTGCATCATAGGATAAAGAAAAAGAAATTACTCTTGCGGGTGAATAATGTGTAGAAATAAAAAGGCTGGTTAATTTTGGTTTATTTTTTTCCTTCCCATTTTCCCGTGAATAAAAATCAACTTCGGAAGATAGAAGTAAATTAAAATCTTTGAGAAGAGAATTTGTATGCTGAAAATACATGAATCGTCTGTCAGTTTTAAAATCATTAGTTTGATTAAAAACCGCTAGTGTATTTTCCATCAGTCTGTTGTTTATTGTATCAGTTCTACCAAAGTAACCGCCGTATTCGAAAAGTTTTGAATTAAAACCTAATGTTGAAAAATCGGGGCGTGACCCTATTATTATTCCGCCGAAATAACTTGAAAAGTATTTCTGGAACTGAATACCATCAACAGAGCTAATACTTGAGACTTTTGGATTGAGATACCTTCCGAGTTTTATATTAGTTCCCGAATCAAAATTATAACCAATTGATAAATCGTACACTTTCAAGTTATCCCATGGATTTTTCTTTATAACATTCCAATGAGCAGTTCTATAACTATAATTAAGATAACTTGAGAAAGAGAGGGCAGATTCACTTATATTCTCTGCATAGTAGGAAAATGTATATCTCCATCTTTGATCATCACTCAACAATCTGCCATTAGTTAAACTGGAATAAGATTGTATTGAAATCCTTCCCGATGATGAGTGCTTCTTAACAATTACATTTTGCTTCTTTGGTAAGAGAGGTTCTGGCTCCAGGACAGTTGTTAATCTAACTTGAGCAATTGAATCCTGAACAATTATATTATTTATCGGTTCATCCAAAATAATTGCGATAAACTGGTCCCCAACTTTAATATTATTAATGTTTAGTGGTATTCCGGCACATGATCTTGATGAGATAAATTGAACCTTCAATGCAGGGATTAACTTCGATTGCGGCTTAATGAAAAGCGTATCACCTGATTTAATACCATCGGTGTTATCAAATTGGACATAAACGTTTTGAGATGATTTGTAAGATACTTTTCCGATTTTTTCAATTGATTGTGCTTGCAAGCTTGCAATCAGGCCAATGAATAAACAAATAAATTTAAATTTAACATTTATCATAATTCACCAATCTCTAATCAACACGCTGCAATACTTTTTGTTTAATTCCCATCTCACTTCCACGGGGATGACAATCTAGGCAAGCCCAGCTTGCATAAACATAATTGTTTATCTCCTTGTGTTTATCATCCATCTTAGTTTTATTATGTTCATGGCAGTCAATACAGGAAAAAACTGAATAATCAGTCGGGTTTGTATGACAATCAGAGCATTTATTCCATTTACCCCTATGCTTGCCGGAATATATAGGAAAGTACGGGTTATCATGATCAAAACTTGCTGGAGTCCAAGCATTCTGAGTATGACAAGGTAAGCAGTCAGTTGGAAATTGGCTGCTTTGATGTGGGGGATTTGTAGTATTTAGGTAGTCACTTTGATGGCAGCCATAACATTCATTTGGTGTATTATTGTACCCGTTCGTATGGCAGTTTGCACAATCATCTTTGATTGCAGCATGCGCACCAATTAACTGATAAAAATTATCATGAATTGGGAAAGAAGCTGGTTTCCAACCCGGGTTCGTTGTATGGCATGTTTGACATTGAGTGGATAGACTTAATGCAGTGTGACTCGGGTTTGTCGAATTGTTAAAATTAGTTAAGTGACAGCTGGAACATTCAGTAGGTGTATTTGAGTATCCGTTTTTGTGGCAATTTGAACACTCAGTTGAAATATGTGCACCAGTTAGCTGAAAGTTAGTATTGTTATGATTAAATGTAGTTTGATTCCAAGCCACAGCATTATGGCACATTTCACAATTAGTTGGAAAACCTTGTGAAGTATGGTTAAGTGCACTGTTGTAGTCATTCTGGTGACAAGATACGCAAGAGTTGTTCAATCCAGTTGTGGAGCCCTTGTGGCAAGAAGAACACTGAGTGGATGAATGTTTACCTTCTAAATTAAATCCAGTAGATGTATGATTAAAAGTTGATGGAATCCAAGCATTAGAGCTATGACAAGTTTCGCACAATGTTGATAAACCGGCAAGAGAATGGTTAGGGTTAATTGCATTGCTGTAGGCAGATTGATGACAAGATACACAAGTGTTAGGCAGATTTGAGTAATTACCATTATGGCATCTGCTGCAATCATTGGAAATCAGAGCATGAGCACCTGTTAATGCAAAGTAAGTGTCATGCTGTGGAAATTGTGCCGGCTTCCAACCTGCATTGGTAGTATGGCAAGAAGTACATTCAGTTGATATACTTAATGTTGTATGATTAGGATTGGTAGAAGCTGCATAATGCGGTTGATGACACTCAAAACAGCTTGTTGGAGTGTTTGCATATCCAGATTTATGACATTGACTGCAATCAACTGTTTGATGTGCACCGGTTAATGGAAATGCTGATGTTGAATGATCAAATGCACCTTCCTTAGTTCCTCTTGGATGACAAGAAAAACATTCATTACTTGCATAAACATATCCGCTAACACCACGATGTTCATCATCCATTTTTGTTTTGTTGTGTTCATGGCAATCTATACAAGAAAACAAACTGTAATTTGATGGTGTCGAATGACATTCAGAACAAGTATTCCACTTTCCATTATGCTTACCACTGTAAATAGGAAAGTACTGTCCATCATGATCCCAGTTTGCGGGTTTCCATGCATTCTGTGAATGACATGTCTGGCATTCCGTATTAAAGCCGGAAGAGGCATGAGGAGGATTAATTGTTGAATTATACGTATTTGTATGACAGCCATAACAACTATTGGGGGTGTTGTTATAGTTTCCATTATGACAAGAGTTACAGTTATTAGCAATTGCAGCATGCGCACCAATTAACTGATAAAAATTATCATGAATTGGGAAAGAAGCTGGTTTCCAACCCGGGTTCGTTGTATGGCATGCTTGACAGTCCGTCGGAAGGGATAAAACAATATGATTTGGATTAGCTGTTGAATTATAGTTTGATTGATGACAGCTAACGCAAGATGTTGAAACAGAAGTATATCCATTTTGATGGCAGCTAGAACAAGATGTGTTAATATGTGCTCCAGTAAGTGGAAATTGGGTCAAGTTATGATCAAAACTAGCTGGTTTCCAACCCTGAATCGAATGACAAACTTTACAATTTGTTGGGATGTTATTTGATAAATGCGGAGGATTTAAAGTCTCGTTGTATTCTTTTTGATGACAAGAAAAGCAATCATTTGACAGACCTGCAAAATTACTGCCTGTTTTATGGCATGAATAACAATTATTAATATTATGACCGCCAGTTAGTGGGAAGAAATTGTGTGCAAATATCTCTGTCGACCATTTATCCTGTAACATGCTGTGGCAGTCCAGACAATCAGTCGAGAAACCAGATGCTGCATGATTTGGATTTTGCGCTGCCTGATAGTTAGCTAGATGACAATCAACGCAATTAATACCTAATGCAGAAAAATTCAGATTACTATAACCTGAATGACACTGAATGCAATCGGCTTTTAAATGAGAACCTATTAAAGGGAAACGACTTTTTTGATGCAGTTCATTACTTTTGGATATTAGCCATGTCTCTGGAGTGTGACAATTTGAACACTCTCCACCGACGGTATTTTGATGAATATCTTTATGACAAGAAATACAATTTGTTTGAGCTTTTGAAAACTCCAAGTTTGTATGGCAAGAAACGCAATTAACTAAAGAATGTTGTCCAACAAGCACAAATCCCGTTTGAGAATGGTTAAATCTATTAAGTGATGCACTGATCTTCCACGAGGTTGATTCATGACAATCAGAGCAATCATAATTCTTTAAATTTCCATGTGGTGATTGTGCCAATGAATTAAAAGACAAAACAAGAAAAATTATTATTAGATATGACATGAAGCGCATCTAAAGTCTTCCAATTTATATTTGATGAAAGAATTCGGCCCGGAGGTAATTAATTTATGGCATTGAATGCAAGCAATTTTTGAATGTGCTCCCTTAAGAGAAAATTTAGTCTTTTCATGATCGAACTTATCCGGTTTCCAATTTTCGAATGAGTGGCAGCTAAAGCAATAATTGCCTGATGATTGCACGAATTGTCCAAAATGAATATCCATATGACATGATTCGCAGTTGGACTTTGTAGAAGCGAAATAAATATTTCTCACTCCATCATTGTTCAAGGTATGACAGTTAATGCAGCTCACATTTTTATGTTTACCTTCAAGATTAAAATCAGTTATATCGTGATTGAAATTTATTATTTTCCAACTTTCGTTAGTGTGACAAGAACTGCATTTGTTCTCCGGTAAGTACTTTAAAGCTAATTCGCTTCCATGAATATTTTCGTGGCAATCAATGCAATCTGTTCCAATATTCCTAAAAAACCAAGCATCGTTTTTTGAATGACAGCTCTTACAGGAAACTGCAAGATGTGCCCCCGAAAGAATATACTTTGAGGTATTATGTTTTTCAATCGTAAACTTGGAGGGAGTAAACCCAATTTCTGAATGGCACTCAGAGCAATCTCGATTTCTGTTTACTGCCAGGAATTCTCCATTATGATAATCCTTATGACAATCAATGCACATTTCATGCTTTATTTTTTCTGTTAAAGTTGTTTTGTGACAGTTAGTGCAGTTCGTTAATCTGTGTTTTCCGATTAATGGAAATGCAGTCTTATTGTGATCAAACTTACTTTGGGCAATACTGTGAAATGATGAAGTGTTATGACATGATTCACAATTATTCCCGAATTTGTTATTATGAACATCTCTATGGCATGATTTGCATGAAGAATATTTACTCACACTGAATATTTGAAGTTTCTTACCGTTTTGATGTACAGATTGATGGCATTTTGAACACTCGACTTTTTGATGCATACCAGTTAAAACAAACTGAGTTTTAGCATGATCAAAATTTTCTGCCGGTTTAAATTTCTCCGTCGAATGACATGCTGAACAATCTCTTTTAGATCTGAACTGGTGAATGTCTTCGTGACAGTTCTTACACTCTCTGCTTAATCCTAAATAAGTCCCGCTTTTCTTTTTTGAAATGTAAGATGTAATCAATTTAGATTGATGACAATCGCTGCACTCAGCATTTAAGTGAGCACCTGTTAATTGATAACCGGTTTTTTTATGATCAAAGTTTTTAGGATCAAAGTGAATTATCTTAAAATCTCTTCCGTTATGCTCACTATGGCAGTCAAAACAATCCTTTCCCTTTACACTTGCCGATGAATGATATCCTTTGCCTTGCTGGATTAAAGATTTTATTTCAGAATGGCAACCCAAACATTTTGAATTTGTAACACTTTCACCAAGTTCATGGCATTTTGTGCAATTACTCATTCCTTCAAGACTAGAATGTGCTTTGGTAAGCTCACCTGGTGAAATTTGTGCTTTAACACTCAAGTTTATCAAAAATAAAATCAAAAAATACTTTTGCATCCAATTAATATTAATATTTATGAAATATGCTTTAATAATGCATCACCGTATTTTTTTGTAATCCTTATTCCAACCTTTTCAAGAAAAACTGTTGGCAGCTCACCACCGGCAAAGATATACACCAAATCGTTATCAATCTCTATCTCTTTGTTCTCAAATGGCAAAGTTAAAATTACGCTGTGGTCCTTAATCTCTTTAACATTTGAGTTTAGAATAGTATTTATCTTTTGGAGTTTATTAGCTTCATTAATCATTTCAAGATTTTTGGGTTTCAATCGGGAGAAGGCGTCCCCACGATACGAAAGAGTCACTTCATTACCTTCATTTGCAATAATAAGAGCCGATTCAACAGCAGAATCTCCTCCACCTACCACCAAAATTTTCTTATTCTGAATTAACTCTGGTTCAAGCAGCCGATAAAAAACTTTTTCTTTTTCTTCACCAATAACTCCTAGTTTGCGTGGAGATCCTCTTCGGCCAATTGCCAAGAGGACTGTTCTAGTAGAATAGCTTTTTTTATTTGTTATTAGTTCAAAAGTTCCGTCCATTCTCTGAATGGATTCAACTTTTTCATGTTCATGAATTTTTATTTTGTTTTTGTTGAGCACATTTTGCCATAGTGCAAGCAGTTCGGATTTATTAGTTTCACCTAGTTTAACCTTTCCATGAAGAGTAAGGTCCATTGGTGAAGTCATCACAATTTTAGAGCGCGGGAAACTGAATACAGTCCCACCTAAAGAATCCTGTTCAATTGTCTTGAATTTTAATTTAAGTTTTTCAGCCATTAGTGAAGCAGATATGCCTGCTGGTCCCGCCCCTACAATTATTACATCGTAGGTGGCAGAGGGGAGTGTTTGCAGCTTTTTAGAAATGTAAACAATAGCTTGTTTACCTTGTTCTACTGCATTTTTAATTAGGCCCATTCCACCTAGCTCACCAGCTATGTATAAACCTTTGATATTTGTTTCAAATTCTTGACTTATGTGAGGAAGTTCAACTCCACGTTTTTCTGTTCCAATACAGAGTGTAATAGCTTGAACAGGGCATGCATGAAAACATGCACCATGTCCTACACATCTTGAGGCATTTATAGTTGTTGCTTTTCCGTTTACAATTCCTAATACATCATGTTCAGGACATGCTTCAATACAAGCACCGCTGCCAATACAAGATTCCACATCAACTACTGGATGCAGTGATACCGGTTCATGAAGTCCGAATTCTTTTGCTTTTTCTATCTTCTTAATAGTTGTTTCAGTTTTCTGTCGATTGCGTCTTAGATAATAAAAGAAAATAAATCCTATTATTACAGCTACAACAAAGTAACTTAGAATATTTTCCAGCAGTACTTCCATAATAATGAATAATATATTGAGGATTAATGGTTATTAAGAATACAATTTTCATGCTAACTTGCCACTAAAATTATTGCCAATATGCATATTTAAAAATGAGACAATAATGTCAAATAGTAATATTAAGCAGTTATTATTACTTTATTATAGCAATAATAAGTTCATCTAGCATTAAAAAAAATTACCGTGGATGGAGTCATAATTTGTTCAAACTAGTTTTAGCTAAATCGGATGCAGGAGAGCCTGGATAATTCTTCACTAGTTTTTCCCATATTACCTTTGCTTTTTCCTTCTGACCTTTTGATGCGAAAATTGCTCCCAAATTATAAATTGCCTGAGTGTTAGCCGGTTCAAGTTTAAGGATACGATTAGTGTAAGTTTCAGCGCGAACGAAATCAAGTTTATTGTTGTAAATGTATGATAAATTAAAAAGCACATCGATATTTATTGGATCAATCTTCAGGATTTTTTCGTAGTATGGTATTGCCTCATCAGGCTTATGTGCGGCAGTTAAAAAATCAGCTAATTCCTTTAACTTTGAGGTATCTGTAGGATTTTGAGCAACTTCACTTTTCATTTTTTCTAACCGCTCAAAAACTGATGAAGAAACATTGCTTTTGTTTGGTGAATTGGAATTTTCCAGTCCTTTATGTACAGCATCATCAGGCATTTCTTTATTTTCTATTTCACCGGTTAGTAATGCTTTTTGCTTATCGTTGTTATTATTTACTAAAAAAAATGTAAGTACAACAATAAGCAGTAAAGCTCCATATAAATATCGCAGCTTAAATTTCATTTTACCTCCTAAAAGATCCATTTGTAACCAAATAATATTGTAACTATGATGTGAATGAACATTATAACAAACATTACAATTGCAAAAGGAAGATGGATTATATGCCAGTATTTAAAGAGTTTGTGCATCGTTCGGAGCATACCTATTCTTCTGCTGAGTACGACTTTATTTTTTATTAGACGTTTTGCTTGCGCTGCTTTTCTTTTAGATAAATCGGTTGCGTCTATTTCTTTGTACAATTTTTTTAACAAGGCCAGAGATCGAAAATAGTCCTGAAAAACTAAAACTACACTTCTGCTAAGTGATGCTTCTTTGTATTCATGGGCGAATGAAATACTTTCAAGCTGGCGAGAAAATTTCCCGTTAATTCCAAATTCAGATTTAAGTTTTGCAGTTAAATTATTGCTTATGGAATTTATTTCTTCGATCTCTAATTCATTGCCTTGTATTGACCGTGGAATTTGAATATAAATAAACCTTCCAATAACACCGCTTAATACAACAGCAGTCATACTCCAGAAGCTTATTGAAACAATTCCCCCGAATTTAAATGCTGTATGATACAAAATAAGCATTGGTCCAACAGTGCATAGAAAAATGTGGAGTTCCAACCAATGTTTTAAATACCCGAATTGGATAAGTCTCGGTTTACGTTTCTTAAGCATATAGATTCCTACACCGGCAATCATCATAAATGATCCGATAATACCTAATCCATGTCCAACTACACCGCTTGGTTTTAATAATTTGTGATCGGAATGAAAAAATCTCTCTTCAACTGAAGTAGTATAGTAAGAGAATCCATCAATCAATAAAAATGTTGTTAGGCTAATTCCAATAATTATAAAGAAACCTATATATATTTTGTGAATTGTTTTATTCATCAAGAATTTGTTGTGAATTTTAAATCATTTTAAAATATACAATTATTAAATTATATCAAGGATATTTAGTTATCGTTAACTCACCCAACGTATCACTTAATTTCTGTATTTTGTCAATGTTTTGCATACTATCTAAAAATTATTGACTTTGATAATAGTTAAAAAACTCACATTATGTATTGAAATTTTGTAATTATATCATAGCAAATATTATTTATTCAACTTAAGAAAATATGAACTACTTTGTAAAAATTGTTTTTATTTCAGTCGTTTTAATTCAAACCAGAATTAGTGCACAGTGGAATCTTGTTGAAAATCTCCCAGTCAGCGAGTATTCAACGGTATATGAATTTAACGATACACTTTATGCCGGCACAGGTAACAGGCTTTATATTAGTGCAGACTCAGGAAACACTTGGAACCCTTCAGCTGTAATTAAGGAAGAAGTTGATTTTATTTCAACCATACTAAAAGTTGATAATACAATTTTTGTTGGAACTTATGCGCATGGTGTCTTTAAAAGTACTAATAATGGAGTTTCGTGGACCACATTTAATAATGGCTTAACCGGAATAATCGACATTGAAGAATTGGTGCAACGCGGTGACAGTATTTATGCTGGAACCATTGGGTCTTCTATATATGCAGCCAGAATTGATGGTAATGCATGGTCACCATTTAATAATAACATACCTATGAACATTGCAGGAAACGTTTTTGCACTTTATAATTTTAATGGAAGGCTTATAACTGGATCGGGAGCTAATGCAAATATTTATTACAACGATGCCGGTTCAACAAACTGGACTGAGGTTCCTTTTACTAAGTTTAGTTCATTAGGAACCTCTATGAATTCTATTATCAGCAAAGGATCTATTCTCTATGGCACCGGTTCGCAGGGTATTTATTCAAGCACAGATGGCGGTTTAACATGGCTTCAATTTGATCCGGGTTTTAGTTTCGTTGAGAATGGTTCGCTGCAAATTTATTATAATACAGTGATAGCTATGATCGCAAGAATAAGTGGTACATATTATTACTCGAGTTCCAATAACCTCACTCAATGGAATTTGTTTGAGTACCAGCCGGGAGTATTTACGTATAATTTTGCAATATTGAATAATAAAATATTTGCTTCCAGATTTGATGGACTATACTATACAGATATT